>JBFXBK010000683.1:0-2505 GCA_050183255.1 Polyangiaceae bacterium | reverse complement strand
AAGCGTTTCGCTTCGCTTCGTGCCGCCCAGAGTTCCGACTCGTGGCGCGAGGATGGGCGCTCCGTGGGGCCGCGTTCCGGCGACTCCAGCAGCCCGCGCAGCGTTGCCCCGAGAGACGCCTCGAGACCTTGAAGGTCGTAGCCGCCCTCGAGGAGCAAGCCGAGCCGCCCGCGAGCGCCCCGACTCCAAGCCTCGGTCAGCGCGGACAGCATCCGCGGATAGCTCTCTGCGTTGAGTGCCATGCCGGCCAACGGATCGCGAGCATGCGCATCGAAGCCAGCGCTGATGAGCAACAGCTCCGGGTCGTACTCCGCGATCACCGGGGCGAGCAATTGCCGCACGGTTTCTATGTAGACCGCCTCCCCCGCGCCTGCGCTGAGTGGGACGTTCACGGTGTAGCCTCGACCGTCCCCGCTTCCGACCTCAGTGGCTGACCCGGTGCCCGGATAGAACGGAAACTGGTGTAGCGAGGCGTACAGCACCGTCGGGTCGTCGTAGAACATTTCTTGGGTGCCGTTGCCGTGGTGAACATCCCAGTCAATGATCATGACTCGCTCGAGCCCCCGAGCGCGCGCGTGGGCCGCGGCAACGGCGACGTTGTTCAGCAGGCAGAACCCCATGGCGGCATCGGGACGCGCGTGATGGCCCGGAGGCCGTAACAACGCGACTCCGAAGTCCGCGTTTCCGTCAAGCAACTCATCCACCAACGCGATGGAGCCACCACAGGCTCGCACCGCTGCTGCCACCGACTCAGGCGCATAGTAGGTATCCGCGTCGAGGTGTCCCGACCCGCCCCGCGCCTGATCGAGCTCACTTAAATAACCTGCGCCGTGCACGCGCTCGAGCTCTTCGTCGGTCGCGTCGCGTGGGGCCAGCGGCACCAAGCGCAGCGTTTCGTGTCCAAAGCTCTCGCCAAGCCCTTGAACTGCCTGACGCGCCGCTTGCAGGCGCTCTGGCCGCTCTGGATGAGGCGCTGGCGCCCCCTGGCGATCGAGCGCGCGGTGTCGGTCGAACAGCTCGTCATCCACAACCGCTAGCGTCGTCACCATGTTTCGTTCTCCGCAGTCGGGATGATAGGCTGCTCGCCGGTTTTGAACATTGGTTGCAGTTCATGCCTCGAAGGTGCGAACTGTGTTCCTCTGGGACGCTTCGTAACTGCGTTGCGTCCACGATGCCGAGGCCCATCGAGCGTGGGTCGGATCTCCATCGGCCGGCAAAAAAAGGGCAACAGGAAGGGGCGACAGGTCATGCGGGGCAAGATCATCATCGTCAACGCAGGCATCGTGCTGGTTGTGGGGCTGCTGTCCTACTTTCTCCTGCTAACGGCGCTGAAAGACGTCGTATCCAACCCCCAGACTCGCAAGAGCGATGTCGAGCGAGCGATCAAGAGCGCCAACGCTCGCCTCGCGCTGGACGCCCTCCGACTGGAGCGCTGGCTCGCGAGTCAAGCGGCCACCAAAGAGGTGCAAGGCGTGTTCGCCGCGGGGACGGAGCAGGCTAAGAGCGAAGCCGCCACCGCGCAGGCCAACAAGATCCGCGACGCCGCGGTGGGAGATGCGCAGTTCGCCCGCATGGCACCGTCGCTGGTGCTCTTCGTTGATAGCGCGGGTGTGTCTCTGGGTCGGAACGGTTCCGCGCTGATGCGCGGCGACAAGCTCGGCGAGATCTACCCCACGCTTGGCGAATCGCTGAAGAGCGGCCAGACCGGCTCCGACGTGTGGATGAACAAGCAGCGCCAAGAGCAGATGCTCGCGAGCTACGCCCCGGTGCGCGGCGAAGACGGCAAGGTGGTTGGTGCGTTGGTCGTTGGCACTCCCCTAAGCGATGAGCGCCTCACGCGCACCAGTGAGCTAACCAGCGGTCGCGCGCTGATGATCGGTGTGATGGGCGCAGACAAGCTTGAGTTGGTCGCGAAGAGCGCGGACGTGTCGGGTCCGATGCTGGAGGCTGCAGGAGGCGAGAAGACCACTGCAGCAAGCAAAGCGAGCATCGACTCCGGCAACATCACGGTGGTCGAGGACGCATTCCCTGGGGAACTCTACGCAACTCAAAGCCTGGCGGGCTACGGAGACGGCAAGCGCGCCGTCGTGGTCGTCACCGTGCCGGCCTCGCTGGTTGGGTCGGTGAACGGCTTGTTGTGGCCCGTGTTTGCGGTCACGGGGCTCGGCGTACTGCTCGTCGTTGTGGGCGGCTTCCTGCTTGGCAACTACATCCAAGGCCCGATCAGCGAGATGGAAGAAGGCCTGCTTCAGGTCATCAACGGCAACGCCAACTACCGCTTCGAGATTGAACACGCGGAGCTCGGTGGCCTGGTGCACCGCCTCAACTCACTGCTCAACGCCTTGATGGGGGTCCCCGAAACCGACGACGAAGGACGTCCGTCGGCCCCGCCAGGACCGGGTGACTACGGTTGATTCCGAGCTGACTCAGCAGAGTCGCAGACGGCGCGTGAACAGGACTCACGCGCCGTTTTCTTTGGTCGTAGCAGCACCCAAAAACGGCTCA
>JBFXBK010000682.1:0-2510 GCA_050183255.1 Polyangiaceae bacterium | reverse complement strand
CATGTGTCGGAGTCTAGCATCTCAGCCAGCGCACCCCATCGAACGCTGCCTTCTATGAGACCGCACGGCACTCAGTTGGCTCTCACGGACGAGCGTCTGAGTTCTGTTCCCGCTCTGGTGGACTTGTCTGCGGCGCGCGATCGATGCGCACCACGTGACCCTCGTACAACCAGACACGAACCGCCGCCCCCTCGCGGAGCACGCCGCCGTTAGCCACGGTGCGGGAGTACGCAATGCCGTGATACTTGGAACCGATCGTGAACGAGTGGTCACCGACTTTCACGAAGTCGGCCTCGTTGTGCGCATCGGCAGCCCAAAATTGGGTGACGTGGGCTACGCCCTCGACGACTTCGCACCTCCCGTCAAGGTATGCGCGGTGGAGATCATCGCGCGTCAGCTTCCGTTCGAAAGCCTCTTCCACCTGAATCCCGGCCGCGAAAAGGCCCAGGAAAAAGTACATCCCCCCAAACCGAGCCCACGCACGCCAACGCCGCAAGATGACCGCCAGGAGTCCACCAACCGCTCCGACGGCGAGAAAAAACCCGACTGCAAAACCGTCGTCAATCAGTCCCGACGGAGCGAGTACATATGGCGTTTCCATCACGAAACGGAGTGCTCCCCATCCGCGGGTAGCTCCGAGAGTGTCGAGTTGCCACCTTTTGCCATGAGTATGCCGAAGTAGTCGGGTGACGTATCGGACAGGTGCATCATCAATTTCCCTAGGGTATCTCCAAGGCCGAAGGAACGCGGGACGTTGAGTCAGCGGGAGCCGCCGGTCGCCCGTCGACCAAGCGATCGATGCGCACGACGCTGCCAAGGTGGACCCACACGCGCACCCACTTGCCTTCGCGCAACACACCACCGTTTGCGACCGTCGTCGCGTAAGCCGGAGCGTTGCCGATGACGAACGACTCCTCTCCGACGCTTCCGAATTCCCCGATGTCGTGACCTTCGATGGGCTGCTCGTGGTCCAAGTGCACGACCCCCTCAGCAACCTGACACCGGCCTTCGGTGTAGGCTCGATAGAGCGCTTCGTGCCGCTTCTGACTTGCGACGGTCTCCGCAAAACCGCCCAACGCGAGCAGCACGCCAATAGCTACTACCGTCACCCAACGCCAGGTGGGACGACGCTTGCGGTGCCAGACTCCGTACGCCACCAGCAGCGCGCCGACCACGAGAAACGGCACCATGTCGTAGAGCGTCCTTGGAGGGCCGATGACAAACAGAGTCTCGTACATGGTGTCTGCCAGTCGCCGTAACTGCCCAACAAGACCGAATGTCGAACTATTCCACTAGGAAACGCATCGGGTGCAGGCGCGCTACGGCAACAGGCATGGGCACAGTCGTGGTCGTTTCGGGGGTGCCCGGAAGACTGGGTCGGCGGGACCGCGAGTCAACCCCGCGAGCCTCCGAATCCGTGGTCGGGCGATCCCACCCTCGAGATCTGACCTCAGGGAAACACTCGTGCCAACACGCGAGACGGGAGAACTACTTACGATCGCGCGGCGCGTGATACCTTCGTACCGAACGCGCGCAGCATGACCAGCAAGCACTTCCCCACCTTTCAGCGTGCGCTGAGCGCGATGGCGCGCTGGGTGAGTACGCCTGCGACGCCGCGACGGCAGCGCCAGTTCTACGTCGTCGCCACGCTGGGGCTGCTGCTGGGCGCCGCGTATCACCTCACGCGGCCGAGCGAACCGCTGTTTCCCTTCGACGACTCGTACATCACGCTGCACAACGCGCGGGTGTTGCTCAAGGGACAAGACGCTAGCTACCCAGGCGTTTCCGCGTTGTATGGCACCACGAGCTTGCCCCACGTTGTGCTTGTTGCGCTGGCGCGCTTGGTCTTGCCACCGCCCCATGCGTTGCTGCTCACCCAGTGGCTGGCGGTGCTCCTGTATGCGCTTGGTTTGCTGCGGCTCTGCTTCGTGCATCGCACCTCCTGTGTGTTCGCGGCGGCGCTCACCCTCACGGGGCTCGGCGTCGGGCTCAGCGTGCATCAGCTGTTCAACGGGCTCGAGACGGGGCTCGCGCAGGCAGGCATTGTGTGGGCGCTGGTGCTGAGCAGCCCGGCTGCACCGCGGCGCCCGGTATTGCTTGGCCTATTGCTCGGTGTGCTACCGTTTATCCGCCCGGAATTGATTGCGCTCAGTGCGCCGCTGGGGTTGCTCGCGATGTACCGCGTGTATCGGGCACGCGGCTCCTGGAGCCCAGCCCTGGCACTGGCTGGTTTCGCCACGCTCGGCGCCCTGCCCTGGCTCGTGGCTTATGGCGTCGCGACTCACAGCTTGGGACCGGCGACGGTCAGCGCCAAGCAAGCCTTCTTCGCCCAGGGCTGCGCAGCAGAGCCACTGCGGCGCGGCTTCGCGTTCCGCGCGTTGCTCGAGTTTGGGGGGGAGCTTGGCCCCTGGTTCTGCCTGGGCGCGCTGCTCGGGCTCTTCAGCGCGCCGGGGCGGATTGCCGTCGGGTTCATGCTGGTGTTCTGGACGGCGTACTACATGCGTTTCCCC
>JBFXBK010000681.1:0-2511 GCA_050183255.1 Polyangiaceae bacterium | reverse complement strand
CTGGCGGAGCGCGGGGCTCGGTGCTGCCGCGGGCCTGTTTGCGGGCGCACTCACCAACTTGCAGTGCTCCGCCGGGGGTCACCTCCACATGATGCTCGGGCACGGTTCGTCCGCAGTGGTCGCGGCGCTCGTGGGCGGCCTCTTGATCGCGAAATTGTCTCGCGCCTGACCTCGCGGAGACTGGCTTTCAGCCTGAGTGCGGAACGCATTGTCAGTGGTGTGCGCGCCTATCGCGGGGTTTTTGTCCTTAACGTCAGGTGCCGCATAGGCTTGCCGTGGAGTGAGTCTACAAGCACCTCACACGCGCCTTCGATGGCTTCGCCAGCAGGGCTTCGACAAGTTGCCCGCGTTGTGCGTCAGCTTGGGTCTGCTCAGCGGGTGCGCTCACGAGGCGGAGCCAGCGCAGGTGCCAAGCAGCGCTTACCAAGGACCCTGGTCGCCACGCGCCTACTACTACGTTCCTGGAGCAGTTGCAGGCCCCGCAGCGCAACCTGGGAGCCCTCCGGGGAATATCCCCGCGGCAACGTATCAAGCGACGCAGCTGCCCCAGGCAGAAGGCGTTGAGCCACCACCGCTGGCTGCGCAAGTGACCCCGGGCGCGCCGCTCAGCCTCCCGCCAACGCCCACGAGTCCGCCCGCGCTGAGCTACTCGGCGCTCTCGCCCGACGCATGCGCGAAACAGCTCGCCGCGCGCCAACTCCCGGTCAAGGCCTACACCCCGAACAAGGCGACCCGGGACGTCGCTCTGCCCGTGCAGCTCAATGGACCGCTCAACGGTGTCAGCATCGTGATGAACGGCGCCAAGACGCCCGGCTCACGCGGAGACTATGACGTCCTGGACTGCCGTTTGGCGCTGAGCCTCGATGACTGGACTCGAGAGCTCTCACGGCGCGGAGTACAGGTCTTGCGCCACGCGAGCCTCCTGCGGCCGGGAGCCGTGATACGCAGCTCCGGGCGTCCCAGTCAGCATGCCCTAGGGCTAGCCATCGACGTCGCAAGTCTGGAGCTGCAAGATGGTACCCGCTACGAGGTCCAGCGCGACTTCGCGGGCTCGATCGGCGCACCGGTCTGCACCGAGCAGGTTGATACCGCATCCCGCTGGCTGCGTGGCCTGGTGTGCGATACCCACCAGAGCCGGGTGTTCAACCTGATCCTGACGCCCAACTACAACGCGGATCACCACGACCACGTCCACCTGGACCTAGAGCCGGGCAAGACCTGGTTCAATCTGCACTAGCCTGCGGGCGATTCGAGGCGTCTCCCGCCACCTTGCTGTCAGCAGCACACGTTTCTTAAACAAAGTGCGGCTTGCGTGTCGATTCGCGCGCCCCAGGAACGACGTATGGATGACGCCGTTCAAGACGGGTCAGTGAGGAGACGAAGATGACCACTACACGACCTGCCCGCGCGCCGGTTGCTCCGGCCCCCACGGAGAGCTGGAGCAGCTTGCTGCGCCAAGTCCTGCGCCCGCTGCCCAGCCAGGAGGAGACGGAAACCAGCGAGGCTGCAACAGAGGGCGAGCCCGAGAGCAGGCGCCGCGCGCGCACCTCGGTCGCGCCCCTGCAGTGGGGCTGAGTCTGGCGCCCTCTCGCCGAGCCCGCTAAGCAGTGGGGCGTGGAGCGGCTCGTCAACGGAGAGTTGGTGCAGGTGGGCGTGAGCGCCTTGAACGATGATGGTCTGGGAGTAGGCCACGTCGCAGGTGCTGCAGCCGTGATTGGGAACGGCTTGCCAGGGGAAGAGGGCGAAGCCCTGGTCGTGCACCGCGGCCAGAACAAGAGCGTGCTGCGACTCTTCCAAGTGCAGCGGAGTCACGCCCAGCGCGTCGCGCCAGAGTGCCCGCGCTGGACCCCCGCCAGCCCTTGTCGCCTCATGCATGGGAGCGAGACGCTTCAGCTCGAGTTCAAACACGGTCAGGTGCAGCGCGCACTCGAGGCTCAAGGCCTGAATTGCGAAGTTGCACCCAACGTATCCGCAGGGCATCAGACTGGCTGGCGCAGCCGTGTGATCTACCTGACGCGGCAGCACCGCGGGCACGCCGTGCTCGGGGCTTATCGCAGAGGCTCCCATCAGGTGCAAGACATGCTCGACTGCCTGCTCCCGGAGCGTGCGCTGCTCCAGATCAGCGAGCACCTGCTGCCGATCCTGCAAGACTTCCGTGGGCTACTGCCCCACGCCACTGCGGCACTCGACCCGGGATGCGGCGAACCGCTGCTGCTCAACCAGCTACGCGCAAACCTCGGTAGGCCCGTCTCTCCGGCTACCCGCGGCAGCGGCGGAGAGCTCCACTACATCGCGCTCCGGGCCAATGCTGCCGGGGAGTGCATGGTTTGCTTCCTTGGGGATCTAACGAGCCAGGTCGCGAACGAGCTCGCTCAGCGCTGTCTGGCGGTGGGCGCCGTGAGCGTCTTCGTGGGTCTGTGCGGCCCGGGAGACGCAGTCTTCGGCCCCGAGGCGCCAACCTGGGTGGCTGGCGCGAAGTCGCTGATTGACGAGGTCGACGGGCTACGGTGC
>JBFXBK010000680.1:0-2523 GCA_050183255.1 Polyangiaceae bacterium | reverse complement strand
TGGATACGCCACCGAGAGCTTCGCGTAGCAGTACGCCGTGAGCAGCGCGACCACGCCAGCGATCGCGAAGGCGACCGGCGTCCCGCCGCCCGCCAGCGTCGCGGCAGTGCCGAGCACCGCGAAGATCCCTCCCCCGACCATGCCACCCACGCCGATCGCCGCCGCGCCAATCGCGCCCATGCCCTCGGATGGCTGCTTCTCGTCGCTCGCCTTGGCTTCGCTCACGTCGGTGGCAGCTTACATCCATACGGAAAGCGAGGTTGTATCAAGTTGACACAACGTCCAAGGATCTGGGCAATCCATCACTCACCCTTGCGAACCCTCAGGGACAACGAGGAGCCGACAAGTACGGCGTGAGCATCTGCACCAGCTCTTCCACCAACACGTCGTCGCTGATCAGCGGTGGCTGCTGAGCGAAGTGACGCGCGAGCGTGGAGAAGGCGCTCACGCTGACGATATGTAGACGCACTTCCAAGTCGTCGATCGGGTAGGAGCGAAAGTGGTGTCGGAAGTAGAGCGTCGCCAGCATCTGAAAGCGGCTCTCCAGGACGCCGAGCGCGGCGCTGTCGAACAGGTAGCGCGAGTCTTGGGCGATGGCAGCAACCACCGGATCCGCTCGCGCCAGGCGGATCCCGATCTGCAGCACTGCACGCAGGAGCTCGGCAGGCGTTGCGGCGTACACGTCGAACGCGGCGAAGCGACGCGTCGCCTCGAGGACCGCTCGCTCGGTGAGGTTCTGCACCAGCGCCTCGATCAAGTCCTCTTTGTTGGCGAAGTACTGATACAGCGACGCGATGTCGACGCCCGCCTCCTTGGCGATGTGGTTCGTGGTCGTCGCTTCGATTCCCCGAGCCACGATCACGCGCCCAGTCGCGTCGATCAGGCTCTGGACGAGCTCCCGAGAGCGCTGCTGTCGAGGCTGCTTGCGCATGTTTGGGCGGTTTTCCCGGTTCCTTTTCGCTGTTGAGAAAATGCCAGTTGAACGCCAGTAATTACTGGCGTTACAGAGCAAGCATGTCAAGCTCTATCCGCGCGGTACCTGGACGTGTGCGTCCCTTCGAGCAGACCCAGCGTCCCACTCCGCGGCTGCAGCGTTGGCTGATTGGTCGCGCCCTCGCCCCGTCGAACGACGAGTACGCGCAAGTGTGTGACGCGCTGTGGGACGGCGACGCGCTGATGGACCCCGTCGTCGATTGGCTGTTCGAGGCCGGCCCTCGGGAGGCCAAGCCCTTGTTCGAGCGCGCTTTGAGTGAGGGGCTCGACCGCGTGCCCAACGCCCCACCCGCGCTGCGCGCTCTGTTCGAGAGCGTCGAGCGACCGCCGAGCTGGGTCGACCTCGAGTTGGTCGAAGAAGGCGCACAGGTGTGTCGCCGACTCGGGCTCACGGCGACCTTCGTGCTGCGCGATCTCGCACTGATGGGCGGCTACCTACTGTCTGGCTTCAATCAAACCTTGGTGAAGACGGGCGCGCTCAACAAGGGCACTGCCAAGCGCATCGCAGAAACCGGCAAGTGGTGGGTCGACTGCACCGACCCCGGAGGCATGCAACGCTTCGCGCCGGGGTTCCAATCCACGCTGCACGTGAGGTTCGTGCATGCGCTGGTGCGGCGCAGCCTCAGCAAGCGCGAGGACTGGGATGCTGCACATTGGGGCCTACCGATCAGCCAGATCGATATGGCCGCGACGTACCTTGGCTTTTGCGTGGCGATGTTGGGCGGGGTGCGGCTGCTGGGCGTACCGATCTCGAAGCGCGAATCACAGGCTGTGATGCAGCTCTGGAGCTACGCGGGTTGGCTGATGGGCGTCGACGAGCGCTGGATCCGACTGGACGAGAACGCCGGCATCGTCCTGCTCCATCACGCCACGCTGACCCAAGGCAGGCCCGACTGGACCAGCGCGGAGCTCGGGAAGGCGCTCGCCGCAGAACCCCTCGAGCGCCATTTCGACTACCTGGCTGACGCGCGCCGCAGGCTCGCGTGGCACCAGCACCTGAGCGTGAGCCGCTATTTCCTCGGGGCAAAGAAGATGAGCCAGCTCGGGCTGCCATCGAACATCACCCCGTGGTACCCGCTCTTGTCTTTGACTCCACGCTTCCTGAGCGCCGCCGCCCAGCGCGTGTCGCCCGCGCTCGCTCGCATTCAAGAACGTCGCGGTCGACAGGCGCAGATCGCCGCGCTGTCGAGCCTGTTCGGGGCGAGCCCCGCGGCGCTCATCCGACCCGAGCTGGGGCACCCCGCGCACCTCTGACCACATCGAGCTATCCGCGCGGATATGAATATGCCACCGGTCGCGTAATTCAAGAATCTACGGGTTCTGCAGCTAAATGCTAAAGCGCCGATCGTAGGTGACCGTTCTGGCCAGCATGCCCCATCAGCGCATTGTTCTGGTCGAGCCAGTCGACGCGAAACGCGAAGTATTGGCCGGTCGCCTGCGCATGCAGGGCTATCGCGTCGAGGCGGTGTCCGGCCCCATCGCCGCCGCAGCGTCCGCGTTGGATACGCCCCCAGCTCTCTTGATCGCCGA
>JBFXBK010000679.1:0-2529 GCA_050183255.1 Polyangiaceae bacterium | reverse complement strand
GCAAGCCATCACCAGCTGAGCGAAGAGGCCTGGGTCCAGCGCATCGCCCTTCAGCTGATCGCCGAGGCGCTTCTCCACCAAGTGCGCCAGGGTGAGGTCGATGTTGTCTCCGCCGAGGAGCAGGTGGTTGCCAACAGCGACGCGCTCCAGGCTCAGGGCGCCGCCCCGCTTGGACACCTCGATCAGCGTCAGGTCCGTGGTGCCGCCGCCCACGTCACACACCAGGATGCGCGCGGCGCCGGCTTCGGTGAGCGCTTCTAGCTCCTGCTGGCCCCGATCCGCCAGGTAGGCGTAGAACGCGGCCTGTGGTTCCTCGAGGAGACGCACATTGAGCCCGGCGCTGGTCGCGGCGCTCAGCGTCAGCTCCCGCGCGCCTTGGTCGAAGCTCGCAGGCACCGTGAGCACCACCTGCTGTTCGTCGAGGGGTAGCTCGGGATGCGCTCGATCCCACGCGACGCGCACGTGGGACAGGAGGCGCGCGCTCGCCTCCACGGGGGAGAGCTTGGTCAGCCCTTCGGCTTCGCTCGCCCATGGCAGGATCGCTGCGCTGCGGTCGACTCGCGGGTGGCAGAGCCAGCTCTTCGCCGAGGCGATCTGGCGACCGACGACTTCGCGCCCGCGATTCCGCGCGTACTCGCCAAGTGTCCAGGGTGCGTCGCCCCACGGATCTGCGGTCTGCTCGTCCGCCAAAGGAGAATACAAGAAGGACGGAAACAGGTCCCGCGCGCTGACTTCTCCCGCACCGATCAGCTGCGGCACGCGAAACAGCTCGACTGCGCCGGGTTCGCCGCTGGAGCCAAGCAACGAGTACGCCACCACGGTGTGCGTGGTGCCCAGGTCGATGCCAACGATGCAGCCCTGATTGCTCACGGGGGGGAGGTAGCAAAAGTTCGGCGGAGTGCGAACCGCGAGAACGAGCGCCCCGAGAAATCTGCTACTTTCGGCCATGGCGAAGAAGCCGGGACCGATCCTCAGCAAGGTACTGTCCATGGCCGAGGAGGCCGTGGAGCACGCGCAAGGGCTCGACGTAGCGCTCGACTACTCCCTCGAGGGCCTGCCAGAGGTGGATGAGATCCTCTCGGGCTTGGGCAAGTCGCTCGGTGACTCGCAGGATGAGCTACGCCGCATGAGCGGTCTCTACGGCGCCTACGTGGGTGAGGTGCTGCGCGCACAAACCAAAGGCGCTAAGTGGATCATCGACAAGACGAGCTTCGAGGGTCAGAGCCACCACTGCCTCAAGCGCGAGAACCTGCGCATCTGGCCGATGAAGAAGGCGCAGAAGTGCATCCGCAGCGGCGAGGGGAGCATGGCGAAGTACGCCAAGGAGGTGCTGCGGCGCTGGGATCCTGCGGCGAAAGCCGAGAGAAGGCGTGCAGCGTCGCGTGCCAGCCCGGCGCAGGTGCGAGCCAAGATGGAGTTCCTCGCGGAACAAGCTGTGAGTCACGCCGAGACCCTCGATCTGGACCTGGATTACTCGGTGCAGAGCATCGCGAAGGTGGAGACGATTCTGACGGTGCTGCACGAGTCTCTTGGCTCCGCGCCGTCGGACGACGACGTCCAGTTGATGAGCGGGATCTACGGTGCGTACATCGGAGAGGCGCTACGCCAGTACGCCGGGGCGGAATGGGGGTCGGATGGTCCCGGCGACTTCCACCTGGAGTATGAGGGCAGCGTGATCTGGCCTCTCGACAAGGTGCACGAGCGGATAGTCAACGGCGACGAGGACAACGTCGCGCACTACGCCGCAGGCGTGTTGCGCCGCTGGTTGCAGTGAGGCGCGGCGGTCACATTTCCGCGAGGAACGAAGCGGATGTGAACCGCGCCCGCAGGGTCAACTCAGACGCGTGGGCGATTGGCTCGAACGTTTCACTCACTGCAACATGCTGCACGAAACGTTTGCGCGTTTTGGCGGCAGGCGAAACACAGCCGTTTCGTAGAGTTCCTGGCGCACAGAATGGCGTGCCTCACCCCCAACCGTTGAAACGCCGTGAAACGCCCTTGCCGAGGTGTTCCAGGCAGTTGAAACGGACGCGGTGCAAGCTGGAGAGGGGAAGGTAGCGCCTTTCTCGGCATTTCCCTGGGGTGAAGCGCTGGCACGGGCTCTGCAAAGCGCTTCTCAGCGACCAACCGCGCCCGCGAGGCGCGCCATCACGAACCGTTTTCCGCCCGATCAGCTCACACAGGAGTACGGGGGAACAGGAGTGAGCCATGCAGATCCAGTCGTTTTATGACAAGCCCACCTTCACGCTGACCTTCGTCGTCTGGGACGAACAGACGAAAGACGCCGTGGTGATCGATCCGGTGCTGGACTTCAACCCGCTGACGGTTGCCACCGAGACTCGTAGCGCAAGTCACGTGCTCGAGTTCATCCAGAAGCGGAAGCTCAACGTCCACTACATCCTCGAGACCCACGCTCACGCCGACCACCTGAGCGGCGCGCAGTTCCTCAAGCGTCACCTGAACGCAAAGGTGGTGATCGGGGAGAAGATCACGAAGGTGCAGTCGATGTTCAAGGACATCTTCGCGCTG
>JBFXBK010000678.1:0-2548 GCA_050183255.1 Polyangiaceae bacterium | reverse complement strand
AGCCCCAGGGAGCTCGAGCTCGTCACTCCTCCCGGCCAAGCGGGCAGCATGGCCGACTTGATCTTGATTCAACCCGACGGACAGCGCTCCACGAAGCCGCGCATCTACCTGTACGAGTAGCTAGTCCCCGTCGTACGAGCCGTCTTCCGGCTCATCCAGCTCCACCACTCGGGTACGGCGCTCTTCGCGACTGATAGGCGTCTCCTCGCCGGCTTTGATCTGGCTCGAGTGGGTGATCTTGTGAGGAGCCTCCACGGCGCGCCGGATGGCGCTGTCACCGAAGCGTTCGCGGATGGCATCCAGTGCGCCGCCCAGGCGCTTGCCGCGAGCTGCGTCGGCGGGGGCCTCGACGGCGCCTCGGAGCTCAGGCCGCGGCGCGAATAGATCGAGCTGCTCCGCGGCCTGGCGCTCGAGCTTCGACACACTCACGCCGAGCAGGCGCACAGGCTCTTGCAGAGCGAGCTCGTCCCAGAGCTCGAGGGCAGTACGCCTAATCAACGCTCCGTCGGCGGTCGCCTGGGGCAGCGTTCGGCTACGGGAAATCAGCGGATACACCGGCTCCGCATCCGCGCTGGTGCGCCCTGCCCTCACCCCACGTCGGTGCGCGAGCTTCGCGCGGAGGGTCACGGTGCGCCCCGCGAAATGGTCTCTTCTCATCCGCGCGGCAACAGACTCCGAGTGCGCCGTGAGTGCCGCGGACACTCGCTCTCGTTCGGTCACCTCGCGCTCGAAGGTGTTTTCCTCGCCGTAGCTCTTCGGGGCGCGCTGACTCTCCACGGGCCGCGTGTCCTCACCGCGTGCCATCGCCTGCAGGTCATGGGCGCGACGCCCCAAGAGCTGCTCGAGCCAGTTGGGGTCATAGTCCGCCAGCTCGCCCACCGTGTGGATGCCGTAGCGAGCCAGCGTTTCGCCGAGCACCGGGCCAACACCCCACAAACGCCGCACCGACAGCGGCCGCAGGAAGGCCTCGACCTCTCCCGTTGGCACCGCCAAGAGCCCGTTCGGCTTCGACTGCGTGCAGGCGATCTTGGCGACCAGCTTGTTGGGGCCGAGCCCCACACTGACAATCAAATCCGTTTCCTCGAGGACCCGCCGCTTGAGCGCTTGAGCGAGCTCACGAGGCGTCCCGAACAGGCCGAGGGAGCCCGTGACATCAAGGAAGGCCTCGTCCAATGCCAGCGGCTGCACCTCCGGCGTAAACTCTTCGAACACCTCGCGCACCTGCCGCGACACCCGGCTATATTTCTGCATGTCGCCGCCGACGAAGATGCCTTGGGGGCACAGCTCCCGAGCGCGAAACCCCGGCATCGCTGAGCGCACGCCAAACTTCCGCGCCTCATAGCTCGCCGCACTGACGACGCCTCGCGGACTGCTCGCCCCGACAATCACCGGCTTACCGCGCAGCTCCGGGTTGTCCCGCTGCTCGATGGACGCGTAGAACGCATCCATATCCGCATGGAGCACCCAGCGCTCGGTCATTGCGCTTCGTCTCTCGCGGCCGTCATCGGAGGCTCAATCTAGAGCCGCTGCTCCCCGGTGAAAAGCCGGGCGCTCCCTCTCCCCCAAACCCGCTTCCGACAGACGCAGCTGCCTCAACCGGAGCCGCAGAGATCTTTGGGGGTGAGGTGCGCTGGTGCTGCCCCCGAGTCAGCCCGCGAAGGCCTTGCGAGCGCGGGCCAAAGCTTCGCCCGCCCGCTCGAGGGAGGGGGGAACTTCTTCATAGGCGGAGTCGGTCAACGCGGACCAAGCCCGGGCGAGGTTCCGCTCGAAGGTGGCAAAGTCGCCGATCATCTGGGCAAAACCGTTGAGGCCCAGCTTGGCGATCAGCTCCTCTCGCGCGTCGAGAAACTGCGCCACCTCATCTTCCAGTAGGCCCTCGATGCGATCAGCGATGGGCGCCTTGTTCGAGTCGCTGAGCGCGCTCACGTCGAAGCGCTCGACGGCATCGGCAAGTTGCTCCAGGAGCTCTTCTGGCGAGCGTCTGCCGCCGGTCTTGAGCTCCGCTGTGTCCACTTCCCCGCTTGCCGCGGGCCGCCTGCGGGCGATCACGGCGCCGCCCAACATCAGCAAGAGACCGACGGCGAAGGGCCCGATCGCAACGTCCTTCCACGCAACCAGGCGCTCCTTTGGAGTCGGCTCTTGGCCTTCAGGAAGCTTGAGGTCACCGGGTCGCGCGGCGTAGGAGCCGGCCACGAAGATGCCGACGACGAAAACGACTAGTCCGAGGATCTTCATGGTTCAGCCTCCCACGACCTTGATCAACGTGTAGGCCAGAGCGGTGAGCGCCTCTCCGACGATGAAGCCAGCCGCGAGAGGCACGGTCTTATCCGCGGTGAAGCGCCTGCCAAAGGCACGCTCGAGTCCGATCGAGATCACGCAGCCGAAGCCGTAGCTCAGCGTGATGCTGAACGGCAGGTACATCGCGTGGCCTACCAGCACGCCCAAGCCGCCGATGGGGAACGCGGTGAGCGCGCCGCCGATGCCGGCGCCGGCGAGGTACTGGTCGATGGGCGCGTGGCCCTCGAGCACGCGCTTGTGCTGTCGCTGC
>JBFXBK010000677.1:0-2575 GCA_050183255.1 Polyangiaceae bacterium | reverse complement strand
TCGGCTTTGGCCTCGCATCGCTTGTTTTAGTCTGAGGGCGTCTTCTATTGGGTTTTGCTCGGGTTTCTCAGCTTGCCACCGTGCTCGGCGCTGTCGAACCCGGGGCCGTGCTCGCCATGCTCGGGCTTCGCCCTGCGCGTGGCTGCGCGCGGTGCGCGCGGTGCGCGCAGGTTCGACAGCGCCTGCGCGCGGTGGCGGCGGTGGGGAGCCCGCGCGCAGTGCGCGGCGCCAACAAGAGGAGAAACCCAATGCTTCGCATCTACCCCCTGCTACTCGATCTCGTTCGTTCCGTATCGCCACTCATCGATGCGCTCGAACGGCGAGATCCGGACCTCGCGCGGCAGTGTCGCCGCGCGCTATCCAGCGCGCCTCTGAACCTCGCCGAAGGCAGCTACAGCCAAGGTCGGAATCGCCGCGCCCGCTACTTCAACGCGCTCGGTTCACTGCGTGAGGCGCTCGCCTGTCTCGAGACCGCTGCAGCGTTCGGATACCTCCCGCCCATCAATGCCCCGCTTCGCGCCGAGTTCGATCGAATACTAGGCACGCTGGTCATGCTGGTCCGCTGACCTACGCTCTGCTGAGCCGCACGGCGACGTGTTTGTGATACGGCGTGCGGGTCAGCGGGTCGCAGTGCTTTGAACTCGTCAGGTAGTTCACGCCGGGGCCGCTCTGGCTACGCTCGCCGCTCGCGTCTGGGTGCGCGAGGCCGTATCCATGAGGCAATACGACGAGGCCAGGTTGCAGCGTGGGGTCCAGCTCCGCGCTCACCTGGATGGCGCCGCGGGCGGACTCGCACTTGAGCTGCGCTCCGTCGGCGACGCCGAGGTTGGCTGCGTCTTCAGGGTGCAAGCGGAGCGCGCCACCGGGGTCGTTGCGGCGCCAGTTCGGGTCGCGATAGATGGTGTTGGCGTTGTAGCTCCGGCGCTGCCCGGCGATCAGCGTGAACGGGAACTCGCTCGAGTCGCTCTCCGTGACTTCGGTCTTGGGGGGGAGAGAGAGCGCTGCGAGCTCCTGGAGTAACTCGGGGATGGCCAGGTGCACCTTGCCGTCGGCATGCCGGATCATCTTCCAAACGTCACCGTAGGCGTGGTGGCTCAGCTCGACGCCGGAGCGGCTGCGCAGCATGGCTTCGAAGAGCGCCTCACCCAAGCCAGCTCCTCGGTCGCGGATCCCAGCCCGCTCCACGGCTTCGCGGTGTTTGGTTGCGTACTGGGTTGCGGCACCCCACAGCACCGCGGCGGCCTTTGCGCCGTCGGGCATTGCCGGACCCAGGGTGCTGTAGAGCAGATTGGGCAGCACCTTCATCAGTCGTGGCTGAAGCCTGAGCAAACCAGCGAGGGCCAACGGAAACAGCCGGAGCTGCGGTCGCTTGCGGTCGAGGCGCGCGATGCGCTCGAGCCACGGCAGGCGCGCGGGCATGGCGCCCAGCGCTACAACCAAGCGCTGGTAGATTTCGGGCTCTGGTAGCGTGCCCTTCAAGGGCTCTATGAAGGGCTTTCTCAGGTGGAAATGATTCTTGGGGAAGCCGAGGTTGAAGAAGGTCGCTTCCCACTTCTCGAACTGTGAGCTCGCGGGTAGCACGTAGTGCGCCTGCGCTGCGGTCTCGGTCAGCGCGACGTCAATCACCACCATCAGCTCGAGGCGCTTGCAGGCCTTCTCATAGGCTGGGGTGTCCGCGCCGCTCCGCAGCGGGTTCGCGCTGTCCACGATCAGCGCCCTGACCCGATCTTCACGCTCGCTCAGGATCTCCTGGGGCAGCACGTTGGGAGGGAAGAGCTTTGCGATCTCCTCCACGTTGGTGGCCTTCGTGCGCCACGCCTTGGCGGGATCGGAATGCCCCAGGAGCGGCATCAGGTAGGTGTGCAGGTTGTTTCCGCCGGGCTTTGCGAAGTTGCCGCTCAGCAGGAACAAGAGCTTCTCGAGGTAGGAGTTGAGCGTACTGTGAAGGCTCTGCTGGAGGCCGAGATCGGCGCGAATACAGCAGGATTTCGCGCTCGCCATGCGCCGCGCGACGGTCTGAATGAGCTCCTGGTCGATCCCTGTTCGCTCCGCGCATAGGCTGAGCTCGAGCTTGGCGAGTGCTCGCTGCACCTCGGAGAGTCCAGTGGTGTGCGCCTCGAGGAAAGGCGCGTCCGCTAGCCCTTCGTCAAGCCAGACCTTGAGGATGCCAGCCATCAGCCACGCGTCGCTGCTCGGCTTCACCTGCAGGAAATGATCCGCGAGGCGAGCAGTATCCGTGCGGATGGGGTCGACGACGATCAGGCAACGCGCGGGGTCCTTGGAGAGCGCCGTGAGTTGCTTGCGAGCCTCAGGAAAGCCGTGGGACTGCCAGGGGTTCGTCCCGATGAACAACACCACTTCGGCGTTCGGAATGTCCGTCGTCACGTGACACGTCTGGCGCCCGAATAGCTTGCCGTTGACCCAGAAGTCACCGGTCTTTTCCTGGGCGAGGGCCGTGTACAGGTAGCGCGTGCCCAGGGCAGCACGCAGCCCCGCGCTGTAGACGCCTCCCAGGTGGTTGCCCTGGCCGCCGCCACCAGAGTAGGCGATGGCTTCACCGCCGTGCTTCCGCTTG
>JBFXBK010000676.1:0-2582 GCA_050183255.1 Polyangiaceae bacterium | reverse complement strand
CAGGCCTGCAAATCCTCGCAGCACTCGAGGTAGATCGCCCGGGGCGGTCGCGCTTGCAGGCGCCGCAGCATGTGCAATGCCGAGCTCGGCGAGTGGTGCGCGACGGGAAACACCTCGAGAGGCTCCGCGAGGGCGCGCTCTACATCACCCACCAGGCCGTGCAGGATGCCGGCGAGCGCCGCGGCGTCAGCAGAGAATGCCTCTGCCGCCGCCTGCAGCTGGTCCCTGAGCGCGGCAAAGCGCGCAGAGCCGGGCAGGTCCTTCGCACCCGCCATGTCAGCTCATCTTGCCCAGGGCGTCTTTGCCACCATCACGAAAGGCGGACCAGTCTTCGCCCTTGTCCGCGCGCTTGTCCACCACCGCGTGCCAGAACTTGTTGAGGATCGATACATCCTCGGGGATCCGGCGTACGAGGGTGCCGACCATGGAGCGCGCGAGGGTATCTGGCGCCAAGCTCTGCTCCCCGAAGAACTGCCCGTGGAGCACGGCGTCTTCCAGCACGCCGATCTGCTCTGCTGTGGACAGCGCGCTCTCCAGGCGCCCATCGTCGCTGCTCTCTGCGGCGCTCGCTTCGCGCAGATCGGCAAACGTCTGCAGTAGAATGTCGAGCAGCGCGGGCGGCACGTCCACCTCGAAGCGGTTCCGCGCCAGAAGCTCTCGAACGCGGAACATGATGATCTCGTGTTCGCTCTTCTTGTTGGTGACTACTGGGATCTGCACGAAGTTGAAGCGGCGCTTGAGCGCGGTGGACAGATCATTCACCCCGCGGTCCCGCGCGTTCGCCGTGGCGATGATGTTGAAGCCAGGCTTCGCGAACACGACGTTGTCCCCGGAGAGCTCCGGGATGGTGCAGTACTTTTCCGAGAGGATACTGATTAGCGCGTCTTGCACGTCGCTGGTGCAGCGGGTGAGCTCCTCGAAGCGTCCCTGCCCGCCGCTCTCCATCGCGGTCATGATCGGCGATGGGATCAAGCTGTCCCGAGACTGACCGCTAGCGATCACCATCGCGACGTTCCAGGAGTACTTGATCTGATCTTCCGTCGTGCCCGCCGTGCCCTGCACCACGTGGGTGCTGTTGCGACAGATGGCTGCCGCCAAGAGCTCCGCCAGCCAGCTCTTGCCGGTGCCCGGGTCGCCGATGAGCAAGAGCCCGCGGTCACTGGCTAGGGTAACGATGGCGCGCTCTACGGTGCGCGGATCACCGAAGAACTTCGTAACAATGGGTCGGTCAATGCCATCGGCCTTGGACGAACCGACCACGAACGCCCGCACCATCTTCGGCGACAGCCGCCAGGTGAACGGCTTGGGTCCGGTGTCGATGGACTCCAGGTAGTCGAGCTCTTCGGCGTATTTCACCTCTGCCGGGGCGCGCAACAGCTCCGCCGGTTGCTCGCTCGCGCTTTCCGCCTTGGTCTTTTTCGCTGCCATCTGCCTGTCTCCATCTACTGAAGCTGCTGTGCCTACTGAAGCTGGCCCTTGAGCTCCACGATGAGCTTCTTGATGTTGCCGGTGAGCACCGGAGTACCCATCTTCTTGAATTCCGCGCGAAACCAACCCTCGACGTTGAAGTAGCCTTTGTTGCTCACCGAGCCGACCGGGATGAAGGTCACCCCGCTCTCCTTCAGCCCCTTGAACAGGCCCAGCAATGCGCGGTCGTCATAGAAGTCCGAGATCCAAACCATCGTGGTGCGCCGCGGATCACGAACGTGCTGCTTGGCTTCGTGAAACGCCACGGGACCATCGTTACCTCCGCCAAGGTTCGTGCGCATCAGGGCCTCGAATGGGTCGTGCACCCAGGGAGTGAGATCGATGACGCTGGTGTCGAAGGCCAAGAGGCTCACGTCGACGCGCGGCAGCCCAGCGAACACCGACGCGAGGATCGCGCACTGCACCATCGCGTCGACCATCGAGCCCGACTGATCGACGACCACGATGATCTTGTTCAAGAGCTGCTTCTGCGACGTGCGGCGGTAGTACAGCTGGTCGACGTAGATGCGCCCGTCTGCGGGATTGTAGTTCGGCAGGTTTTTCCACAACGTGCGCTTGAGGTCGAGGTTACGGAAGACCCGCTTCGGTGGCTGTGAGAGGTCGAGCTTGCCAGTGCTGCTGGACAACACCTGTCTCTTCAACACCTCTGCCAGTTCATCAACATACTTCTTCACCAGCGCGCGGGCGTTCTTCAGCGCGTTGCCGCTCAGGTTGCTCTTGTCGTAGAGCAGCTGCTCGACGACGGCGAGGGTCGGAGTGATCTTGTAGGCCAGGGCATCGTCCTGGAGGATTTCCCGCAGATCCATGCGCTTGATGAGATCGCTCTCCATCGCGCGCAGTTCCTCACGGAGCTGCTCGTCATCGATCAGTTCGCGATTTCCGCCAGGGCCGCCCCCGCGCAGGCTGCCGTGTCCGCCGCCCGTACGTCCTCCCGCCATTCCACCGTGCAAGCCGCCCGGATCGAAGCCCAGGTAGCGCTCGAAGGCGGCCACGTCTTGGAGCCACTGGTGATACTGGGTCGCGCTGATGCATGGGGCGCGGGCCATGGGGCCAAAGACGTTGAGCATCAACTTCGAGAACGCCAACGTGTGAGG
>JBFXBK010000675.1:0-2620 GCA_050183255.1 Polyangiaceae bacterium | reverse complement strand
TTGGGGCTGTGGAGTACGGCTTCCAGACCCTGGACAAGCTCGCGGCACACCTGGCGGCGATGTGATGGGCGGAGATGTGATGGGCGCCGACCCCTTGAGCACGACGTTTGCTGCGTTGGCGGACCCGACGAGGCGAGCCATCCTGGCGCGCCTCGCCGAGGGCTCCGCCACGGTGAAGGAGCTGTCGGAGCCGTTCAGCATCAGCGGCCCAGCGATCTCGAAGCACCTGCGGGTGCTCGAGCGCGCGGGGCTGATCAGTCAGGGCAGGGAAGCTCAGTGGCGCCCGTGTCGCCTGGAGGCGGCGCCGCTGAAGCAAGTTGCGGACTGGACCGAGACGTACCGCCAGTTCTGGGAGGGCAGCTTCGACCGCCTGGACGATTACCTCGCGGAACTACAGGGTCGCCGGGCGAGCAAGCCCGCAGTGTCCGGGCCGCCTCCGGAGCCGAAGCGTCGACGGACGCGTGCTCCGACGCCCAAGCGCGGGCGCAAGTGATTCCATCACGCTCTGGTTCCGGCCGAGCTGGGCCGCTTGCTCTCAGTCGTCCTGTTGCTCACGCAGCTTCGCCCTGAGCAGGCGGAAGTAGCGCCGCGCAATGCCTGAAGCCTCTGCCGCGCGCGCGACGTTGCCGCCGTGCAGCTCGAGCACTCGCTCGACGTAGCGGCGCTCGAACTCGCTGACTAGCTTCTGTCGAGCGCGAGGTAGCGGCAAGTTTTCCCCGAGGATCCGCTCGATGGTGCTGTCAGCACCGGCGCTACTCACGGGGGCGGTGACGTCGCTTGTCGGTGCGAGAGACTCGCTGATGCGCACGTCGTCCATGGCCAGGTCGCCGAGAGCCACCCGGCGCGCCACGGCGTTCTGTAGTTCGCGTACGTTCCCCGGCCAGCCGTAAGCCTCGAGGCGCTCGAGGAAGCCGTCGGGGATGGGAGTCCCCGGGTCCGAGATGCGCTTCCAGAAGTGGCGGGCCAGGGTTGCGATGTCGCCTTTACGGTGGCGGAGCGGCGGTAGCTCGATGCGCGTGACCGCCAGGCGGAAGAACAAGTCGTCGCGGAAGCGGCCCGCGGCGACTTCTTCGTCGAGGTTCCGGCGAGTTGCCGCGAGGATCCGCACGTCGACCTTGATGAAGCGACTGCCGCCGATGCGCCGCACTTCGGAGCGCTCCAGCACGCGCAACAGCTTGGCTTGCAAATCGATGTCCAGATCGCCGATCTCGTCGATCAACAGCGTGCCGCCGTGGGCCTCCTCGAACACGCCACGGCGCGTCTCCGTTGCGCCCGTGAAGCTGCCGCGCTCGTGGCCAAACAGCGCGCTTTCAACTAGATTTGGCGGGACGGCGGTGCAATCGAACACCACGAAGGGCCCCGAGGCGCGCGGGCTCTGCTCGTGCAGGCTCTCCGCGAGCACCTCTTTGCCGGTGCCGGTCTCGCCTTCGATGATCACGGCCACGTCGGTCTGTGCGAGGCGCTTACACAGCGGGTACAGCTTGCGCATGGCCGCGCTGGCGCCCACTGTGCGGCCGAACTTCGTCGCCGTGGGGAGCGGCACGTCTTCGGCGGCGCGAGACAGCTCGATCAAGATCACCGTGGAGCCGAGTTCGACGCGCTCTCCCCCCCGCAAATAAGCCTCGCCGAGGGAGACGCCGTTGACCGTCGTGCCGTTGAGGGACTGCAAATCCGTCACGCGCAGGCGCTCTCCGGCGGACTCGCAGGCCAAGTGGCGCCGCGAGACTTGGCGATCCGTCAGCTTGAACTCGCATGAGGGGCTCTGCCCCACCAAGACACGGGACGGGAAGTTCGCATCGATGACGAGCGCCTTGCCCTTGTCTGGCCCCTCGAGGACGTGAAGCGTGAAGCCCGCTTCCCGCGACGATGGCCGCGCCGCTCGGCGCATCAGCAGCGTCTCGTCGCCCTCTTTGCCCTGCGAATCTGCCATTTTTCCGAGGGACTCTAGCAGCTTCGCTGGCAAGCTGTCTCTCCTCTCTTCGAACGGTCCATGAAGCGCAAACGCCTACTCTGGCTCCTGGCATTCGGCCTCTTGTTCGCGGCCGTGTTGCTGTGGAAGAGCCCCCAAGGTCGCCTCGAGAGCGATCTTGGTCAGCTGGCGAACGCGCTCTCGTACACCTCCGGTGAGGCTGAGGCGGCGCGTACGTCGCGCTTCCGCGCTGCGCTGACTCCCTGGCTCGACGACTCGTCCCAGGTGCACATCGCGGGCGGCAGCTACGCCGGAGTGGACGCGAACCTCCACGCCTTGCAGGGCCTCGCCGAGAGCCGGCCCCAGACCTTCTTCGAGCTCGAGCGGGTGGAGGTGACGGTGAAGGGGGAGCGGGCCAGCGCCGTCGGGCTGCTCAATGTCTCCGAGACCCAGGTCGGTGACTTGCATCGCGACCAGCGGCGCATCGATCTCACGTTGGTCAAGGGCAACCAAGGCTGGAAGGTGCAGTCCTTGGTGATCGGGGAGGCGGACAACACCCAGCCCTGGGAGCGACCGTGAAGCTCAAATGGCGCAAGAAAGCAGCTGCCTTGGCGGCCGCTTCCACCACCGAGCCCCGCGTGCCGGCGCTCGAGCTGCGCTCGACCCTGCTCTTGATCGGCATGCTCGCCGGTATCGCGTCCATGGGTGTCG
>JBFXBK010000674.1:0-2628 GCA_050183255.1 Polyangiaceae bacterium | reverse complement strand
CCGTTCTGGCCAGCATGCCCCATCAGCGCATTGTTCTGGTCGAGCCAGACGACGCGAAACGCGAAGTATTGGCCGGTCGCCTGCGCATGCAGGGCTATCGCGTCGAGGCGGTGTCCGGCCCCATCGCCGCCGCAGCGTCCGCGTTGGATACGCCCCCAGCTCTCTTGATCGCCGATCTGTGGATGCCCGGAGTCTCTGGCGTGCAGCTCTGCCGACTGCTGCGCTCGGAACCGGGAACGCGTGACGTGCCCGTTGTGCTGCGAGGTGACGGCGACGCACCACGAAACCGCTTCTGGGCGGAGCGTGCGGGCGCCGTGGCCTACGTACCGAAGGGCCGCATGGGGGACCTCGTTCGTTCCCTGGCGCGCGCGATTCAGTGGCGACCGGAGAACGATGGCTTCTTCTTTCAGATCGATGCGGAGTCCGTCGATATTCGCGAGCGCATCTCGGAGCTACTGGACGACGCCCTGTTCGAGTCGGTGTTGGCCGCGGAGTGCCGGGCTCTGGCCAACAGTGAGACGTTCGCTCGGCTCTTCGACCTGTTCACGCAGTTTCTGACTCAGGTCACGACCTACCGCTGGATGGCGATCTTGCTCGATGAGCAGAAGCTGTTCGCGCTCCACACCAACCCAGACATGCGTCCCTACGACGAAGCTGAAGCTCGCGACGCGCTCCGGATCCCAGACTTGCCGCTGGGCGTCGTGGTCGAGGATGACGACGCGTCCGGCGAACCATCGGGACCAGCGCCGATCGCTCGCGAGATCTGTTTTGGCGGTACGAAGCTCGGCACCATCGTGATGGCGCCTCTCGTCGACGGTACCCGCGAGGAAACGCTGATGACCCTGGTCGCCTCCGAGATCGGCGGCCCAATCCGCATGAGCTTGCTGATCGAAGACGCCCAGCGTCTCGCGTCATTCGATCCCTTGACCGGCACGATGAACCGTCGCGCCTTGAACACGCAAATGCAGAAGGCGATCGCAGAGGGTCGCGACTCCAGCTTCGCGGTGTCGCTGCTCGACGTCGACCACTTCAAGCAAATCAACGACACCCGAGGTCACGCCATCGGGGACCGAGTCCTCGAGGCGCTGGGTCAGCTGTTGCTGTCCCAGTCCTGGGCTTGCGCCGTCGGGCGCTGGGGCGGTGAAGAGTTCGTGATCGTCCAGCGAGGCGTGTCCGAATCCGTTGCTGCGGACCGTGCCGAGGCGCTCCGCCAAGCTATCGAGAATATGCTGGTGCTCGACGACGCCGGCGAGCGTGTGCCAGTCACTGCCTCGATTGGCGTTTCCGTGCGAAATGTATCGGAGACTTTCGAATCCGCCATAGAGCGGGCGGATACGGCGATGTACAGCGCGAAGGTCGGTGGGCGAAACCGGGTGGTCCGCGCCGCGGACATGAAGCCAGTGCAACCCGATCTTCGTCGCCTCTCCAGCCCACGCATCAGCGTCGTCCCGACCGCCGAAGTCAACTAGAGCAACAGCCATCCGGCACCCAGCTCCGACTGCCATCAGGCACGCTGCTCCTCCCCCAATCCAACACAGCAAGCGGGTTTGGGGGTGAGGGTGAAACCCTCAATCCAAATAGTTCGCCAGGTAGGAGTGAACCATGCGCTTCATCTCCTTGACGACGCGCTTGCGGCGCGCGGGGGAGCTGCGCACCGCGGGTTCCAGCGCTCCAGAGGCTCCGGCGAAAGTCACCGCGGCGATCACCTGTACTTCGCTCTTTGGTAGCCCCACACCCCGCGCACACAGCGCGTCAGCGAGCCACTCTGCGTGACGAGCGACGGTGCGCGCTCGAAGCGCATCGAGGCCTGGCACTGACTGCACCGCACGGCGGATAGCCGCCCACTCCGGCGTGGACCCCATGGTCAAGAAGTAGTCCTCGATAGCGCCATCGATCCCGGTGCGCCACTCGACTCGCGGGTCCGCGACTACCCGAAGCGTGCGCGTGAAGCTCTCATCCGCTCGCTGGTACATGCGTTCCGCGAGGCAAAGGATCACGGCATGCTTGTCGACGAAGTAGCGGTAGACCGTGCGCACCCGCACACCAGCGCGTTCCGCCAGCAGGTTGGTGTTGAACTGATCAACTCCCAGCTCTCCCAACAGGTCGGCCGCCGTGCGCAGGATGTGTTCAACGGTCTGAATTGCACGCGCCTGCACCGGCTTGACGCGCATCGGACCAACGATATCGGACACTTGCCAAAAGGGAGCATACGCTCCCTTTCAAGCGATTGACAAGTCGTAAATCGCGGCCATGTTTAGCCCCATTCTGGAGCAATTACTCCCTTCTTGCTCCCCCACATCCCCACATGTTGGTTGAGGTGCTTATGAACCAAGCCTCGGCGATGGAGAGGTTTGCCCAGGCCGGTACCTGGGACTGGGACGTGGCGAACAATCGCCTCCAGTGGTCCCCTGAACTCTCACGGATCTACGGACTAGTGCGCGGTGAAGCGCCCGAGAGCTACGAAGCGTTCCTGGCGCGAGTTCACCCCGACGACCGCGAATTCACCAAGAACACAGTTGAACGGGCGCTGCTCGACCGCCGTGATGTCGAGTACCAACACCGCATCCTGCGGGAGGACGGAGAGGTGCGCGTGCTGCGTTCCTACGTCCACGTGGACTGCAACGCGGA
>JBFXBK010000673.1:0-2630 GCA_050183255.1 Polyangiaceae bacterium | reverse complement strand
TCAGATCAGCACGCCGGAGCTGTTCATGAACCTCGCGCTCTTCGACGCGAAGATCATGAATCTTGTCCAGGTCAAGATCTACGACAAGCGACGAGGGCAGAAGCACGTCTTCGAGCGCAAGCTGCCGCCGCTGAGCATGCAAATTGCGGACACGCTGCAGCACTCTCACAACGGCTACGCTGGCTCCAAGGTGGTCCTGGCGTTCGACAACCGCGCGGCGCTAGGCTACCTCGACGCGCTGATCGATCTGGAGGGGGAGGGGAAGCGGCCCCGCATCAGCGGGAAATTGCGCCTCGACATGCGCGGCGGCGCGCCCCATGTCGTCAGCATGCCGCTCGTTGATGGTGGCATGTATTCTCATAAGGGAATGTTTCCGGTGGGTGGGCGTCTGATCATTGGCGACACGACCCATGACCTCGCGGAGGAAGGCGGCCTCGCGTTGCTCGACGACCACAAGGGTTACTACCCGTACGTGATGCTGTGGGACTGGCTGACCAGCGCAAAACGTGACGCCGACGGCGTCGGGTGGGGTTTCAACCTGACGCGGAACCAGTGCCGCGAGCCCAGTCGCTACAACGAAAACTGCGTCTGGCGTGAGGACCGCTTTGGTACGCTGCCAGAGGTGCGCTTCGAGCGTCGCAACGAAGGCAAGCCGGACGAGGTTTGGCTCGTTCGCGACGACTCTGGACGTGTGGATGTGGAGTTCAGGCCGACGGTGCCTGGCGACGTGCGAGTGAACGCGCTGGTGGTGGAGAGCCGCTATCGGGGGCCGTTCGGCCACGTGCGCGGTCGCCTCGCCGCCGATGGCCTACCGGAGCTCGTGCTCGATGACTGGTTCGGCATGGGCGAGGCCTTTCACCTGCGGTGCTGATGCCTCGTCGCCTGACCTCTCCCTACCCGGCCGAGTCAATCGGGGATCGCGCCAGCGAGCTCCGGTGGAACGCTCGGCTTACTTTGCGCGTCCGCCCAGGCGAACAGTTCCGCGAGGCACCACGCACCGGTTGGCGTTGGCTTGCCGTGTCGACGTAGCGTCGCGATGCCATCCAGGTTCTTGGCAACGATTTGTTCGTAGCGGGCGCGAAACGCTGGCTTCCCGCTGGCCGGAGCGCCCGACTCGAGCATGCGTCGGTAGAGTTCGGCCACGGGCACGAAGGCATGCACCGCTAGGAGCACGCCATACAGGGGGCGCGGATCAGGGCGAACTGGGGAACTGAAGAGCGGTTCGAAGGCGTTCTCGAGCAGCTGATCTGCGGCGAAGAGCGCGTTGATCTTGTTGTGACAGAACTCGTGGATCAAGGCTTCGCTGAGGGTCATCGAGTCTGGATGCAAGCTGAGGTACGCGGCGCCGATGGCTTCGGCGTACGAGGCAGAGAGATGGCGCTCAGCGTCGTAGCCCACGGGGTGGTAGCTCTGCATCACGAGCCGCATCTCTTCCGCGAGTTCTGGGTAGTGAAGCTCGATTGTTGCGAACGCCGCGCCCAGCGCCCGACTCCAGGCGCTCGCGTCGCGCGTCCCGAGATCGATGGCGTTGCCTTGCTTCTCCGGGTGCGCTTCTTGATCGGAGAGGGGATTGTTGTCTGCCGCTACGAGCGAGATGCCCTGGGTCAGCGGGAAATGCGCTCGCTTGATGCGAACGCTCTCGGCACATCGTTCGGGTTCGCTGCCATCGCCGATGGCCGCGAGCTCCCCGAAGGCGACTCGCTCTCCAGACGGGCCATTTCCAAGCACCAGCTCGCCCTCGCGTACCCCCAGGGAAACGTCCGCTGCGCGCTCGATGGTCACTCCGAGCGCGGCCCAGTAGAGGACAGCGGGAGCGTGATTCAAGCCCACACCACCCGCTGGAAGCTCGTCAGCCAGCGCAAGCTCGAGCCACAGCAGGGCGCCGAGCTCTCCGAGCATTTGGTCCAGCACCTTCACGTCGCCGTCGCCCCACAGCTCGCGATGCAGGCAACGCACGAGCACCGAAATCGATGGGCGCCTGAGGCTCGCGTACACCATCCCCGCCTTGGGTGTCTTGAGCAGGCCGATCAGTCGCGAGCGCGCATCGGTGAAGGTGTCGAACACCGGCGCTTGAAAGCGACCCATGGGGATCTGGAGCAGCTCTCGGGTCAGCCATTTGAGGTAGGTGCCGAGGATGCGCCGCGCGGTTGTCGAGCCAGTCCGCGGCAGCGTGAGGTCAGCTGGAGTCTGAAGCAGGGCAGTGTCCGCCATCTGGTTCGCAAGCATGCCTCAGCAACGTGTTGAATGACATCCCAGCAATCCGCGTTGAGTGGGCTCTCGCGCAATCGATGGGGCTTGACCAAGTCGCTCAGTCGCTCGACCCTCCGCCCCATGTCGAAGCGAAAGCGCTACCTGTTCGTGTGTGTGAACCGCCGCCCTGATGACAATCCGCGCGGTTCGTGCGCGTTCAGCGGCTCCGAGGAGATCCACGCACGGCTCAAGGAACTCTTGAAAAAGCGCGGCCTCGCGAAGGCGGAGGTACGGCCCTGTAGCTCGAGCTGCCTCGACGTGTGCTGGGCGGGCCCAGTCATCGCTGTCGAGCCCGACAACTACTTCTATGGGCGAGTGAAGCTGGAGGACGTCGAGGAGATCGTGGATGCTCTCGAGCGCGGCGAACGTGTGGAGCGTCT
>JBFXBK010000672.1:0-2671 GCA_050183255.1 Polyangiaceae bacterium | reverse complement strand
GTGGCGGTGCAGACGTCGACCCGCGACGCTTCGGACAGGAGCTGCGCGAGATTGGGACGGAGCCACGCGGCCGCCTTGTCTCGCGGGTGGTCGCGGTCTGCGTGCTATTTCTGCGCAAGCTGCTCGGACTCAACTCGACGCGACACCGCGTCGACCCAGCGCGTGATGCGGCGGAGAGCCGTTTGCTGCACCTGGCGTGGAGCCGAGGCGCCCCCGTGCTCGGGATCTGTCGTGGTGCTCAGCTGCTGAACGTCTACTTTGGTGGGACGCTGCACACCGACTTGCGGGAGTTCTATCGAGAACGCGCGAACGCTCGCAGCGTTCTACCAACGAAGTTCGTTCGCGTGGGCGACGCTTCCACCTTGCGGAGCGTGCTCTGCAGAGGTCGGTTGCGCGTGAATGCGCTCCACGATCAAGCCATCGCCGAGATTGGCAGTGGCCTCGTGGTGTCCGCGTGCGAGCCGAATGGCGTCGTCCAAGCCATCGAGAGCTTGGACCCGAGGTGGTCGGCGCTCGGGATACAGTGGCACCCCGAGTACCTGCCACAGCATCCGGAACAGCGACGCCTCTTCGCTTGGCTAGTCGCCGAGGCGCGCACAGCGCGACAGTGCAGACCTCAGCGTAGGAATCCCGAGCAGCGCTGGCAGCCCACTCCTGCGGAATGAACTACCGCAGCGAAATGAACTACTGCGCGGCGACGGGCGCATCCAGGCTCTGCCGGATGTCGTACCCGAGGGCGCAGGCGTCCAAGCCTCGAGCGTAGCGGATACGTGTTGCCTCCGGGATCCAGTCCGGGGCCACCCGGCTCCTGCGACGGAGCACCACACGCTCGCTCTCGAGGTCAATCAAGCTCACGCGGACGGCATGGGGTCGCTCTCCATCCAGCTCGACCGTCGCGCCAGCCTCACCCGGCTCGTCGAAGACGACTAGGAGCAGCTCGGAGTCCAAAGCTTTCAGCGCAGCGGGCAGCGGTGCTCGCGCTTGCTCTCGTTCGAGGCTCTCCAGCGCCCGCATGTCGTCCGTCCGCTTTACCTTTTCGAGCCAGTCGCTCTGCAGGTACGGAAGACCTTGATAGGCCACGTTCAGCGACGCAGCGAAGCGTGTGTCCCAGCCCAGCCGCTCGTCGCCAGCGTACGCGGTTCGGACACGCGACAATAGCGTGCGCTGCTCTCGGTCTTTTGGGGGGGAGAGGAAGCACAACAAGAACGCGTCCCGGCTCGAGGCGCCTGCAAGATCCTGCGTCGGCGTTCCAGCGCGCGCCGCGAGCAAATCCGTGCGCAAGTAGTAGAGGTTGCGGCGCAGCGTGTCGCCAAGCTGCCTCGGGTCCTTGAGTTCTGGACTGGTTACGTCGCCAGGATACTGGCCGCTCTCACGAGTCAGCCAAGCTTGCACTCTGGAGAGCCGCGCAACACGCTGATCGCCTACGGGCAGCTGTTGTGCTTCCACCTCCGTCTCGAGCCGAGCCTTGCGCGCGGCGAATGCGGCGTTGTCCTGCTTGAGCTGGGAAAGCAGCCACGTCGCGCACACGATGCAAATCGTGGGCACGGCGAAGCGCAGGCTGACCAGCATGCGACGCTTCCATGCGGATGTATGATGTCCGCCGTGCAAGCTGCGCTCGATTCGCGCAGCCAGAGCTGGATGCATGCGGCGATTGGTGAGCAGCGTGGGCATCTCAGTTCACTGCCCGCTGCAGGTTGGCATCGACTAGTTCGTTCAGTTGCGCGGCAGTGACGCCAAGGCGGGCGGCGGTTTGACCCGCCAGCGATGTACGCGCGACGCCTGGCACGAACTGATAGGTCGGTGCCTGATCTGCACCGAGCTCCACCTGGAGGAAGGTGAGGCCGGGGATCTGCGCTTCGCGCTGCAGCCGCTCGGCGAACGACAGGAAGTGCGTCGTGATGCAGACTTGTGGCTCGAGGCGCCCCAGCATCTTCACCACTAGTTCGAAGATCTCCTCGCCTTCCGACGGATTGGTGCCTGAACAGAGCTCGTCGAGGATCACCATCGCGCCAGGCGGCAGGTGCTGGAAGAGCTCACGGATGCGCATGAGTTCCATTCCCAAGCGGCCTTCGGACTGATCTGCCTTGGTGTCCTGGAGCAGTGAGACCACCAGACTGCTCGCGCGACACAAGCTGCCGCTCTGAGCCGGAATGAACAGCCCGCATTGCCCCATCACCTGTGCGAGCCCGAGCGACTGCAGGAGCCGCGTCTTTCCGCCGGAGTTCGGGCCGGTGATGAGCAGAGTCGTCGCGTGATGCTCGAGGGTTACGTCGCACGGCACGACCCTGGGCTGGCTTGCCAGGAGCAACGGATTGAACAACCCGACCAAGCGACGTGGGGCGTCGGGCGCTGCGAAATCCGGCAGGCTCACCCCCAAACCCGCCTGGATTGCCAGGTCGCGAAAGCCGAGCGCGCCCAAGTAGAACTCGATGTCGGTGAGCAACTCGACGAAGTGGAGCGTGTGGTCGACGATGCCCTCGAACACGCCATCGATCAGGTGCGCCATCACCTCACCGTCGCTGAACTGGTAGCCGCGCACGAACAACTCGAGCTTCACCAACCAGCGCCGGAGCACTGAGTTTGCGAATGGGTTCTGACGGTCTTCCTCCAGTTGAAGCAGCTCGAAGCCCCGGATGCGGCCATCGGCGCCTACGCCCACTTTTAGGCTGAC
>JBFXBK010000671.1:0-2683 GCA_050183255.1 Polyangiaceae bacterium | reverse complement strand
CCACGAACTGCTTCACGATCACGCCATCCTTCACGAGCATCGAGTAGCGCCAGGAGCGCTGCCCAAAGCCGAGGTTGCGCTTGTCCACCAGTAGGCCAAGGCCCTGGGTGAACTCACCGTTGCCGTCTGGAATGAAGCGTACGTTGTGCGCCTGCTGGTCGACTTGCCACGCCTGCATCACGAAACCGTCGTTGACGGACATGCACACGATTTCGTCCACGCCCTTGGCCTTGAACACGGGCGCCAGCTCATTGTAGCGCGGCACGTGAGTGCTGGAGCACGTCGGGGTGAACGCGCCCGGCAGTGAAAAGACAACCACGGTCTTTCCGGCAAAGAGTTCCTGGGTCGTCACGTCTTTCCATGCGGAACCCTCGCGGGTACGAAAGGTGACTTCGGGTACTTTCTGTCCTTCGCTGTTCTTCATGTTCGAGTCTGTCTTTCTGGCGCTCTCTGAGCGGCCGCTTGAGATGGCCGGCGGCCGCCTCGTTCATGGGGCGGCGCGCCGGATTGGGGTTGGGCACCAACTGGTGCTTTTTCGGGGACTGTTTGTTTCTTTGGGGGGGAGGTCAGGCGCAACGGCGCTGAAGACCAACGCGATCTTCAAGCTGCTTGGCTGCATCCCGGAGTGCTGTGCGGAGCCCCTCTTCGATCACCGGGTGGTAGAAGGGCATGCAGAGCAGGTCGATGACCGTCTGCTGCTGTTGATGAGCCCAACTGAGCAGGTGGGCGATGTGTTCCGCGCGGGGACCAATCATCTCGGCTCCCAAGAGCCGACCACCTCGCGCGTCGGCGTAGATGCGGAGGCGGCCCTGGTTGACCAGCATCACGCGGCTGCGCCCTTGGTCCTCGAAGCTGACCGCGCCGACGATCACACGGTTCTCGTCACGCGCTGCTTCGAGTTCTTTCCAGGAGGATCCGATGATGGCAATCTGGGGGTCGCTGAACACGATACTGAGCGCGCTGCGCCGCTGCGGAGCTAGCTCGGGCCTGACATCTGAGAGCGCACCGTAGCTGCAGTTGGGGAAGCGCGCGGCGTTCGCGCCAGCGATACGTCCTTCGTCCGAGGCCTCGTGGAGCAACGGCCGCACGTTGTTCACGTCACCAGCCAGGAAGATGCGGCTCTCGAGCACCTGCAAGGTGCGGGCGTCGAAGAGCGGCACTCCCCGTTCGTCGAGACGCACGCCGGTGCGTTCAAGCGCGAGCCGGCTCAAGTTCGGTCGCCGACCCGTGGCTGTCAAGACGTAGTCGAAGCGCTCCTTGCGAAGTTCGCCTGCCCACTCGAAGTCGATTTCCACCTGGTCCAGCACGCGTCGCAGCGAGTACACGTTGGCGTCGGTGTCGAGGGGGAACTCCTGGGAAAAGATCCGGACTGCTTCCTCGCGGATTTTAGGATCCGTGACGGGTCCAATCAGGCCGCCGACACCGAACATGCGCACCCTCACCCCCAGCCGACTCAGGGCTTGCCCGAGCTCGAGGCCGATCACTCCCGGTCCGAACACGGCGACCGACTTCGGTAGGTCCTGCCACTCGAACACGTCGTCGTTCACGATCAGGCGGTCGCCCAGTCCATCGAACATCGGCAGCACAGTCGGCGTGGAACCCGTTGCGACGACGACCGCTCGGGCCTCGACCTTCGCATGCATGCGATTCTCTGCGTCGCTCACGAGGAGGGTGCGCTGGTTCTCGAAGCGGGCGTAGCCGCGCAAACGCTCAGACTCCGGGATGGCCAGTGAGTCGCGCACCACGAAATTCACGAATCGGTCGCGCTCGCGTCGTACGCGCTCCATCACCCGACGCCCGTCCACCTCAATCTGCCCCACGGAAACACCGAAGGCTTCCGCTCGCGTCGCGCGGTGCGCCGCTTCCGCCGCGGCGATGAGCAGCTTGCTCGGCATGCAGCCGACCCGGGCACACGTCGTCCCATAGGGGCCGCCTTCAATCAGCACCACCTTGGCGCCCTCTGCCTTCGCCGCACGGTACGCGGCCAGGCCAGCAGTCCCTGCACCGATCACCGCGACGTCCACGCTCAGATTCGTTTGGCTCACGGTTCGCAGCTATAGCGAACGCCGTGCCAATTCACGCGGGGGATTACAGCCTGATTTCAGCGAGATACACCCGACGCAAACGATATTTCGTTGCATCAACGCAACTATATATCGTTGCCACGACGAATTCTCGGTGCTAACTAGACCGGGACGATGGCCGCTCCCGTTGAAGATCTCCGCCAGCTCGCAGCACTCGCCGTGCGCCCAGAGGCTTTCCAGGAGCTGCTCGAGGGCGTGCTCGGCTCCCTGGCCAGCGTCATCCCCTATGACCTCGCGGTGATGTACGCACTGCAAGGCGACGAGCTCGTGGTGCGAGCCGCCGACGGTCCACTGGCCACCGCTGAAGTGCGCCATCACTCGCTGACGCTCAAGCGTTTCCCCACGATACGCCGGGCGCTCAACACCCGACGCGCGATCGCCCTCACGGAAGACCACCACGCCGGCGACGAAGGCGACCCCTACGACGGCGTCCTCGACCTACCTCACGGACACAGCTGCATGGTGATCCCGCTCTACTCCCGAGAGAAGAGCCTCGGCCTCATCACCTTGGACCGCCGCGAGTGCGTCCCCTACTCGAGAGAGAGCGCCGCGCTCGCCGACGTCTACGGACAACTCGTGAGCCTGGCCATGATGTTCGC
>JBFXBK010000670.1:0-2686 GCA_050183255.1 Polyangiaceae bacterium | reverse complement strand
GGAAGCGGCTGGTCCTGTCGCTGCGGCGAGTACTTGCTCACCACCCAAGCGCTGGATGGATATGCAAAGCGGGCCGCCCGAACAGTCTTGGTGGACGTACCCCGTGTCGACGGTAGCGTTCTCAAGTTCGCCCGGAAGGCGTTGCGCTTAACTCAAGTTGAGCTAGCGAGCCTGCTTGACGTCGCCAGCGAGACCGTGTCGCGATGGGAGAACAATAGAGATCCGGTTGTTCGGTCCACCCAGTTGGCCGTCGCCGAACTCCTCGATTTAACCCTACGAGAGGGCGACGACGTGTTGCGCGCGCTTCTAGCTTCGGACTCGATGCCAAGCGGCCCCTTGAACGTGCGCGTCGCCTAGCGTCGTCTTTCGTCACTGGACTAAGTCTGCAGTGGTGCCACTTGGGGTTTGCTACTCAAGGCTTCCAAGCGCTCCAAGTCACCGCACAGCGCGGGTCCTCGGGCCCGCGCTTCAACGCCACCACGGACAAGTGTTCCAGCGGCCCAATCGAAATGCGCGCGCCCGTTTCGTGCAGCGGCGTGCGCGCTGGGATTGGGAGAATCAATCTCCAGGCAGAGAAGTCGCCGACCACGAGAAACAAATCCGCGGGGCAATTCCCTCCAGCATAGAGGTCGGTCAGCACCATGGGGCCGGCGACGGCCTTGGTGCAGAGCGACTTCTCGCTGACGCCAGCGAGGCTGGTGAGCGGCGTCTCGCAGCGGCCGCCGGTGGAGTCGGAGGTCGCGAGGACGGTGCCGCTCACGTAGTGGGCCGCGTCAGCGGCCATTTGCTCGACGGGTTGCGCCTTTTCGGAACGGGAGGAGCCGCGCGCCGTAACGGGTTCATCCGCGCCGTCTTCATCGTCCTCGTCATCCAACGCCTTGGCGGCACGTTGCGCGGACGCCAAGCGGTCCTTGCGCCGCGGAACCGGCATCTCGCTGTCGTCATCGCTGCCTTCAGCGCTCCCCTCACCCCCTTCGAGCTGTGCGATGATCTTGCGAATCGGCGGCATGAACGAGTCGGCGCCTGGCAGCTTCTCGAGCTCCTTGAGCTTCTCCGCGAACTCGCGCATGCGACCCGAACCGTTCGCGTCGACGGCGGCGGCGAGCTTCAAGTCCCCCGTCGCTTGATCACCGTCGACATAAGCCAGCACACCATCGGTGAGCTCCGGACAACCCTTCAGCGAGAGCCCCTGACACTGGTCGTTGAGCGGCTTCTCCAGCACCAGCCGCGACGACGCACAGCTCATCAGCGGCACCACGAACAACACTCCAAGCCATCGATACATTCTGTTCCCCCGACGTGTGCCTGGTCGCCCACAGGCGGCGCACACAAATCGGCTGAACGTCGGCGAAGCACGCGCTCGCGTCAACTCAATTCACGTTTCCGCGCAGTCACGCAGTGCCTCCAAGAACGCGTGCTGCAGTCTATCGGTGCAGTCTATCGATGCAGCCTGTCGCTCCGTCAGTGCCCTCAGCTGCTCCGTCAGCGCCCTCAGCTGCTCCAACACCGCCTCCAGTCGCTCCCTCACCCCCGATCCCCCCAACCGAAGAGCGCTTCCCTCTTCCGAAAACGCAGTTCCCTGCTTCGGCGAGTGCGGTCCCTGGCGTCGAGCCGCAGAGGTCCCCAGCTCGAACAGGCGCTGCCCCGCGTCGACCAGCCGTGGTCCCCCGATCGACGCACACGGGTCCCTGCATCGAACGACGCGTTCCCTCGCTCGAGTCGCGGTGGTCCCCAGAGGGAGTTCTGGATTGGGTGAGGGGAAACGCTGCCTCGAAGCGGGGAAGCCAGCTACTGGCGAAGGGTGCTCGACAGATGTGCGTGAGCGGCGGAGAATCCAGCCCGTGATTTCGCCTCACGAACCCGACTTTGAAGCGTTGGATGCGCTCCTCGACGGCGATCTGTCGATGACGCCTGAAGAGATGATGGGGGTGCTGGTCGCGGTCTTCTCCGCGCGGCAACTCGTCCCGCCGAGCCAGTGGATGCCGCTGGTGTTCGGGGAGCGTGAGCCGAGCGAGGCGGACGGACCCGCGATCAGCGCGCTGATGGAAGAGTACAACGAGGTCGGCCGGATGCTCGAGGAGGAGGGCATGCTCTCCCCCGAGCCAGACGACCTGGATGCGATCGCGGACTTCTGTAGTGGGTACCTGGCCGTGATGGACCTCGACCAAACCTGGCTCCGCGAGGAAGAAGAAATCGCCTTCGTGCTGCTGGCGCTCTGCGACCACTCCATGCTCGATGATCCGCGGCTCAAGCTCGAGGGCACCAAGGCGGAGTGGATCGCCAGCGCCTGTGAGGAGCTGCCCCAGTTGCTCGACGAGATGTACACGAAGAACCGGGGGCGCCATCCGGGCGCCGGCAAGCAGGCGACGTCGAAGAAGGTCGACCGCAACGCCCCCTGTCCCTGCGGAAGCGGCAAGAAGTACAAGAAGTGTTGTGGGGCAGCCTAGCGAGCGCCGCACATGCTCACAAACCCCTCACTTCAAGCGCAGCTTCACCAGCGTCCCATCCTTGCCCCCCAGCGCTGTTTGCCCGCTGAGCGGCACGCTCGTGGCGCCCACTACCAGGAGCGCGTCGGGCATTGGTAGGAAGTCCGTGGTGATCTGGTCAGGTCCCAGATAGAGGTCGCGCTGCGCTTGGCCGCTCGCGTCGTAGCTGAGCAGGTGGAAGTCCTTTTGCAGCCACAGCG
>JBFXBK010000669.1:0-2687 GCA_050183255.1 Polyangiaceae bacterium | reverse complement strand
TGCCATCCTGCTCCTTCTCCTTCGCTCGCTGCCGAAAGCTGGCTTGAACGCCAACCATGGGTGAAGCGTCCGCAAGCCACTGCTTGTATTTCCCGAAGTCGTCCGCAGGGAACTGCTTCTTGCGCACCCCGTAGGTCTCATCGAGGTGCCGAGCCATGTCCTCCACCCGATGGACGAATTTCCGCTTGGCATTATGGTGACGCGGCAGGTTACGGTGCAAGCCCGAGATCAGCTTCGAGAAGCCGGCTATCGCACCCTGGCTCTCCGTGAAGAGCAACAACGTCGCGGCCACGTTGCGCTGCTGCTCGTCCTGCGGTGCACGCTGACCCGTGGGCGTTGGGCCCTTCGTGCTGCGATGCACGTGCAGCTCGACTAGCCCGGCCTCATCCTTCGCGGAGAGCACGAGCAGGTTGCCGCGGGTGGCGTCTTCGTAGAACGTCGAAACGTCCCAAGCGTGGTCTTTCAGCCGCTCGCCGATCAGGCTGAGCCAACGTTCGAAGCGGCGGTCCTTCTGTTCGGCCTTCGTCGCGTTCACGCCGCTCAGGGTACTCCCACAGACGTGTTTCTGTGCACGCCTCGCGTTGATTGCCCGGAATAACCCGGGGGAAACGCTCAGCCCTTGTTCGGCTTCGCCGGTTTGTGGGTTTTGCTGGGCTTGGCTGGCTCACGGTGGGTCTTTGACTTGCGTTCACGCTTCGGCGGGTCGTCGCGCTCCTCAGCAGCCGGACCGGCCGGCTCGGCGTCGGCTTGGTCGTCCTGGTTGTCGTCCTCGTCGTCGCTGGACGTCGCGTGATGGATGTCGCTCGCGGTCTGGGCGACGTCGAGTGCGGTGTCGATCAGCGCCAGCAAGAAGCCGCCACCAGCGCTCTCCTCCGGCTCGGGCGGGGCTCCACCGCAGGCTTCTCGCCAGTCGTCTTCCTGGCAGCCGAGACGGTCGGTGAAGTCAGCCCCGCCGCACGCTTGCAGGCACATGGAGAGGTTATCGCCACCGCTCAGGATGCACTGATCTTCGCAAGACGGGTCGCGCTGGGCGGTCTGTGCAACGTACGCCGGCGAGCAGCCAACCAGCGCCTGTAGCCCTAACCCCAAACCCAATACCCACGCGCAACGTTTCATGTGACGACTCACTCCCGAGCAGCAGGACACTAGGTGCAGCCGCCGTGCCAGCATCTTTCGCGCCTGCCGTGGCTCGCTGGTCCAGGGAAACACGCCAGTTTTCCGTGTTTTTGGGGGGAGAGGCACGCCGTCGGACGACGTGATGTGACGTCACACGGCGTAACCGTGGGTGCACACCTCGGTTTGCGACGCTGGCGCGGAACCGCTAAGGCGGGGTGTGATCTGGCTGGTAATGCTCGGGCTGCTGGTAGCGCTGGGCCTGCTCCTGCGGGAGCTCACAGGCGTCGCGCGGCGCGCCGTGCAAGTCGTCGAGCAGCGTGAAGCACCGGCTCGATTGGCGCGAGACGTGCGCAAGCTCGAGCTGTTGGAGCCCGGCGGGACACCGGAGACAGCCATCGAGATCGCGGCACCGAGCGTGGTTGAAGCTCACGCGGGTCGCACCCCGTGTACCCAGTGCGGCGCGCTGGTGGAGGTCGAAGAACACGCGGTGGAAGAGCACGCGCAAGAGCGCTTGCGTGTGGCGCGGTTGCGCTGCCGAACCTGCGGACACGCGCGCACCTTGTACTTCCGCTTGGCTAGGCTGAACTGAGCAGGCGCTGGCGCCTGCGAAGCAAGCTGACTAGCGTGCCCAGCTCATGAGCGACTCGCCAGTGGCAGCGTCCCCGGAGCGCAGCATTGGATTATTGGGCGCCACCGCGGTGGGGATCGGCGCCATCGTGGGCGGCGGCATCCTGGTGTTGGCCGGTGTCGCATTTCGCGCGACGGGTCCAGCCGCCATGCTGGCCTTCGCCCTCAACGGCGTGATCGCGGTGATCACGGCGATGAGCTTCGCCGAGATGAGCACGGCGTTCCCTGAGTCTGGTGGCGCATACACCTTCGCCAAGAAGGTGCTCAACGTGCGCGCAGCGTTCGCGGTCGGCTGGGTGCTGTGGTTTGCGTACATCGTCGCGGGGGTGCTCTACGCGTTGGGCTTCGCGTCCTACGCGGTGGTGCTGTTGCAGCACCTGTGGGGGCTATTTGGCAAGCCACCGGAGTGGATCGCTGGGCGCAGCACGAGCGTGGCTTTGGCGCTTGGGCCAACCATCCTCTACACGCTGTCACTGATTCGTAAGTCCGGCGGCGGCGGGGACTTCGCCACGTGGGGCAAGGTCGTGGTGTTCACGATCTTGATTTTGGCTGGCTGCTGGGCGCTTGGGACGAGTCCCCAGGGAACCATCAAGCACGGCATGACGCCGTTCTTGACCGGCGGTTTTTCTGGCCTGCTGCAGGCGTTGGGCTTCACGCTGATTGCACTCCAAGGCTTCGATCTGATCGCGGCGATCGCCGGCGAAGTAAAGTCTCCCAGCCGGGTGATCCCGAGAGCCATGCTGATTTCGCTCGGCGTGGGCCTGGCGATCTACATCCCGCTGCTCTTCTTGGCTGCAACTGTGGGCGCCGACCCAGGTTCGGACATCGTCGCGATGAGCAAAGCGAACCCAGAGACCGTGATGGCTAATGCCGCACGGAATTTCATGGGGGTCACGGGCTACTGGTTGGTGATCATCGCCGCGGTGCTCTCGACGCTCTCGGCG
>JBFXBK010000668.1:0-2690 GCA_050183255.1 Polyangiaceae bacterium | reverse complement strand
TAGCCCGTGAGCAGCGCCCCAGCCACCGCGCCCAAGGTGTTGATCGCCGTGAGGCGTCCGACTTGGGCGCCGACTCGGGGATCTGCGGCGACACGCTGGAGCAGCAGTGGAAAGGTCAGCCCCATCAGCGTGGTCGGAACCACCAGGATGAGAAACGCGGCTCCGGCGCGAACCGCTTCGCGTCCCGCGAAGGAGGTGACGTGGTCACCCAGCCCCCCGAACAACATTGGCAGGCGATCCCAAGCTGGGAGCGTGACCGCCATGCCGAACGCTGCGGCAGCGAGGCCGATGGGGAGCGCCGCGGAGCCGAAACGCAAATGCACTCTCGGCGCGACGGACGCTCCGACGAACAGGCAGATCAAGAATACCGCGAGGATCAGCCCGAAGGCATACGCGCTGTTGCCGATGATCAGCGCCAACAGGTGGGTGAAGATCACCTCGCAGGCAAACACGAGCGCGCCCGAAGCAAACGCCAACACTGGAAGCAACAGGCCTACAGAGCGGCGTTCACCAGTCTCCGCTTCGTCCGGCACCTGAGGAGCTTCGAGCCGGCTGCCCTGCTGCATCGCCAACACACCGATGGCAGCGCTGCCAAGCGCAGACGCTATCAGCGTGCCCGCCAGGCCAAGCAGCGGCAGGATCCAGTACGCGGCGAACAGCGCACCGATCGCGCCGCCTAGCGTGTTTGCAGCGTAGAGCTTGCCGAGTCGCTTCTCTTTCTCGGCGTTGCCTGCGACGTCATCGCTCAGGTCGCTCCCGACGACCCGGGAGAGCAGCGGAAGCGTCGCGCCCATCGCGATGGTCGGCACGACGACAAACAAAACCGCGAGGAACCAGCGCACCACGCTCGCAAAGAGCAGGGAGTCAGGCGCCTGTCCGAGCAGGCTCAGGTAGAGTGGTGTGAGCGCCTTGAACGCCAGCGGGGCCGCAGCGACCGCCGCGCCGACCACCAGCTCGAGCACACCGTAGGCCAGGAGCGGCCGTTTGACGCGACTGGAGAGCTTTCCGCCGAGGTGCGCGCCCAGAGCGAGCCCTGTCATGAACGCCGCGAGCACCGCGCTCACGGCGTAGGCGGTCGAGCCGACGACGTACGAGAGGTACTTTGAGAAGCCGATCTGATCGACCAGGCCAGTGAACCCGGAGCCGATGAAGAGCGCTCGGATCAGGCCGAAGCGCGCGCTGGTCGTGCGCCGGTCGGCGCTCGGAGTCACGCGCTCGCCGCTGCGGCTCTCGAAGTCGGAGCGGCTCTCAGGCTTGGAGCCGCTCTCTGGAACGGCTTCGCTTTCGGGAACGGCTCCGCTCTCAGAAACGGTGCCGCTCAGGTCGCTGGTGGATGCAGGGGGCGTGGTCAAAGCGGCGGGACCATAGACACAAGCCGACCCGCTAGCAAAGACGCCGAGTCGAGGCGCTACAGCTCTTCGGCGTGGTGTGGTAGCAGCCGCTCGTATGCACGCGGCGTTGTTAGCGGCCTTGGCGGCTCATCCGCGGGCGCCCGCGCTCCACACGGTGAGCCCGACGGCTCGCGGCTACGCTGGTTACCGCGACTGGCTCGAGCGCCTGGCACGCCTGGAGGCAGCGGGGGCGCACCTCGAGCAGCTGGGAGAGAGCGTCCGGGGGGAGCCGCTCTTTGGCATGCGCTTCGGCCGCAGCCAGTCCGGGCGCTGCAGCCTGGTGTTGAGCGGGCTGCATCCGATGGAGTGGATCGGCGTGGAGACGTGTTTCGCGCTCATGGACAGGCTGAACGACGCGCCACCCGAAGACCGCGAGGTTTGGTGTGTGCCCCTCGCGAATCCGGATGGGATCCGGCGCGTGGAAGCCAACCTGCGCCACGGGCGGCGACGCATGGTGCGTCACAACGCCCGGGGTGTGGACCTGAATCGTAACTTCCCCCGCTACTGGGGCCGCTTCAGTCTCGCTCGTCTGCTGCTCGGACCGCTCTTCGCGCGAGGTGCGGCGGCGGCTAGTGAACCCGAGGTGCGCGCTCTAGCGGAGCGTTTTGGTCAGGAAGCGCTGCGGGGGCGGGGTTGCCACCTCGATCGAGCGCTCTCGTTGCATAGTTTTGGCGGTGTCGTGCTCATCCCGTACGGCGCGTTCTGGCGTCGCACGGCGCACTACGCTGAACAGGCGCAAGCGGCTCGCGATGTAGCCGAGCGCATCGGTGAAGAGACGGGGCAGGGAGCCTACCGCGTGCTGCAGTCCGCTCGCTGGGTTCCAGGCTTCACGGCGCCCGGGATGGAGCTCGACTGGTTCTACGCTGAGCACTCCGCGCTCAGTCTCTTGGTGGAGTGCAGCCGAAAGAACCAGCGGCTGAGCGCTCCGAGCGCGTGGTTCGAGCCGTTTCGGTGGTTCAACCCGACTGACCCACAAGAGCTCGCAGCCGCGCTCGGCCGGGCCCTGACTCCATACGTGAGGGGCGAAGGGTGAGGGGGACCAATACAGATCCCCCGCGGAAACGCATTCGTGGATTGCAGCCCGCAGAGCGTGTGGCGCGCGCCGACGTGCCACAGCGCGTCGAGCTGACTTTCAAGCACAATCAAGGCCTCGGCAGGCACGGCTTGCTGCGCTTGACGCCCGCCTACTCGCTGCGACTGGTCGAGGAGCTCCTCACCCACGATCCCCCTCGAGTCGGCCTGTTGGATCCCTTCTGCGGAACCGGAACCACTCCATTGGTCGGTACAACACAAAAAATA
>JBFXBK010000667.1:0-2698 GCA_050183255.1 Polyangiaceae bacterium | reverse complement strand
CCAAGTCGATCCGCTTCGATGAGCCGCGAGTGCGCAGGATCGACAAGGGGCCAATGCCTCGCCTCGAGGACGAGACCCCCGCGGCGCTCGCCGCAAACGGTGTAAATCGCTCGGGCGGACCCAAGTGGTTGCGCGGCGCCGGAACCATCGGCGCAGCCGCCGCGGCTGGGTTGGTTGCCTACTTCGGCGTGCGCATGCTGATGGCGCCAGCCTCCACGGACGTGAACGTCGAGGAGCCGCCGGCCGCCGCAGCCGAGGCCCCGCAAGAAGAAGGCAGCGCCGAGGCGGAGACACCTGCGGAGCCGGCAGCGGACACCAAGCCAAAGAAGCAGGAAGCGAAGGTGGGCGGCGACGTCAAGCTGAGCGTCGGTGATGCGCCAGACGACATCACCCTCGACGCCGACAAGGGGCTGCTCGAGCTCAACACGGGCGCACGTCACTCGATCTACGTGGACGACCAGTTCGTGGGTCGCGGCCCACGTCGACGAGTTCCGCTCGGAACCGGAAAGCACGACGTACGCCTCAAGCTGAACGGTGAGGAGCTGAAGCAGGAAGTGCAGATCGAGGCGCAGCGCACCACGATGTTCGAGGTTCAGGGCGCCAAAGACGAGGAGTAGTCGGCGAAAAGCCGATGCTTGTTGCGCTTTCCGACACGGAGCGCTTGACCCGGACCCGACATGGGGACAAGTGGGGGCGTGTGACGAGCGGTTTCGGCAAGCGCCCGCAGCTCTCGGTGTTGGCCCTCTGTGCGTTGGCCTTCGCCGGCGTGAGCTGTGATGACAAGCAACAGCCGAAGTCGGATCTGGAGCCCGTCGCGTCGAGTGGGGACGCCGGCGTGGAGACGACGCCGCCCAAGGCGCGGCGCACGAGCCTGTTGAGTCTGCTGTCTCGCTGCGACCTGTATCATCGCGGAGCGTTCCTCGACTTGGCGGGCAAGGATGTACAGGCCCGACGAGAGTTCGCTATCGGACCGTTCGTAGACACGCAATCGGTGGACCGCGAGGGTACTCAAGTCGCGCGCATCGACACCGCGAAGGTGGCCTATGACTTCTGGCTCGACGCCGAGCTGGAAGAACCCTTCATCGAGCTGCGCGCAGCGGCAGGCAGCGTGAGCAAGGCGGGGATCTATCTCGACGACCGCTACGTCGCCACGCTCAAGCTGGGTGACGACATCGAGAATAAGCGCACCCGGAGCCTCGACACCAAGCTCGGTCCTGGACGGCACACCGTCACACTCAATCTGCGTGGAAAATCAAGCCCGCAGGGTCGCATCGATGTTGACTGGATTCGACTGGCGGTCAGTGACGACATCAAGTCGACGTTCACTCCCTTGAGGGAAGAGGACATCATTCGCGACATCGCGATTGACGGGGTGCCGCGCCAGGCCCTGACGCTGCCGGCGCCGAGCGCGGTGCGCTGTCCGCTCTGGGTGCCAAAGGGTGCTGCCTTCAATGTGAACCTAGGCTTCTGGGGCACTGGTAAGGGCGACGCCGAGCTGCGACTCCTGGAGGACGGCAAGCAGCCGTTGGTGCTTCAGCGGCGGAAGCTCCATGGCGGGCCGGGGAGCTCCTGGACTCCCGTGCACATCGATCTCACCGAGTACGCAGACCGCTTGGTCGCGATCGAGCTGCGCGCTGCGTCTGGGGTCGACTCGGGGCGGCTGGTGTTCGGGGATCCCGAGCTGCAGCTGGACGCGGCGACTCAACGGGAGAGCACGCCAGAGACCAACACCGTGATCGTGGTCATGCTGTCAGGCATCGATCGACGACGGGTGCCACCGTTCGCGGCGCCCCGAGATTTGCCCGGCTTGGCGGAGCTCACGCGGGCTGGGGTGAGCTTCACCGGGTACCGAACGCCGACGACGGTCGCCGCTTCGGTGGTGGCGAGTTTGCTCACCGGAGTGTCGCCGCGGGCACACGGTCTGCAAGACCCCGTCGGTCGCATCCCCGAGGATATCCGCAGCGTGGCTGAGGTGCTGAAGCAAGCCAGCGGCCGCACGGCGATGTTCACCGGCGTGCCGACGACCTTCTCCGGTTTCGGCTTCGATCGGGGCTGGGACCGCTTTGAAGAGTACTCTCCGGTGAAGGACCTGCCAGCGACCGAGCCGTTGGCCCAAGCGACTGCCTGGCTCGAGACGCAGCTGGACTCGAAGAGCCGGCGCTTGGTGGTGACTCACCTGCGTGGCGGTCACCCGCCATGGGATTTGACGACCGCGGAGGCAGGGCAACTCCAACCGCTGGAGTACGGCGGTCTGCTCCACACGCGACGCGGCGCGATCATCCTCCACGACGTGCGCGCCCGCCGCCGGGTGAACACCCGCCGCCTGGCAGCAGAAGACTGGCAGCGACTGCACGCGTTTCACGACGCAGCGCTCATCAAGCAGGATTCCGAGTTGGTGAAGCTCTTCACTCTGCTGAAGAAGAAGGGCGCCTGGGACGACGCCTTGATCATCGTCGTTGGCGACGTGCCCATGGGCGACCCTCCGGAGGTGCCGTTCGACCCCGCTCCACCGCTGAGAGAGGATCGTTTGCTCTCCCCGCTCTACGTTAAATTTCCGCACGGAGAACTCTCAGGGTCCCAGGTGAGCCTACCAACGACCTCGATGGACGTCGCGACGACCATCCTCGCGGCCTTCGATCTGAAGCCTGCGCGACACCTCGACGGCGTCGACCTCTATCAGTCCGCGATTGGTGTCGAG
>JBFXBK010000666.1:0-2704 GCA_050183255.1 Polyangiaceae bacterium | reverse complement strand
TAACGCGGACCTAGCGCCGCATACTCCGGTGCGCGGCGCCCGCGTTAGTGCACACACTTCTACACGCCAGGACACGCAGCGAGAACCGCTACTCTAGATCGCATGTGGAAAGCTTCGCTCCTGCTAGCGTCGCTGAGTTGCTTGAGTGGCTGCAGCTACATGCTCGGTGTCAGCGCGCTGCCAACTGTGGACGACAACGGTGAAGTGGGCTTCGAAGCGCGCATCACCGCTGGCGCTGGCCTCACCAATGCGTGGACGAAGCAGATGGAGGTTCCGAGGCGCACCGGCGCAGTGATGATCCCCGCATCCGTCGGCGTGCGTCCAGGCGATCACCTGTGCATGCCCTTAAGTGGCGGGCTCGGCATCGCCAACCTGGGTGACAACCCTGGGGAGCTGGGCTTCAAGACGAACGTGCTGGGTAGCGGCGACGCATGCTCCGAACAGACCAACCTGCTGGGTGGCGCGCTACAGCTCGCGCCGCTCTTCACCCTCACGCGCAGCGACTCGTCGTACATGCATCAGTACGTGACCGTGGGCGCGTTGATGGAAGCCGCGCTGCTCGAGGAGACCGAAGGCGATCAAGAGACCATCGGGCGCTTTGCCTTCGGACCGACGCTGGAGTTCTACGGTCTCGCCTACTGGGACATCGGCATGTAGTGGCTCAGTGGGGCCGAACCAAGACCAATGCCACATCATCCTGGAGTTCACCCGACGGCAGTCGCGCGGTGTTCACTACGGCGGCGGTCGCTCGACTCAAATCCTCGGGGTAACGAGCAATGGCTTCGGCGATTGCCTGGTGGGTTGCGTAGTGGAACAGACCATCGCTCGCCACCAGCAGCGGCCCGCCAAGGTGAGCCAGGCCAAAGCCCGCTGGGTGAGCGCGGCCGCTGCCTATGCGCGCGCGATACGCGTGGCGCGTTGGGCCCGCGAGGTGCAACAAGTCGCCGTGGTCTACGATGGCCGCTGAAGAGTCCCCTGCGCTAGCGCCAAAGCACGCGCCGCTCTGGTTGATCGCAACGACCACCAAGGTGGTCTCTCCCCCCAACCTGCGTCCGTCGAGTTCCTGATCCAAGCTGCGCAAGAACGCCACCCAGCCGCGCAGCTGAAACGCATCGAAGTGTGGTTCCGCGAGTGCGCGCTCGAGGCGCTGGATCACATACTCCGCCGCGCCAGCGCCACCGGGCGACCCTCCTGCACCATCCGCAACGGCAACCACCAGGCCGCTCCCCACTGGCTGAGCGAACACGCGATCCTCCGAGCGCTCCGCGGAGCGGTACGAATCGCGCTGGATGCCGTCTTCGAAGGTCACGCAGAGTAACGTGTGCGCGGCCCCTGAATTCCCTGGCGCCCGGTCGCGACTTAATTCCGTGCGGTCTTGCGCTGAGTGAACACTGAGAACGTGACGAAATGGCTGCGTGAGCTATGCTCTGCGCGCCCCGGCGAAGAGCGAATGAGTCATGCACACAGCGAGGGCTCGAGTGACAAGTGTTTTCAGGCGATTGCTTGCTCGCTCTCCGTGGAGCCGTTCCGCCAAGCTTTGCGAGGGATGGGTGATCGCTCCGTGGTTTCAGGGCAAGAACCTGGAAGCGGTGCACGTCGACGACCGCGAGCTTGCGTTGAGCAAGCCGCTTGCGGGCCCCGTCTTCGAAGTCGTGGGTCGCGACGGACGCTTTGCCATCTTGGACTACGACGGCGGGCATCTGCGAGTGCTGGCGTACGCGCTCAAGCCGATCTCCAAGCGCGTGATCCGCCCCGGAACCAAAGTGAGCCTCGCAGACGGCCGGCGCGGAAACGTGCGATATGTGGGCTGGCACTCCAAACGGGACGAGCCCATGTATCTGCTGAACCTCGAAGGTAAAAAGAAGTCCAAGCGCTACTGGAACAGCGACTTGACGGTGGATCAGTGAACAAGCGTCTACGTCGCAGCATCCGGCAAGACGTTGCACTTCAAGTCCCGCTGGCCCGCTTGGCGGGCAGAGTGCTCAGCCTCAGCGGTGGCTCCAGCAAGTTGCAGATCAGGATCGCTTGGGGGGAGGGACGCGGTGTCGTCCGCTGGGATCGGCAGCTTCAAGGCGTCGACTCGATTGACGTGCCGGTGGAGGAATTCGCGCGGGTGGTGCAGCAGGATGGATTCATCGATCTAGATGCGACCTGCCGCGGCTTCTTGTCGACGATTCACTTCGGTGTGTCCGGCGCAGCGACGCTGTTCGTCGAGGGTGAGTACCGTTTCCGTGAGGGGCTGCTTCAGGAGTTTCCGCGAGGCTTCATGTTCGAAGGGCCAGACCTCCAGGAGCACCTGGTGGCCAAAGACCCGAGCGACACTCAACTGGCGCTCCGCCGGCGATTTCGCGCGGCGGTCGTCCGCCAGGACTTCTACATTGCCGAGGCGCTGTTCCTGAAGATCCGCCGTGGTCTGTTTGGACATACGAGCTCTGTGGGCAAGAGCAATTACGCGAAGCGCCGACTGAAGGTGGACTGGCGGCCCGACTTCGATGACCTTTGGACGACCTATTTGGGTGACTACGGAATCAAGGGACCACGCGCCGTCGAGGATCGCGGAGAGCGAGTCGTGTTGCTGTACAATCGCTGGGCGGTCATCTCACCTGAAGTGACCGAGGAACAGCTGCCGTTTTTCCGAGAGATCGACGTGATACCTCAGGGATACGAATCGTGAGCTTGCTGAACCCAGCGATTGAAACCGAGC
>JBFXBK010000665.1:0-2722 GCA_050183255.1 Polyangiaceae bacterium | reverse complement strand
GATGCCGATCAGCGTCAGCCCCACTGCGCCCCAGTCGAAGACTGTGTGCCGCCGATACGCCGCGAGGACTCCGAATAGGATCCCCACGGAAATCTGTATGGCGAGCGCCAGCACCCCGACCAGCAATGTCGGGCCGATGGCGCTGCCCAAGAGCTTCGTCACGGGTTGCCGCTGAAGATAGCTCTCACCCAGATCGAGGCTCACCGGGCCGACGACCTTGCTCGCGTTGGGGTGTGACTTCTGATCGCCCCCGACGCGCACCATCTGAGTGAAGAAGCGCCCGTAACGCACGTACAACGGCTGATCCAGGCCGAGCTGCTTGCGGATCACCTCGACGTCGGCGGGCCGCGCTTGCGGGCCTGCCATGACACGCGCAGGATCGCCCGGTAGCCAGTTGAAGATGAAGAACGTAAGGGTCAACACCGCCCACACGGTGAACACCGACCAAGCCAGGCGAGTGGCAAGCCGTTGCAGCATCAGCGGGCTCCTCCGCTGCGTGACGCACCCAGGCTCGCGGGCAAGGCGGAGACTCCGCAGCGCTTGCCAGGCAGCCAGCAGGCGAGCTTCTGCTGCAGTTGGCTGGTGTCGATCCAGCTCCAGCGCACGCGCTGGGTCATCACCGGGTGTGGGTGGTAGCCGTGGACGTAGGGCTGGGTGACCTCGTAGTAGCGCTGAGAGTGGGTGAACACCCAGGGCGCCTCCTCGGTGACAATCGTTTCCGCGCGGCGATACAGACGCTGGCGCTCGGCGGCGTCGGAGCTGCCGCGCGCCGTCTTCATCAGCGCGTCGAGCTCCTGGTTGCTGAAGAACGCGCTGTTTTGGCAGTTCTCCTCGGCGATCGCGTCCGTTGAGAGCGTTGACTCGAAGAAGTTGCTTGGCTCGGGAAAGTCCGGATGCCAGCCGGTGGTACCCATCACCGAGGTCTTGCGACGACCAGTGAGCGCCTGAAAGGTGGGCCAGCCAACGAGGCGCAGGTTGATGCGGATCCCGATCTTCTTGAGCTCTTGCTGAGTGATCTCCGCCGTCTGCTGCCCGAAGGAGTCGACCAGCGCGAGGTAGTCGATTTCTTTGGGGTAGCCGCCCTTGCCGGTCTTGGGGTCGTACGGATAGCCAGCGAGGCGCATCTCCTCGAGCGCTGCGTCGAGATCGTAGCGCTGGGCGGGGTAGCCCGGCGTGGCCGGGATCACCACGTTGGGCACCAGCTTGTACTGGGGCACGATTTGACCCGGGCGGATCGCCGCGATGTGTTCACGATTGATCGCAAACGCGACCGCGCGACGCATGTGACGGTCGTTGAAGGGGGGGAGCTCGGTGTTCATGAATGCACCGAACACGGTGTGGGGTGCTTCCCACTCACCGAATGGGTCCCAGCGCCTATCCCTGCGGATCCGCGCTAGGTCTGCGCGGCTAAGCTCGCGCACGTAGTCGTACTCGCCGCGCTCGAGCTTGTAGCGCTGGGTCTGCGTCTCGACCTTCAGCTCCCACTCCACGCCGTCGAGGTAGGGCTTGCCCGGTCGCCAGTAGCCCTCGAAGCGTTTGAATTTGACGTAGAGATTCGGCTCATAGCGTACGAGCTGGAACGGCCCGGTTCCGCACGGCTTGGAGCCGAACGCGTTGGACCACGTTTCGCCCGCGCTCTTACACACGGGGGCCACGAGCTGCAGGGCGAGCACGTGGAGGAACGTCGAGTCAGGCTGGGAGAGATCGAAGCTGACGCTGTACTTGCCTTCGGCGTGGACCCCCAGCTCCTTACTCTTACCCGCGCGGTAGGCGGGGTAACCCGCGATGCGATCGTAGAAGCTCGCGGGGCTTGGGGTATCGGGGGCGAGGGTGCGCCGCACGCTTCGCACGACGTCGTCTGCAGTGAGCTCGGTGCCGTCGTGGAACAGCACGCCCCGGCGCAGCTGAAACAGGTAGCGCTTGCCGTCAGGCGACACCGTGTACTTCTCGGCGAGCTCCGGCACCAAGTTGCCGCCGTCGTCGTACGTGAGCAGCGTATCGAACATCAGGTTCCCGAGCGCTGCGTTCGTCGTGGAGAAGCCCGTCGCCGGGTCCAGCGTGCGAATGCCGGTGAAGAACGCCGTGCGCAGGATACCGCCGCGCTTGGGCGTTTCGCCTACGCGCTCCCCGATGGGCGCTGAGAGCTTTTCATCGCAGCCCAGGGTCGCGCAGAGCACACTCACCCCCAAGACCAGCCGCGCCAGAAGCTGACGCTTGCTCTGAGATCCGTGAGGATCCGTGCCCGCTGGCAGCTGCTCAGTTTTCATTCGGGTCCAAGGCATCGCGTAGGCCTTCTCCGAGCAGGTTGAAACCCAGCACACTGAGCAGGATCATCACACCGGGTGCGACGACCAAGAGCGGTCGGTCGCCGATCGCTGTCTGGCCTTCTTGCAGCATGCGGCCCCAGGTCGCCGTGGGTGGCGGTAGCCCGACCTGGAGGTAAGAGAGCACGCTCTCGGCGATGATCATCGCGGCCACGTGCGCCGTCGCGATCACGATCAACGGCCCCATCACGTTCGGCAGCAAATGCTTCCTGGCGATCCCGAGATCGCTCTGTCCGAGCGCGCGAGCCGCTTCGATGAAGTCCAGACCCCGGAGCTGCAGCACCTTGGAGCGAATGATCCGTGCGGTACCGAACCAGCTCGTGAAGCCAAGCACGAGCAGCAGCGTGGAGAGCGAGACATCCCCGAGCGCCACGCCGAGGGCCATCACCAGCACCAGG
>JBFXBK010000664.1:0-2728 GCA_050183255.1 Polyangiaceae bacterium | reverse complement strand
GTCTCGGCGACCCCAAAGAGACTCACTCCACGGTGCAGGGGCAGTTCCTAATCCACACCAAGCACGTCAGCGTGACCATGAGCGGTGATGAAGCGGGAGATGAGTTCGACCTGCGCGACGTACCCTACGTACAGTACTTCAAGGAAGGCTACGCGTTTCACGCCGCGTACTGGCATGATTCCTTCGGGAAACCGCGGAGCCATGGCTGCATCAACTTGGCTCCCGAGGATGCGCGCTGGTTGTTCCAATGGAGCGACCCGCCGGTACCTCCGAAATGGCATGGCGCGATGAGCCTTCGAGACGGCACCCTCGTCCACATCCACCCTTGAGCGCGGGCGAGCGCTCCACGCTAGCGGTGCTGCAGATCGATCGTCTGGCACCACTCTTCGAGGCTGAACTTGCGATCGCTAACGAGGCGGCTCTGCACGACGCTGAGTGGCTCGAGCTTCGTGCGATCGCGCAGCTCGAGTTGAAGACGGTTGGGGCCGGTGGTTGGTTCATCGAGCCAGCGCCCGTCGTATTCGGCGCGCAGGATTTCGCCGACGTGGCAGCCGAGCATGCCGCACGCACGGCGGCTCCAGTCATCCCCGACGTCGTCGCCAGGCGGGGCGAGCACTGCGAGGTAGCTGTCCAGGCGCTTGAAGTCGCTGAGCGTCCCGTCCAAGCGCCCCTTGCCGCGGCGCTCGCAGAAGGTAGAAACGGGTGAGTTCTTGAGCCCTTCGGAGACGCTGCCGGCCTCGTTCGCTGTTGGCCAACTGCCACGCCACGGCGTTGGGGGGAGCACCGCGCTGGGTAAGCGATGCTGCCACTCTGGCGAAGTGGGGTCGGCGAGGCGGTTCTTGAGAGCGAGCGCCAGGCTGTGACCTGAGCCTTCCCGGATCCGTTGCTCCACGAGCAGGAGCGGGCTAAACGTTTCCGTGCGGCATATGACGCGGCTCTGGCGTGCGTCGTGGAGCGTGCCGTTCCAACGTCCACGGTGGGCCTGGCGTAGCGTCTCGCCCAGGTAGGTGCCTGCGCGAAGCAGGAGCGGCCATACGTCGGAGTCGAGAGGCGGTCGGGGATCGTGGCCGTACAGTGCCAACAGCGCAGCGTCCAGGCGACCTACGGACCAGAGCGAGAAGTCGAAGGGAGCGAAGTCCCGGAACACGGGACTCTGGGTGAGGTAGGTCGCGGAGAGCGTGCCGAGTACTTGAAGGTCTAGGCGTTGCCCGGTGATTAGGCGCTCGAGCTGGCGCTTCGCATGCAGCTCCACTTCTCGAGCGCCGTGAGCGTCTCCGCGCGCAACCCGTAGCTCGATGTCATCCCAGCGCAGCTCGGCTTGGTTCGAACCTAGCCCGGCGACGTCGAGGGCCACTCCGAGAGCGCCGAGGGTTTCACTGAGAGCATCCGCTTCACGATGGTCTAAATCGAGCAGTCGACACCAGGCCTCCTGTGCGTCGCGTCCGCGTCCCAAGCGGGCCGCCCCGAGTGCGATGGCCGCGACGGCATCGACAGAGTCTGGGTCGAGCCCCAAGGCGCGCTGGGCTACGCTGATCGCTTTGTCGGCTTCACCGATACTGGCGAGCACCGAACTTCTCAGCGCGAGGGTGAGCGCGGGGTACGGGTTGTTGTCGGTGCTCAGCGCGGTGAGCGCGGTGTGGGCTCGCTTGACCCAAATGGGTTCGTTGTGGCGGCGATCGACGCGCACCGCGGCCCACGCCAACGCGAGGCGTGCGGGGTCAGACTGAGGATCGTCGCGATACGCCAGATCCGCTTGCTGGAGAGCTTGGTCCGTCTTTCCAAGCTCGAGGAGCAAGCGCGCGACGCTGGCCCTCACCTCGGGTTCGAGCAGCGGGAATGCGCCTACCGCCTCGAGCTCGCTGGCTGCAGCTTCCTCGCGACCCAGTTGAATCAAGGCGCGTGCGCGCATGATCCGTTGGTCGGGATCGCTGCCGTGCGCGGGCACCGCGTCGAGTACACGATCCGCGTGGCCCTCATCGAGCCAGCTGGCGAGCTGGAATAGTGTCGTGCCCACCGCTGGAGGTGGCACCGATCGGATCTCTCGGGTCGGTTGGTCTTCGGCTGGCTCGGAGCGCCGCAGCGCCGTAGGCGGCGTGGATTTCCGTGGCGGCGGAGGCGACGACTCGGGGCGGGGGGCGCGCCGCTCGGCGACTTCGGGCGCAGCCGGGCTGCTGGAATAGAGCCCCGCCCGCGCCGGCAGCTGACTCTTGCGCTGCGTCGGATCGTAGGCGGTGAACTCGATCGCTGGATACTCGCCGCTCGGGGAGAGTGAACCCGTGCTCGGTGGAGGCGGGTCCTCGCTTTCCCTGGGGATCAGGTTCGGGATCGCCGGCGCTCGGGGGATGTCAACCGAGCCGCTGTCTTGCAGTGGGTCAGGTCGCACGCTGCCGTCGCTGAGACTCGAGGTCAGTGGCTCATTAGCGCCTTCCGCGAGCGACACAGGCGCCGCCCGTGTTGCCTCGGGGAACAGCGCGGCTGCTCTTGCTGGAGGAGGCGCGCTAGGGGGAGGCGCGCTAGAGGGAGGCGCGCTAGAGGGAGGCGCGCTGTGGAGGGCGCCCAGAGCTGGCGGTGGTCCGCTCGTTCCGTCTTCAGGATCCAGTGGAGGTGGGATGGAGCTGACGTGGAGCGAGGGGCTCATGCCCGCGTCCGTCAGCTTCGGGCCCAGCTGCTCGAACGGCGGGACCGTTGAATTCCCGGTGTGCGTTGCGGGCGGCCCCTCGGGGAGTGA
>JBFXBK010000663.1:0-2732 GCA_050183255.1 Polyangiaceae bacterium | reverse complement strand
GCCGCTACGCAGCGCCGGAGCCACGCAGCTTGCGCCAACACCGCCGAAGTCTTGGGTGATGCTCACGCTGCAAGCCTGACCCGTGGGGCCGACACGCACTTGCGCCATCACGGTGCCGGATAGGCCTGAGTTCGCTCGCAACATGCGTTCATAACAGCGCCGCGCGGAGGCCGCGCGCCCAGCGAGTGCCGAACGAAGCGCCGGGGTGACGGTACCCTTGCAGGTGCCGGAGCAGCCTCCGCCGCCGCCGCCCTTTACCGTACCCTTGGCGACGGTCTTCTTTTCGACGTCAGGACCTGCGTCCTCGATCTTCGGTGGCGGTGGCGGGGGTGCTTCGAGCACCGGCTTCTGCGTTGTCGTCGCGACGGGCGGCGGTGGTGGCGGTGCTTCCTCTTCCTTGTCCCCCGAGAACTTCCAGAAGATGAGTCCGCCTGCGACCGCGACCATGAGCAGGGTCACTATGATGAATCCGCTTCCGGACTTGGTAGGCGGCGTGGGGGTGGAATCTGCCATCAACGTCTCCTGAAACTAAGCGCACCGCGTGCCCGTTGGGCAGCGCCCCGAGCGTACAAGACCCGCCGGACGAAACCCAACGCAATTGCCAACCATGCGGCGACTTTGCTGCGGAATAATCTTCAAGGGTTTCGTCGGTTTCCAGGCCAGCGTAGCTGCATGAGGCACGGCCGCACGGCAGCGCCGGTCTACTCTGGTTCGGCGTCCGGCTCTGGGCGGGTAGCCGCTTGCTCACGTGTTGACGGCCGGGGGGCGAACCAGCTTAATCCGGAGTCGCCCCACACCCGGCGTTGGCCTGGGACCAAATGGCTGGTGTCGGCGAGGCGTACGGGGCGATCGCCCCGGTGCCCGATCACGACCACCGCGTCGGCGCTCAACAGACTCTCATCGAGAAGTTCGCCCAGAGACTCCGCGATCTGGTCCGCGATTGGCCAAGGCGGATCGCAGAGCACCAAATCGAACGCCGCGCGGGGCAGCAAAGCCTTCTTTGCTCGCTCGACCTTGAGGGGCAAAAGCGTGGCACGGTCTTGGACCTTCAGCACTTCTAGGTTGTGTCGGATAGCCCCGAGCGCCGCGCGGTCCGGGTCGACGAAGGTCGCGTGAGCCGCCCCTCGGCTGAGCGCCTCGATGCCTAAGGCGCCCGTGCCAGCGCACAGATCTGCGACGTTACTACCAGCTATATCCCCGAGGATACCGAACAGCGCCTCTCGCACCCGCGCGGCCGTCGGGCGCGTGGTGAGCCCTGGGGGAGCCTTTAGAGGCCGCCCGCGGAATTCTCCGCCAATCACTCGAATGCTCAGGGTCGACTCCGAGACGCTCGAACGAGTCCGCGATGGATCAGAAGCTCCAGGTGACGCGTAGTCGGCCACCCTCTCGCCCGACGGCGGTCTCGACCTTGGGACGGAAGCTGGCAGTCGCCGGTTCGTCTTCGGCGGTGAAGAACAGGTACGCTCCAACGCCACCGATCACCGCTCCAGCGCCAGCAAACACGAACTGCAGCGTCTGGAACGTGCTCGCCGTGGAGCACTTATCGGAAATTTCGCTCGGATCCGGAGCGCCAACGAAGGTCGTGCCTTTGTCCGCGGTGTCGCAAACGTCCTCACCTTCGCTGACTGAGTTTCGGTAGCGGTCGAAGCCGTCGTCGTTGTTGATCGAGTTGACCTTGATGGCGGAGTAGACGGCACCGACGAGCAGCGCTGCGCCTACGCCCATGCCTGCGAGCCCGATGACCTTCTTGGTGTTCATCGGCTTGCCGGTGTCCATGCCCACTTCACCACCACCGCCAACCTGAGCGGCAGTTGAGCGCATCGCGATCTCGAGTTCTGAACTCTCGCCCTGCACCACGGTGACGTCCCGTGTCTCGTCGCCGAACCCAGGTGCGCGGAGCACCACCGTGTGTTCGCCGCCAGGGAGTGTTAGTTCTGCCCGACCGTTCACGAACGCGGTCGGTGCGGCTCCATCGACGCTGACGGTCTTCGCGTCCTTGGAGGTGATGACGAGTTTCCCCGGGGCAGTGCCGACGAGCTCTGCAAACGCCACCTCGGCGATCTGCAGGAGCGTCTCATCCGAGGCATCAGAGAGGTTCTCCGAGTACTTGACCTGAGTCTCTTTGCCCGAGGCGCCGTCGTAGAGGTGCAGGGTACCCGCGACCTCTTTGCCCTGCTTCTCCAGGGAGCCCCAAACGAAGTGTGTCGCCTTCACGCGCTCGGCGATCTTCTTCAGGCAAGCCTCGTCTGGTGTCGTCTTGCACCCGAGCGCGGCAGTCAAGACCTCCAGGGAGAAGTCGCCCTTGCCCAACGTCCAGCCACCCGAGCGGTCCACCGCACGCTTCAGCGCGATGCTCAGCGCCTCCGCTTGCTCATACGCGGTGTCGCTGTACAGCGTCAGAACCTGGATCGTCTGCTTTTCGCCTTTCGATTGTGCGAGCACGCTGTGCGTCGAGAACATCGACAGGGCGAACACGAGCAGCGCCAAGAAACGAACTAAGACACGCATTTTCCTCCGCAATTCGCGCCTCGCGCGAACCCCTAAACAATTACCGCGCCCCGGCGCCACTGACGAGGGGTATTCGCGTTGGTGAGCGTCAGCTCAAGGGCTGCCTGCTCCCGTGCTTCCGATGCTGGCAGAGCGCGGCTCTGCCCCGGGAACGCGCGCATGGCGAGTGCTAGCTCGTCTCGATCTTGCTCCACATCTGGCGCCGCATCTTCTGGCGAGTTCGG
>JBFXBK010000662.1:0-2733 GCA_050183255.1 Polyangiaceae bacterium | reverse complement strand
ATCAGAGCTGGAAGCGTAGCGTCTAAGGTCGCTGTGCGCAGGCCGAGACTCGCACGGAGCCTCCACGCCGCCTTTGCCTAGCGACCCCCATTCAAGCCCGAACCAGGAGGGCCGTGGGAGCCGCCGCGCTCTACGACTGAGCCCGAACCGGCAAGACCCACCAGCCCGCCAGTCTCGAATCGCCATGAGTCTTTCCCTGAGGCAATGGGGCGAAGCCCCGAGCCGAGCCGTAGAGTAACTCAACTCACCGGACGGCTCAGACCTTGTAAGGCTTGTAGTCAGCTTACCCCAGGAAAAGCGAGGGAGTTGTGGAGGCGGCGTAACGGCCCGCAGGGTTTGGGCGCCGAGGTGGGCGAGCGTAGCCTGCATGAGGCCGGTCACCGCGATGGACGCTCGCGGTTTGCTTCAGATCAGAGCTGGAAGCGTAGTGTCTATGGTCGCTGTGCGCAGGCCGAGACTCGCACGGAGCCGCCACGTTGCCTTTGCCTAGCGACCCCCATTCAAGCCCGAACCAGGAGGGCCGTGGGAGCCGCCGCGCTCTACGACTGAGCCTGGCTTGGCGACTGAGCCCCGATGGGCTAGAGCAGCCTCTGATGGCTTTCAATCTTTACGATACTCGGCAGAAGCGGCAGGTGGAGTTTCAGCCCCTCGAGGCGGGCAAGGTCAAGATCTACAACTGTGGTCCGACCGTCTACTCTACGGCGCATATCGGCAATTTCCGCTCCTTCGTGTTTGCGGATCTGCTGCGTCGCTACTTCGAGTATCGCGGCTTCGAGGTGACTCAGGTGATGAACATCACCGACGTAGGTCACCTCACCGAGGATGATCGAGCGGATGCCGGGGGGGAGGACAAACTCCAAAAGACCGCGCGTGAGCTGGGGTGGGATCCGTTCAAGGTCGCCCGGCATTTCGAAGACGGCTTCCACTCGGACCGCGTTGCCTTGGGGATCCAAAACGCGCACCAGTACCCGCGCGCGACGGATCACATCCCGGACATGCTGGTCCAGGTGCAGCAGCTGCTCGACCGCGGCCACGCCTACATCCCGGAAGGCACTGGTGAGGTCTACTACGACATCTCGAGCTTTCCCGAGTACGGCAAGCTGAGCGGCAAGATCACCGAGGATCTAGAGGCGGGTGCCCGGGTCGAGGTCAACACGGTGAAGCGCCACCCGGCGGATTTCGCGCTGTGGAAGACCGATCAAGGTCATCTCATGCAGTGGGATCCCCACGCCGATGCGACGTGGCAGGGCTACCCCGGAACGCGTCCGCAGCTCGACGAGCGGATCAAGAAAGGCTTCCCAGGCTGGCACATCGAGTGCAGTGCCATGAGCTCCCGTTACCTCGGGGATACGTTTGATATCCACACCGGAGGTGAAGACAATATCTTCCCGCACCATGAGTGCGAGATCGCGCAAGCCAGGGGAGCCACCGACGGTGAGTTCTCGCGCTACTGGATGCATGCGCGTCATCTGCTGGTGAACAACAAGAAGATGAGCAAGCGCGAGGGCACTCTCTACACCCTCGAGGATCTGAAGGCGAAGGGCTACACCGCCAAGGAGATCCGTTACCTCCTACTCTCGAACCACTACCGTCAGCCGATGAACTTCACGCTGGAAGGGCTCGACGCGGCGCGCGCGTCGATTGCCCGCCTGCAGAACTGCCGCGACCTGTTGGCGGAGCGCAAGGAACTCAGCGAGGAAGCGAAGAGCGCTGAGGTAGGTGAAGCCATCAGCAAGCTGGAGCAGGGCTTCGGCGCGAGCCTGGACGATGATCTGAACACCGCCAACGCCCTCGCGGCAGTGTTCGAGTTCGTGAACGGGATCAACCGCGTGCAGCCCACTGGCATCGACGCAGAGAAGGCCCTGGCGGCGCTCGAGCGTGCCGATCACGTGCTCGGGGTGCTCAACAAAGAGAGCAAGAGCGGCACCATCAGCAAGGCCGAACTCGAAGCCGAACTCGAGCAAGCGCCGAGCCCTGAGCGCGCGAAAGAACTGCTCGCTCAGTCGAGTCTTAGCCCCGCCGATCTTCGCCAAGTGGCGCTCGCTCGGCACGCCGCGCGCAAGAACAAAGACTGGGGCACGGCGGACGCCATCCGCGATCGGCTCAAGGCCCTGGGTGTGTTGTTCGAGGACACCCCCCAAGGTGTTCGCTTCAAGTTGCCTTGAGCAATGTCTGACCGATGCTGAGTGTCAGGGCGGTGGGGAAGCAATTGCTCCTCACCCCCCGCCGTGATCGGCCAACCTGGCAAGCTGACGTGCGACGAACTCCCGCAGCTCCCGTTGATCGAAGGGCTTGTCTAGGTGACCGGTAGTTAATTCCTCGAGGAAGCGGATCCCGGCTTCGGAGAAGGCACCTCCGGTCATGAATACGAGACGCTCCGTGTAGTGTGGCAGCTGCGCTTGCACCCGCTTCAGCACCTCCATGCCGCTCATCTCTGGCATCATCAAATCGCACAGCACAAGCGAGAAGTGGCCGTGTGCCATCAGCTCGAGGCCCTGCGCGCCCGTTTGAGCCAGGGTGACGTCATGCAGCTGCGAAAGGCCGCGCTTCATTGCACGGCCGACCTCGGGCTCGTCGTCGATGATCAGAATGCTGTGGCGCGGCTCGGGGTTGACGCTTGGTGGAGGCGGAGTGCTCTCGGGCGCCGGCTGGGCGAGGCTCTCCGGGAGTTGGACGATGACACAGGTGCCTGCTCCGGGAACGGAAGTGACCCGAATGAGATCGGAAGAGCAC
>JBFXBK010000661.1:0-2743 GCA_050183255.1 Polyangiaceae bacterium | reverse complement strand
CGATTCGATTCAACAACCCGAACTGATAGCGAGCCGGCGCAGGCGGCCGCATCGCCTCTGCCGGAGGCAGGCGGGCGACCGCCCAGACGCTCGAAGCCGCCCCGATCACCGCGGAAACGAGGCTCACGACGAGGGAGAAAACCACGACCCGTGCCTCCAGGCGGTACTCCGGCTCGGGAAAGCGGAAATACTGCCCGGTGTACATCTGGGTCATCGCATCGCCGAGCCATGCACCGAGCGCAACTCCGCCCAGCGCGCCGAGCACGACCACCACGCTGACCAGTTCCAAGTAGTGGAGCCCGATCGCGCGATCGTCGTAGCCCACTGCCTTCAGTGTGGCGATCTGCGAGCGCTGCAGCGTGATCAAGCGCGACAAGACGACGTTCAAGAGGAACGCAGCGACGAACAAGAAGATCGCTGGCACCACGGTAGCCATGCTCTCGAGCTGGGTCAGCTCGCCGCTCAACATGTAGTTGGAAGCTTGCTTTTCCCGCGCCACCGCGCCGAGGCCGCCGTAGGGCTCGAGCACGCGATCGATGCCCTGTAGCGCGAACTTCGGGTCTACGCCGGGCTCCAGGTTGAACTGCGCGTCGTTGAAGGCACCCTCGAGCTGAAACGCCGACGCCAGCACTCGCTCTCGAAGCCAGAGCACTGCCGCTCGTTTCGGGTCGTAGGACATGCCCCCGGGGGGCATCGTCATCACGAACTCCGGTGACATCGCCACGCCCACGACACGGAACTTGCGCAGGCTGCTGTTCAGGATGACCTCAAGGGAGTCGCCGAGCGCGAGCTGGTGCGCTTCGGCGAATGCGTCGAGGACAACGATCTCGTCGCTGCGCTTCTCGTCGGGCAGTCGACCCCGCGTGAGATGCAAGCGAGAGAGCTGGCTCGAGCCCTCATTGGGTATGGACACCAGAATCCCAGTCGCCGCGCGGTCCAGGTCCTTGATCGGCACGAGCGCGACCTCCTGGATGCGCGTCTCAACGCTCGAAACGCCGGGGAGCAGCGCGAGGCGCTTGGCCAAAGGCTTCGGCGCGCGCTCGAGGTGAGCGAAGGCATCCGGGAAGCGGTTGTGCTCGTAGTACGCATCGCGACTGTAGATGAGCGAGTCGTACGCGCTGTGCAGGGTGACGTAGCTAGCGATCCCACAGGCCACGACCAGCGCAATCGTGAGCACCTGCGCCTTGAGCCCGACCAAGTCGCGGAGCAACTTCTGGTCCAGCGCCCTCACCAGCGAATCGCTTCTGGAGGCTTGCGCTCCGCGTTCGCCACGTCGCTGTCGACGCGGCCGTCCACCAAGGTCACGACACGATCCGCCAGCGCGGCCACTGGCGCGTTGTGGGTGATCACCGCGGTGGTCGTACCAAGCTCCCGATTGATGCGGTCGATCACGGACAACACGCGGATCCCCGTCTCGAAGTCCAGCGCGCCCGTCGGCTCGTCACACAGCAGCACCTTCGGGCGCTTGGCCACGGCGCGGGCGATGGCTACACGCTGCTGCTCACCGCCGGACAGCTGCGCTGGGAAGTGATCGGCGCGTTCCTTCAACCCCACGAGGTCGAGCGCCTCCAGCGGATCGAGGGGCTCCTTCGCGATATCGGTGACCAGCGCCACGTTCTCGAGGGCGGTCAGGCTAGGAATCAAGTTGTAGAACTGAAAGACGAACCCAACATTTTCCCTGCGGTAAGTTGTTAGCTCACGACTCGTGACCTGACTCATGTCGTGCCCGAGGTAGAATACCTCACCTGCGGTCGGGCCATCGAGCCCGCCAAGAATGTTGAGCAAGGTCGACTTCCCGCTCCCGCTCTGGCCCAGCAGCACGACGAGCTCGCCCGCGTGCAAGGTGAAGTCCACCCCCCGCAAGGCATGCACCTCGACTTCGCCCATCACGTAGACTTTCGTCACGTGTTGCGTCCAAAGAACACGCTCACCCATCGATCGCTGCACGCCAAGCCTCGCGAGCGTCACTGTAGGGCCCGCAACCCCGGCGGCAATACGAAGATTCTGCGCAAAACGCGCCGGGCGCGTGTTCCCGGGGTTTCGCTCCTTGCCGCGTCAAGCGGCGGCCTCTGCACGCTGCCGCCGCGAAAGGCGCACCTACTCCCAGTCGAAGGAGTAGGCGCTGCGCGTGCTGTGCAGGCCGCGGTAGACGTTGATGTTGGGCTGACCGTCGGTCACATCACGGAAACGATACAGCGGCGGGTCGTCGCTGACTTGGTCCAGCTGATCGAAGTCCACGTCGCGGAAGAACGCAGCGGGGTCGATGCGCATCGTGAGGACACCGTCGGCGCTCGGCAGGAGGTCGATGGGAATGGGAGAGACAATGCGCTCACTGCAGATCGGGTTGTCACCGGGCTTCTTCGGGTCCGTCGGAGCGATGCGCCGGTTGCTCCCGATGGTCAAGCTCGCGTCGAAGGGCCAGCTCTCATCGCCGCGGGTGGCGGTGCCTTCAGCAGCGAAGATGACATGTGGATCTTCCCGCGCGTCGATGTCTGTGCTCTCCCCCAACAACCAGACCTCGGCGGTGCGCGCTCGCTCTTCCAGGGCGACACCTTGCTCTGGGAACGCCTGAGGCGCCGGGTTCAGCGTGTCCACGGTGATACCCCGATTGACCTCGGCCACGAAGATCCCCGGGAGGTAACAGTCGCGCTCCGCGGCGCCAGACAACGGCACCTGCTCGTTCAGGTAGACTGCTCCAACGCGGAGGACTGCCCGAGTCAATTCCACGTGGTAACCGGCCTTT
>JBFXBK010000660.1:0-2767 GCA_050183255.1 Polyangiaceae bacterium | reverse complement strand
GACTTCGCGAACCTGATGGAGCGCTTCCGAAAGAGCGGCGCGTACTTCGTGTCGGTGACGCAACCGTTCCTGTCGGCAGACTCCGATGCGATGGCGCAGCTCCTGCTCAACATCCTGATGGCCTTCGCCCAGTTTGAGCGCCAAATGATTGCCGAGCGGATACGTGACAAGGTCGGAGCTGCGCGGCGCAAGGGTATGTGGACTGGGGGCAACGTTCCCTTTGGCTACCGCTCCGAAGCACGCAAGCTGCTCGTGCGCCCAGAGGAAGCTGACGTCGTGCGAAAGATTTACGCGGAGTTCATCGAGCGCCGCTCGGATGCGGAGGTCGTGCGGATGCTAGATGCGGACAACCACCGCAGCCGCAAGGGCGGTGTCTGGTCACCCCAGGCGGTTGCTCGAGTCCTCACGAACCCCGTCTATGCCGGCTTCATCACGCTCGGCGAAGAACTGTATCCGGGCGAGCACGAGGCGCTCATCGACTCGGAGGTGTTCGAGCAAGCGCAGGTGCTTCGAGCAGGCAACCTCGAGGCGTCGGCTGCACGCGACCGAACCGCGCGTCAGCGGAACCCGGAGTACGTGCTGCGAGGACTGCTGTTCTGCGCCTGTGGACGTAACGGAAAGCCCTGCGGTTATTCGCTGACGCCAGCATCCACACGCAAAGGGCGAGTGCGCTACCGCTACTACCGCTGCATCTCGCGCGACAAGCACGCGGCTTGCGAGAGCCGACCGATCAACGCAGTCGAGCTCGAAGAGCTGGTGCTGAACCGCATTGCGGAGGTCGCGCGCGAGCTGGAGAAGAACGCGCGAGGCACACCACAGGGCCTCGAGGTGCGCCTCCACAAACGTACGGGGCAGCAGCGGGACATCGCGCGAGAGGAGCGAGGCAAGCTTCGCGAGCGACTCAACCAGCTCAGCGCCGACGTGCGAGCGCTCGACAATAACCTTGCGGAAGCAGATGGTGCGAACCGTCCTCACCTTCAGCGTCGTCGCGACGCGAAGGCTTCTGAGCGGAACCAGGTCAAACAGCGCTTTGACGAGGTACAAGCTCGCCTCGGAAAGCTAGAGGCGCTGACGCTCGACGCTTCGTGGATCGCTGAACAGCTCCAGGGCTTTGCCCAGGTGTGGCGGAACCTGCTGCCGCGAAACCGCGTGCGCGTGATCCAGTCCGTCGTCGCGCGAGTGGATGTGGACGAGCCGAACGGCGACGTAGAGATCGCGCTCCAGCCTTGGGTCGGCGAAGCGCTCAAGGGAGACGGCCGTGCCGCGTAGGATTCAGGGACGCGACTTACAAGCGGTGGTGGTGCGCGCGAAGCTGAAGCCCCGACCCAAAGCTGCGAAGGCTGCAGATCGACCCGGAACGTGCCGACGCCCGGCCTACGTTGCGCGCCTCTTGGCTTTCGCCCATCAGCTGCGCGGCGTGCTCGAGCGCGGCGAGGTGAGCGGCGTAGGCGAGCTCGCGCGGCGACTCGGAGTGTCGCAGCCGCGGGTGACCCAGATCTTGAACCTCACTTACCTGAGCCCGGCGATCCAGGCGTATATTGTGTCGCTTGAGGCGGTGGACGGGGTGGAGCCGATGACGGAGCGGCCGCTGAGGGAGGCGGTGAAGAGCGTGGGGTGGTCCCAACAAGTGCTTCCTAGGAGCGCTTAGCGCGACCGCGCCACGGCGCGTATCGACCTCGCGAGTGTGCTTCTGCCGGCCGGTTCCTGCAGGGAACGCGGGGGACCGCCGGTTTGCTAGCGAGCTGGGACAGTCTAGGTCCCCTCCGCTCGCAGGAACCGGGGTAAGGTTCGGAGGTGGCAGAACTAGACCTCTCGTCCGACGCCCCGCCTCGGAGCATGGCGGTTGACTTGCTGGGTAGGCTCCGAAACACCTCAGTGCCGCTGAGTCACGCCTACCTCCCGGTCTTGGAAGCTGTCGTCAACAGCATTCACGCGATCGAGGATCGGTTCGGACGTACCGCCGTCAGGCGCGGTAGCATCACCGTAGATTTGGAGCGCGACGGTCAAGCGGGGCTTTCTGCATTTGGTGGCCGACCGAGCCTCGAGGGGGTTCGGAGCATCACCATTCGGGACAATGGCATCGGTTTTGACGAGCGTTGTTTCGAGGCGTTTCTTACCTCGGACACGTCGGCGAAGGTCGAGCGAGGAGGTAAAGGGGTAGGAAGGTTCTCCTGGTTGGTTGTTTTCCGCAGGGCAGTGGTCGAGAGCCGGTACGTTGGGCCGCAGGGTGAGCTGAGGCAGCGGAGTTTCACATTTGAGGCGCAAGCGGGAGGAATCTTCTCCCACTCGGACTCGGAAGCGGATGGCGAACTCGAACCCTATTCTAGTATTCGTCTCGAAGAGCCCAAGAAGCGCTACGAGGAGGGACTTCGCCGGGGTGCGGACGTTGTAGCGGAGAAGATCTTCGAGCACTGCTTCAACTACTTCATCATGGATCAAGCCCCGCGGATCGATGTTGTGGACGCTTCTCACGATGCCAATGCGTCCGTCAATGAGCGTCGAAGCGAGATACTCGATGACGCGGTTCAGAACCTAGAAGTTCTGGGTCATCGCCTCCAAGTAAGATCAATACACAGGAAGTACGGAACGGGTCGTAAGCACATGGGACACCTGTGCGCCAATAACCGTGTGGTAACGAGCTTCCCGTTGTCATCCGTTTCGAAGTTGTCTGGTCCGATCGACGCGGCCGATGGCAGTCGGTTCATGCAGGAGCTTTTTGTCACGGGGAGTGCCCTGGACAACAGTGTGGACGCTAGCAGGACTCGCC
>JBFXBK010000659.1:0-2811 GCA_050183255.1 Polyangiaceae bacterium | reverse complement strand
GCCCATCGATCAACTCCCTGGAACCCGCATCTGGGGCCCGCTCCGCCCCCCGAAGAAGGACTATCACCTCGGCATCATCAAAGAGGTGGTCGGCGGCAAGAACGTGATCGTCAAGCGCTTGAGTGACGACGAAGACGTCACCATCGCTCTCAGCGACGTGCGCGTCGGCACCCTGAAGAACGGGCTCAAGGTCATGGCCTTCTGCATCGATCAAATCCAGCCGGAAAATGCCAAGATCGACAAGGTGGTGACGACCGTGGGCGGTATGCCCAAGGTGAAGGTGATCTGCGACAAGCAAAAGAAGGAGCGCGTCGAGGTCGCGAGCGCGCTCATCTCGCAGAAGAGCTGGCTACCGCCGAAGAAGCCATGAAGACGCTGCTGTTGCTGCGGCACGCCAAGAGCAGCTGGGAGGCGACCGACAGCTCAGGTGCGCCGCTCGCGGATCACGATCGGCCGCTGAACAAGCGTGGCCACCGCTCGGCGCCGCGCATGGGTGCGCTGATGCGACAGCAAGGCTGGCTGCCGGACTTGGTGATCGGCTCCACCGCGCAGCGGGTGAAGCAGACGCTCGATCACCTGCTCCCTGCCGCGGGTTACCTGGGTGAAGTGCTGCTCACTCCGCGGATCTACCTGAGCGGCCCCGAGGCCTATATCTCGGTGATCCGGCGCATCGGCAGTCAGCTGCTGGTGTCCCGCTTGGACGAGAGCAGTGGTGACGAAGCCGAGCCCACGAGCACGAAGATCCGCCTGCATGAGGCGCAGACGCTGCTCGTCAGCGGTCACAATCCAGACCTGGAGGACTTGATCAGCGAGTGCTCGGGCGCGCAAGAGCGCATGCCCACTGCTGCGCTGGCTGTTTTGAATTGCCCTGTGGAAAGCTGGGGGGACTTCGACGGCGTGGGCTGCGAGCTGGTTCAGGTGTATCGGCCGCGCGAGCTCGACGAAGCCACCTGAAGCGGGGCAATCGCCCTGGCGGTTAGTGGCGAGTGGCGGCGCAGGCCAAAAGCGCCTCACCCCACAACCGAAATCTGAAGCGGACGAAGGATGCGCATGCGCCTCCGAATCGCCCTGCTCCTCCGAACCGCCCTGCTCGCCATCGCCGCCGTCTGTGGTTGCCAGTCCGTCTCCGAGTCACCGCAGTCCGTGCCTTCAGCGGATGCCGGTGGCCCCGCGAGTGGGCCGCCCAGCATCGAATCCCCATGGAACCAGCCGGTGCCCTCTGGTGTCCACAAGCCGGAGCCGTTCCCCGCCCTGGGCTTCGCGTCCAGCGCAAGTGGGTCACTGGTCGTCTTCGAGCTCATGACGGGCAGCGTCGTGGCCGAGCACCCGCTTGGTAACACGGTGTTCGACCTCGCGTGGCTACCCGGCGCGTGCCGGCTGATGGCGCGGGTCTCGAGCAACGGCCGCGCTCAGCGTGTCTTCGCCTACGAGCCGCGCTGGGAGTCGGGTCAGCTGCAGCTCGCCCTGCGTTCGGCGACCGAAGAGTACTGGGGTGATCCGCAAATTTTGGGGGTGAGGAGCTACGTTTCGACCAGCGGCCAGCGCCGTCCCGAGACGTTATGGCTCACACAAGGCGACCCAGTCCCCGTGTGGCAACGTCTCGGCTCGGAGCTCGAGTTGCTCAGCCCAGGCGCGGCGTGGCCCGCGCCGGTGCGCTGGAGCACATTGCCGCAGGGCAATGTCGTGGGCATCGTCGGAAAGGCTGAGGCGACGGAGGTCGCGTTTGCGACGCTGGACGGCTCGCAGGAGCACTTCGAGAGCTATGCACTGCCACACGCCGCCGTGCTGGCGACGCGCGGCGCCGACCTCTGGGTGTGGCAGGCAGCGGGCGCGGACGCGGGACCACGCCTCTTGCGCTATGCGGCGCTAGCACCCCTCGGCGCGCCGAGCTTCGAGCAGCCCTACTTGGGCAACGCTGAGGCGCTGGCGCTCGAAGCGGCGCCTCACCGCGCCGTGGCGCTGCTCGAAACACCGCGCGGCGGCTTGAGCCTGTGGAGCGCGGGGCAGGGCACTGCATACGGCACGCGAGTCGATGCCCCGGTCACACACAGGTACCGGCCGCTTGCCCTGCAACCCCACGCAGCCTGGCTAGCGACGGATACCGGCGTGCTGCAGTTTTCGCTGCCCCAGCTGAACGCCAACCGAGTGTTCAACGGTGCGGAGCTGCGTGGGCCTGTCTTGGTTCCGGGAGGAAAGGAGCTGAGGTGTCTCAGTCGCACTTGAGAAGCGGAGCCACCGGGTAGAATGCTTCGGTCTTCGTTGGCGCGCAGACGTTGATCGTTAGGCAGCCGAAGCCGCTTGAGCTGGTCTGAAAGCAGGCCTCGCCTGTGCCGCAGGTTGTTGAGCACTGGGATGGGTTCGCCATCGGCACGCTGGTCCGGGCGTAGCAGCTCTGACCTGCGCCACACCCACCCGTGCAGTCGGAGTTCGAAAGAGCTGCCACCCCGTCCAAATCCTGCAGGGCGTCGTTCAAGTTCTTCTCAATTTGCGTGCTCGTCTGATCGAAGAGATTGGCGGTCGAGGCTTCGGCCACGCAGAGGAACTTGCTCCTTCCGCACGCGTCGAACGTCTCGCATCCGGGATTCGCAGGCCCCGCGGCCTCTAGCTGATCGTCTCCGAAGAGTACCCTGCCTCCGACCATGACTAGGCGGACGTCCCGGGGCCGTGCGGCGACCACCGAGTCGAAGGGACGACTCGCGTCGCCACCAATGACCATGATGTCGGCTTTCAGTCCCACTTCGAGCTTGCCCAACACCGACTCCAAGCCGAGCACCGCGGCAGCGTTCTTGGTCACCATATGCACCAGCTCTT
>JBFXBK010000658.1:0-2827 GCA_050183255.1 Polyangiaceae bacterium | reverse complement strand
AGAACGGCAACGACACCGACGGCTGCACGGACCGCTGCGAAGCGACTTGCACCAAGGACGCCGACTGCGATGACGGCAATCAGTGCAACGGCAAGGAGACCTGCAACGCTTCCCGTGTCTGTGAAGCCGGCAACAGCATCAGCTGCGACGACGGCAATCCTTGCACGGACGACAGCTGTGTCCCTGCCAGCGGCATCTGCAGCCACGAAGGCCGTGACGATGGCCTGAGCTGCGGATCAGGCAAGATCTGCCTCGCGCAGTCATGCAAGACGAGCGTGTGCGGCGACCACTACGTCGATAGCGCGAAGAGCGAAGAATGCGATGACGGCAAGGACGGCGACAACGCCGACGGTTGCAAGGACGACTGCAAGTTCACCTGCAAGACCAACGCAGACTGCAACGACCAGAACGCCTGCACGACGGACACCTGCAACCTAGCCACTCACACCTGCGCGAACACCGCCATCACCTGCAATGACAGCGACGCCTGCACGTCCGACACCTGCGCCCCGGCCACGGGCTGCGTCTACACCTTCATCGACGAAGACCATGACGGCTACTCGCCGAACACGTGCAAGGCGGGCGGCCCGTATGCGAACAAAGGCGGCGACTGTCGCGACACGGGAACCAACGCCGCGGCGGTAAACCCTGGAGTCACCGCATTCTTCACCGTGGACCATGGCGTGCCCGGCCTGAAGGCGTTCGACTACAACTGCAGTGGGACTGCCGAGGCGCAATACATCACAATCTTCGCTGGGGGTACCTGCTCGAGCCCCGTGAACCAGGGATGGCTCAACACGACCATTGCACCCGCATGCGGTCAATCCGGCACCTACCGGGTGTGTGGCTTCGGCGACTCGACCCGCATTCAACCCTGCCACTAGGTTGCCCGACACGGCCACCACCGAACGCGCAGCCGGGTTCCGCAGACTTCCTCCGCCGAACCGGCTGGTTGCGGCTACACTGCCGCCCGGCCTTCCACATCGAAACACCATGTCTCGTCTACTCCTCCGCGCCACGAGCGCCTTCACCGCACTCTCCATTCTCACGGCGCAGCTGCCCGCGCTCGCTCAGTCCAAGCCGGATCAAATCGATAGCGGCTTGAGCCCCGAGCGCGGCAGTGAAGAGGCGGTCGAGCAAGCGCGCAAGCTCGTGGAAGAGGGCGACGCGCTGATGAAGAAATCCAAGTTCGCGGACGGCACGGCCAAGTTCCGCGCGGCATGGGGACTTCACGCGACGTACTTCACCGCGTGCAAGGCGGGCCGGGGTGAGGCCCAGCTCGATCACTACCCGGAGGCCGCGACGTTCCTGGCCTACTGCCTCAAGCACTTCACGCTCTCCGACGATCCGAAGCAAAAAGCCGCCGAGAAGAAGTACCGCGCCCTGCAAACCGACGTCCTGAAGAAGGTAGGGCGCGTGGAAGTGGACCTCGCCCCCAAACACGCGATCTTGAGCGTCGACGCCACTCCGCTCGACGAGGAGCTCTTCGAGGGCGAGCTGTTCGTTTCCCCAGGGGAACATAAGGTCGAGGCCAGCGCCTCGGGGTTCGTCAGCGCCAGCCAGGACGTGAAGGTCGGCGCTGGGGAGAGCGTGCAAACGACGCTCAGGCTCGAGGTGGAAAAAGCCGCGGCGCCGCCAGTTGCCGCACCCACGGCAGCTGCGCCAGCTTCTGCGCCGGCGGACACCACGCCAGATCAGCCGAGCGACGCGGGCGGCTCGATGATGACCCGCAACATCGTCGTGATCGCCGGGGGAGTACTCGCTCTGGGCGCGATCACCGGCAGCTTTGTGTTCCGTGGGGAAGCGAATACCAAGGCCGACGACGCGGACGCGCTGCGCAAGGGGCTGCCGAGCAACGCCTGCCAGGGCGGCGGCGGCAGCCCGGTGTGCGCTGAGCTCGACGGCCTGCAGTCGGACCGCGAGTCGGCTGCCAGCACCAGCAACATCTTGCTCGGGGTAGGCCTTGGGCTGGCGGTGGCGAGCGTCACCGCGTTCTTCTTGTGGCCCAAGCCGGAACAGCAGTCGTCCGCGACGCGGCCGGGCGTTCAAGGCGTCGACCTCTTCATTCAGCAGGACCGAGCGGCGCTCGGCTTCCGCGGAGCGTTTTAACCCGTGTGGCTGGACCTGTAAGTTCCGCTCGGTATGCTGACGCCGTGGAGTCGCCCACCACGCTGCGTCCAGGAGACTGGATTGAAGATCGCTACCAACTCCTGAGGCTCCTCGGGAGCGGCGGCTTCGGTCAGGTCTTCGAGGCTCGGCATCGCTACCTCGCGCGGCCGACGGCGATCAAGGCGATGCACGTGCACCACGTGGGGCGGGCGGAGCTGCGGCAACGCATGCAGGTGGAGGCGCTGGTGCTGAGCCGCCTGGATCACCCCAACGTGATCCGGGTGCACGACGCCGGCGTGCTGGAGAACGGCGTGGTGTGGCTCGCGATGGATCTGCTCGAAGGGCAAACTCTGCGTGAGCTGCTCACCCAGGCGGGTCGCCTGGAGCTGCCGACTGCTCTCGACTACGCGCTGCAGATCGCCGAAGGCATCGAGGCCGCACATCAGCTCAATGTGATCCACAGGGATCTAAAGCCGGAGAACGTCTTCGTCACCAAGCGGGGCGAGCTCAAGGTGCTCGACCTCGGCATGGCGAAGCTCCTCGGCTACAATTTGAAGACCACCGAGGTGCACGAGCTCGCGGGCACCGTGCCGTATATGTCGCCCGAGCACCTCTCGGGCAAGCAGGTGGATCCTCGCTCCGACGTGTACGGACTCGGCCTCGTGCTGTTCGAAGTCATTTCCGGGAGGCACCCGTTCATCGCTCCCGGAGAAGAGCC
>JBFXBK010000657.1:0-2831 GCA_050183255.1 Polyangiaceae bacterium | reverse complement strand
GCGATGCCGAGGTCTGAGAAGCCGAGGACTGCGCCCCACTCCGAGTCAGTCGCGAAGGGATCTGCGTCGGGTAGGGGCGGCTCGCCCCAACGGAACGAACCGTCGAAGTAGATGTAGCGAGAGCCTCCGGTAGCGCCTTGGATGTCGTAGTGGCGAAACAGCCCCACTCCGCCGCGACCCATGCTCTGCACTGGACAGGTGGTAGCGTCCTGCATCGCGGCTAGCGTTTTCCCATCAATCTCCTCGAGCACAGCCACCCCCGGCTTCACGCCCACGGTGCTGTAGGAGAGCAGCACGCGCCCGTCGGAGTGTCGCCGCAGTCCGGCCGCCCACGCCTGGCCGATCTGACTGGGAAACTCCACGATGCTGCTCTGCTGGCAGCCAGGGCCGCAGCTGGTCCAGGTGCGAGGCGCTCGCGAGTTGTTCTCTCCGACAGTGTAGGTCTCACACGGCGCGCTCTTTGGATACAGGGTCCAGCCTGCATGGTCGAGCCAGGCGGGGAGGCCGGCCGAGCCGCCAGTGCCTCCTCCACTGGTGGCGCCGACGCCAGCGCCCGAGCCCCCCGCCGAGGTCCCTGCGGCGCCAGAGTTGCCGGCGCTGCTTTGCCCCGCGGAACCCGCAGCGCCTCCCGCGCTGCTCCCAGCGCCACCCTCACCCCCAACCCCGGCTTCGAACACGCCGTCTTGGGGCGCTGTGCTGCGGCCGCTGCTGCAGCCGGCCCATGAGAGGGCGATGGCAGCAGTGAGGAGGGCCAGGCGCTTCACAGTCCGCTCCAGCACTGGGTGGTCTCCTTGAAGCTTGCGCTGTCGATGTGTTCGATGCTGGGCACTCCACGACGCTCGAGCGCAACGTAGGCGCCATTGGGGGCGTTGTGGGGTGCGCGCTTCAACCGGCCTCTGAGCTGGGCGAAGCCGCGTACCCGGAGGCCGCGATTGGTTAGGATGCCTCGGAACACGTGGGTTGAGCCTAGCCTGGTGCTGCCAAAAGCCCAAAGCTCGCCGTCGGCGCGCTGCATCAGGTACAGGCGCTCGTACACGCCCAGGCGTGGCCAGCTCGCGACCACACGGGCCTGCTTGGTCTTCAGATCGAGCTCCAGCAGGCGGCCACGCTTGAACCAACCGTTTCCGGTTTCGTCCAGCACGAGCAGGCGGCCCTGCTCCCAGTCGAAGGTCGCGGCGAGTACGCCGTCCACCCGTGCACCGTTGAACTCGAGTCGGTGCCACGTCCCGTTGTCCAACGCATATCGCCAGACCTCGCCGAGTGTTTCCTCGCGGTCTACGCCGCCTCCCACCAAGAATACTGAGCGCTCCGATGCGGATAGGACGCTCACTGCACCTTCGCGCCTGCCCGGAGCTGCGACCGTCGTGATGGGAGGGGGCGCGGATTCCTCGGGTGCTAACGCGGGAGCGCCCGGCATGGGGACGGTCGCCGGAGGGGGCAACTCGGGTTGCTGCAACCCGCCTTCGGCGATGGCAGGAAAAAGCCCGCTAGAACTGGCCTTCACCTCCACGACGGCCCCCGCGTTCGGCTCCCAGGGGCTCGGGATCGCCGCAAACTGCAGCGGATCACCCAGCCGCCTCAGCGTAGCCCCGTCTTCTACCGGGTTGATGAAGGCGACCTGTTGCTGTGAGAGCAACTCGCCGACTCCCGAGGCCGCCAGCTGATCCCCGACGTCCAGCGCTTCCCCGTCCGGCCGCAAGAGTACGCTTGTATTACCACGCGGCAAGGCAAGCGCGGGCTGAGCGAGCTGGCCCAGCAGGACGGGATTCACGAAGGGGTCGGGGTCGATCGGCCACAGGTACCACGGGTCGAGCCATGGACTGCAGTTTGGCAGCCCGCAGTCGTTCAACGGTGTTGGATCGGCGTAAGGGATCGACACCTCAAAGCTCGGAGTGTGAACGTAGGTGTAGGAATCGCGCAGCCGTTGACGTCGCTTCTCATCCCGCGCGGAAGCAAAAGTGTCTCCGCGGGTGTAGCTCCACACGGCGCCCCAGGTTTGTTCGAGGCCATCGACCTGGTACGAAGGTACCCTCGCATTGGGGTCCCCAGTGCGTTCCAGGTCGAGCCCGAAGCGCCAGGCGAGCAATTCCGGTTCTCCCAGTCGCTGTGCTTCGCGTTCGTTGGTGTTCGCGTACTGGAAGCGGTCTTCGAGCCAGCGTGCGCTGGAGAAGGTGCGCGTCACCTTCGAGTTCCTCGGCAGTGGCGCAGCCAGATCACCGAGAGCGTTCGAGCGGTTCGACTGGGCGATGCTGATCGGCACCCACTTCGAGCTGGCGGAGTTGTACTCCTCGGGGGCCCAGCTGCATTGCTTTTGGGCGCCCACGCAGTCTTCGAGGGGCGCTGGGCCAAACCCAGGCACCACGCAGTCGCAGCGCCTGAACCCCACGTCGGCCTGTCGCGTCGCGGCGTAGCCTCCATCACCGAGCTGCGCCGAAGCTCGGAAGTAGACGGTGTTTCCCGGGTTCGGTTGCTCGGAGTCGGGCTGGATCTTCGAGAGTGGGCCTTGCTCGAGGATGGGGCGCATCCCAAGCAGCGGCACGGGGTCACAAGCGTCGGGAAGGTGCTCCGTCTCGAGCTCGCGCCGCTCCGCGAACGAATTCGAGTTCTGCGTGAGGTTCGCGTTCGCTACCGCGGGGCAAGAGTCACAGGCATCGCCTAGACCATCTTCGTCCTCGTCGTCGCCTTGCTTGGAGCAGTGGCCTGTAGCATTATCCACGGGGATACACTTGGCTCCGGCGACGCAGTCGGAGTGATCGCTGCACTGGGCGTAGGCATTGGCCGCCGTTCGGCAGTTGTCGCACAGGTCCCCGACGCCATCTCCGTCTTGATCT
>JBFXBK010000656.1:0-2903 GCA_050183255.1 Polyangiaceae bacterium | reverse complement strand
CTCTCGCCTGAACACAGCGTTCGTCAACCTCGATCGAGACATCGAGCGTGCGTGCCCGTGTAGCGTCTAGATGCGGCACGCATTAGAAACGAGAAACCGTTTGCCTCGCTCATCCACGAGCAAAGCTGCGGATTTCGTCGGTCGCTGAAGGCGATGCTTGACAGTAGGGGGCCAGAAAAGGAATTGATGCGGGTCCTTCCGAGGCACGATGGCTGGCCGCAAGCGGAGCACAAATCGCAAACGCAAGCAGCCCGAAGGGAAGCTGATCCACGTTGTGTTCGGCCCCGGCGGCGGACGCGTACGAGCACTCGAACCTGGGGCCGAGGACGACGACGAACGTCCGCACTCCAGTCGCGAACCGATCACCGATCAGTTCACGCGCGCGGAGATCGCGCGGCTGCTGCACAAGAGCCCAGGTCGACTGCGCACGCTCGACAAGAACGGCGTCGTGTCACCATCGGGTCGTCGCCGCGGGCGCCGCGCATACACCTTTCAAGACCTGATCGCGCTGCGCACGGCGCAGGCGCTGCTCGAGAGCCGCGTCCGATTGCGTGACGTGACGCGCGCCGTTTCCGCGCTGCGCCAATCGTTGCCGCGGGTGACGCGTCCGCTATCCGAACTGCGCATCGTGAGTGATGGTCGGCGCGTCGTGGTGCGCACCCAAGATGGGACCTTCGAGGCGTTGACGGGCCAGATGGTGCTCGACCTGGAAGTGAAGAGCCTACGGGACGACGTGGTGCGTGTGCTGCGTCCGAACGCGGGCCGTGAGCGTGCACGCACCGCGTACGAGCTGTATCTTCAGGCGAGCCAGCTGGACGAAGATCCGTCCACGATGGATGAAGCCGAGGCTCTGTATGCAAAGGCTGTCGAACTCGACCCTTGGCTCGCCATCGCCTACACGAACCTCGGCAACATTCGCTTCCGCAGGCACGATGCGACGGGCGCTGAAGCGCTCTACAAGAAGGCGCTACAGATCGACGTTCGCCAACCGGAGGCTCAGTACAACTTGGGCTACGTGATGCTCGAACGCGGCGAGGCGGAGAAGGCCATCCCGCTCTTCCAGGGAGCGATCGCGGCGGACCCCAAGTTCGCCGATGCCTATTTCAACCTGGCTATGGCGTTTGAACAGACGGGAGAACCAGAGAAGGCTCGTCCGTACTGGCGCGACTACATCGCCCTCGAGCCCCACGGCACCTGGACCGAAATCGCCAAGCGTCACCTCTGAGGAGCGCCGTTTTCGCACGGAACAGCCAGCTAGAGCTTGCGGTGGCGCAAGCAAGGCAAGCTAGCCCGCACGCGGCGCAGTTGCTCGAGATCGAGATCCGCCAGTATCACGCCCACGCCATCTGAGGCTTCGGCGATAATCTGCCCCCAAGGGTCGGCAATCAGTGCGTGGCCGTAGGACGCGCGTCCTTCTGAGTGCTTGCCCCACTGCGCGGGTGCCACGACCCAGCACTGGTTCTCGATCGCACGCGCGCGTAGCAGCACATGCCAGTGGGCGGGACCGGTCTGCGCGGTAAACGCCGCCGGCACGCTCAACACGTTGGCCCCCTGCTCTACCTGCTTACGATAGAGTTCCGGGAAGCGCAGGTCGTAACAAACGGAGAGCCCCAGGTTGAGGCCGAGGACCTCACTCACGACGACGCGATCCCCCGCGCGCGTCGCTCTCGACTCGCGCAAGCTGGTTCCGTCCGGCAAGTCGATGTCGAATAGATGCAACTTGCGATAGTGAGCGACCGGACGCCCATCTGGACCAAGCAACAGCGACGTGTTGAAGGGCGGCCGGCCGTGCTCCGATGCCGCAGCGGTCGCCCGCTCTGGGAAACCTCCGAGAAGCAAATGCACGCGAAGCCGTTCCGCCAGGGCCGCCAAGCGGGCTTGAATCGGATGAGCAGCAGCCACGAAGTCGTCGCTCCCGATGAGCGGCTCCGCGATCTGAAGCTTCTGCGACTCGGGGCCAAGGAACGCGAAGTTCTCGGGCAGCATGACGAGCTCGGCGCGCTCCGCCGCGGCGCGCGCCACCAGCTCCTCCACGACGTCCAGGTTCGCGGAGACATCCGCATTGGAGTTGAGTTGGAGCGCGGCGACGCGCACGCCTTTGCCAGCAGCCAGGCTCGACATGCGCCATGTTCTAGCGCTTTTTGACCCATCCAGCGCCGAGAACCCCGCTAGTGTCCTGTCTCCGTAGTTCGCTGCAAAACTCGCCCGCCCCAGAGGGGTGTGGGCGCACGAGTTCTGCGCCTTCGCACTGCTTTTGAGACGAGGAAACGCTGTGTTGACTTGTTCAGCGAATCGCAGATTCGCCTCACTACGCTCCTGAAGCGAGTACAATCTGTGCAACGACTGCGGGCCTGTTCCGTCTGAGCCCAAAACCCGTTACACCGCCTGGGCTGGCGTTTGATCGCCGCCGGGCTGAGTCCCTGGCCGGCGGGCTCCAAGCAGCCCCAGCCTCCCCCCAACATGAGTGACACGACGACTGGAGCTATGCAGCAGTTCGGAGCCCCGTCCTCCCCTCAAGGAGGCATGGGGCCCCGATCCGGCTTGGTCTTGCTCTACGCCGATGAGCACGCGAGCCTCCCCGGTGGTTGGGCTCTGAGTCAAAGCCCGACCGTGATCGGTCGTGACGAGGCGGTCGATCTCTGCATTCCCGTACAGTCGGTATCGCGTCGCCACGCGGAAATTCGCTGGGAGGGTTCGCAGTGGTTCCTGCGAGACCTGGGCTCACGAAACGGTACCTTGCTCGATGGCCAGCGTATCCACGAAAGCCCGCTAGAACCGGGTCAAGAGGTTCGCGTCGGTGACGTGCTGCTCAAGTACGTCGACAAGCATGCTGAACTCTTCGCTGGCTATCAGCTTTCCGGGCGGATGTACGCCGACGCTGAGCGCAAGTGCCGTGAGGCCTC
>JBFXBK010000655.1:0-2930 GCA_050183255.1 Polyangiaceae bacterium | reverse complement strand
GTTCGCGTGCCCGTGACTCGATAGCGCTCCTTCGAGTTGCCGTCCCAGGCGATGCGAATGTCTTGACCGCAAGCATCAACGGGGACTGCCGGGACCTTGCACTCCCGGTCCATGAACACCCTGCCATCCGTCCATCGGACGTTGCGAAAACCGATCGGCAGACAGCGCGCCCTGCCATCCGGCGCGATGCCGTGGTCGCACGCTGTTCCCCAGCGCGTGTCGTACCAGGCGTCGTGCTCGAGCGGTGTTCCTGACTCCGCCGAAGCATGCATGCGGGCGCGGATTCGACCCTGGCCAGTGATGATCCGCGAGTCGACCAGCAACGCTTCCCAAGGAATGGCCTCGCCAACTTCTGCAGTCTCCGTGGGCAGTGCTTCGCACCCACTGAAGGTGCGCTCGTAGACCTGGTTCGTCACTCTGGGGCCTACTCGATAGTACTGCCAGCGGGAGTCGCACCTATCGGTGGACTGGGCGCCTGAGTCCGCGGTGAAGGTGACGTTGCAATATTCGGGGACGACCTTGCCGACTGGAACTCCGCAGCTGGCGTCGCTGTAAGCATCGGTTGTTTCCGCGCCGATAATTGGCACGAAAGAGTCAGCAAGCGAGAAGACGTAGGTGTCGAGCTCGCGGTCGAACAACGACAAGAACTCCGTGGAACCGTCCGCCGCCGTGAGCAAGTCCCTGCTCATGCGGTCATCGAGGGGCTGCGAGCTGAGCGTCGCCGCGACTGTCCCGTCGATGGACGTTCGCTCAGTCAGGTTGTAGTACGTGGACTCTTGAGAAGTTTCCGTGGGGGAACAATCGCTCCCGCGAAACACCGTGGTTGGCCGCGCTACTTTTGACCCAACGCGAATGAGTTCTGCGGACACCTGTGGATCGCAGTAGTCGGTCCCATACTCCCGCAGCGAATACCAGCCGGGCCCCTCGACATCCGTAGCCAGTGGCTGGGTGCAGGAGGCGTCGGTGTAGACTAGCTCGGCTTCCTCGGGCAGGCAGCGGAACTCATCACCGACCCTGACGAACCGACACTCTGCGTCGAGCTGGGGATCGTACCAGCCAATCGCTCGGCGTTGCTCTCCGGCTTGCCACCAGATGACCTTGAGGCGCGAGCCGGCGCGCGGAGTCAGACGATCTGGAGCGGGCACTTCCTCCGTGTCCCCGCAAGCTCCGAGGAGCAGCCCATTCCCAACCAAGATCGCGATGGCACCTGCGACACGCTTGCTGCCTTTGATCGAACTCATTCGATGACCTCCCGAAACGCGACGAAGTCTTCTGGGGTGAGTGGGCTCAGCACGTAGTTGTCGAAATCTGCCAGGGCGTGCAACGTGCAAGCGCCATCATCGATGGAGTACGCTTGGCTGAGTCTCTCAACACCCAGCACCTCGTAGCGCGTCGTGTAGTCCAGAGCGAAGCGGACGACGGCGCTACACTCCACAGGTTGCGCCAAGGGCAAGCTACAGCTGGCGTCGCGGAATCGGTTGTAGCTCACGCGCACGGCCGATGGCCCCCACTTGGGCAGACACCGGTACTTGCCCTCTTCGTCGAGACCCACCTCGCACTCGCTGCCCCAGCGTGAGTCCAGCCAACCGCTCGCCCCCAGGCTCTCACCCGAGTCGGTGGCACGCGCAGTGAGCTGCTTGATGCGACCGCTCCCACTAGCGTCGACTGTGACCGAGGCGAGGTCCGAGCGCGGCAGTTCCTCAACCTCAAAGGCAGTGTCGGGAGTGCCCTGGCAGTAGCCCCAAACATTGGTTTGGGTGATGTCGGTCTGTTGAGTTGTTATACGGAAATACTCGTGGTGCGTGAGACACGCGTCAATGACGTTCGCGTCCAGTACGCCGAATTCCCTCGGGCATTCCGAGGACGCGACCGGGCGGAGCGGCTCAGTGCACTCTGGGTCTGCGTAGCCCATCCAGACCTCCGAGGCGAACGGAGCCAAACGGTCAGCCTCCGCAAACACGCCGCTCTGGAGCTTGCGGTCGTACAGCGCTGAAGGCTCTTGAGCCCCGTCCTCGCTCACCAGGAGACGGCGCTCGAGTCGTGTATCGATGGACTTGGTTGCTTGCCGTGCGGATACCGTTGATTTCAGGGGGATTCGTTCGGTGACCTGGTAGGTTTCCTCAATGTCACCGGTGATGGAACTGCAGCCTCCATCCGCATAGACGTCGCCCACATTGGGCACCGCTTCGCCAAGCCGTACGAGCTCCACGCTGGGGGGCGACCCGCACAGGTCGGAGCCGGGGTCTCGGACGGAGTAGAGCCCGGGGCCATGCGCGCCGAATGCCACTTGCTGGCTGCAGGCAGCATCGAGATATCCAATGTAGACCTGCGATGGAATACAGCGATAGCCATCCTTTAGCTCGACGAAATAGCACCGCATGTCGAGCTCGGTGTCGTACCAGCCCAGAAACTGGCGAGCGTCCTCAGCCTCTAACCAGCGCGCGCGGAGTCGTGAACCCGAATGGACTTCGGCGTCGTCGTATGGAGAGCCTTCTGGCGGTTGTTCTGTCTGTCCACAGGCGGCTGACAAGCAGAGGGCGGACAGTAGGAGGAGGATGTGCCGGGGCTTCATGTTCGGGATGCTAGCCGACCCATGGCGGTAGCATCGGGGAACGCGATTCGGTTTCAGCTTCGCCGACGTAGGATGTTCGAACTCGAGGGGGCTCGTGTTCCTGTTGCCTGGAGGAAACACATCGGTGTGTGCTCACGTCAGTACTCATTGGCGTCCAGGGTCCGCCGCTGACCGGTAGCCAATTCGTCGCGGGTGATTTGTTCTCCGGCTACCAGCACGGTTCTTGGCGCCTCATCGTCAACGCGCTCGCAGCCGCCGCTGGTGGTGCTCTCGTAGTGATGGCCGATCGTCTCGCGGTCGGCGATGCGAAGCCAGCCCTCCCGGCTCCCTCCGAAGGACGACATGATCTCCACGCACC
>JBFXBK010000654.1:0-2936 GCA_050183255.1 Polyangiaceae bacterium | reverse complement strand
GTGCCCCTCGTCGGGCGTTCGAGCCCGCCCCATCGCCAGCTGGTGGAGCGAGAGCACGAGCGCGTCAGCGTGCTGCGGGATCCCGCGGCGGAAGAGCGCGCCCACACTGCGGTTTACCAGGCCGGCGTCTCGCAGCTCGAGGCGGGTGAAGACGGTCGCTGGTTGCTGGGTGACGAGCTGGCGTGGGCGCAGTTCCTGCTGAATGGCGCTGCAGCGCTCGAGGCGAGGGGCGTCGAGGTCGTTCAGGACGCCTCGTTCTCGCTCTCGCTGATCGAGCCGGACGAGTACTTCACCGAGCTGGAGCCGACAGACAATCGCTTCTTCGACTTGGACTTCGGCGTCGAAGTGGCTGGCGAGCGCATGAGCCTCCTGCCGCTGCTCTTGGAGGCGTTGCGCGGCGACAAGGAGCTGAGCGATCACGGCTCCATGGTGGTGTTGCTTCCCTCTGGACGCTTCACCCAGGTGCCTCACGCGCGCGTGAAGCCGCTGCTCGATGTGTTGATCGAGCTCGCCAGTGGCGAGCCGAAGGCAAAGCACAAGGTGACGCGCTGGCAGGCGATGGAGCTCGCGGAGACGCTGGGCCTCGTCAGTCAGACCGGGCGCGCGTTGCGTGAGCTACGCGGTACGCTGACGACGCTCACCGCGCTCGCGAGGCCTGCGCTCCCTGGGGAGTTCTTGGCGAAACTGCGCGACTACCAGTGGGATGGCCTGGCGTGGCTCCGGCTGCTGGCGGGGCACGGCATCGGCGCAGTGCTTGCCGATGACATGGGTCTCGGTAAGACCGTACAGTTGCTCGCACATATTTCCGTGAGAAAACAACTCGGCGAAGCCCGCGGGCCGAGCTTGGTCGTGGCGCCCACGAGCGTGCTGGTCGCGTGGAGCGAGCAGCTCACAGAGTTCGCTCCCAGCCTGAAGGCGCTCGTCTGGCACGGCGCGGAGCGCCACGAGTCCGAGGGTGAGGTGACGTCCCAGGACATCGTGCTCACGAGCTATGCGCTGCTCCAGCGCGATGAGGCCTTGCTGACTGCCATCGACTGGGACCTGGCGATCTTGGACGAGGCCCAGGCGATCAAGAATCCGAAGACGGCGACCGCGACGGTTGCACGGAAGCTCAAGGCGCAACAGCGCATCGCGGTTACAGGCACGCCCATCGAGAATCACCTGGGGGAGCTGTGGAGTCAGCTCCACTTCACCGTGCCCGGGGCCCTCGGCAGTCAACGCGGGTTCACCGCGGCCTTCCGCAATCCGATCGAGAAGCACGGCAACGGGGGCAGAATGGAAGCCCTGCGCCGCCGTGTCGCGCCGTTGCTCCTGAGACGAACGAAGCAAGACGTCGCTGCTGATCTCCCAGCCAAGACCCTGATCACCCATCACATCGACCTTGGCGAAGGTCAGCGTGATCTGTACGAGGCGGTTCGCAAGCTGGTAGACGGTCAAGTCCGCGAGGAAATAGCGCGGCGGGGGATCGCGCTCTCACGCATCATCGTGCTCGATGCGTTGCTCAAGTTGCGGCAAGTCTGCTGTGATCCTCACTTGGTCAAGACGGCGCGACGTTGGGACGCGCCTAGCGCGAAGCGCAGCTTCTTCAACGAGCTGCTCGAGACACTGCTCGCCGAGGGACGCAGCGTGCTCGTGTTCTCGCAGTTCGTGGAGATGCTCGATCTCCTGGAGAGCGATCTCGTTGCTGCAGGCGTGGCGCATTCACGCTTGACCGGCAGCACGCGGGACCGCGAACGGCAGATCCAGCGTTTTCAATCGGGTGAGGTGCCGGTGTTCTTGATCAGCCTCAAGGCAGGTGGCGTGGGCTTGAATCTGACCGCGGCGGACACGGTGATTCACTACGATCCATGGTGGAATCCGGCGGCTGAAGCCCAAGCGACCGATCGTGCGCATCGCATCGGGCAGGACAAGCCAGTGTTCGTGCACCGACTGATCGCTCGCGGCACCGTCGAGGAGAAGATTGTTGGTCTGCAAGTACGCAAGGCAGAGCTCGCCGAGGCGCTCCTCAATGGGTCGACGCGGGCGCTCGATTTGGACGAGGCGCTGATCGACGACTTGCTATCCCCGCTCGAGCCCTAGCGGTGGGTGGGAGGCAGCGCGGCCGCTGAGCAGCGCACCTCCCCCAAGAAAAGACCGCAATGGATCCCTACGGATCCTTGCAACAGCGGAAGCCGATATTCTGCAGGATCGCTTTCTGGCCCGCGCGGGGCGCGAGATCGATGTCACAGCTCAAGCCAAGGGCTGGCGAGAGGTACGAGCCGCCGTGGAGCTGGTAGATGTCCTGGGGCGGCATCTCGTTGGTCGCGCCGGTCTTGGTCGAGGTCCACTCCGTGGCGTTGCCCGAGAGATCGAAGACGTCGTCGCTGGTCTTGCACATCGCGAGGCTGCCTGTTGGCAGCAACACGTTGTCATTGGCGCCGCCAGGGATGCCGTCGTAGTCATCGCCGTTGCAGGTGTTTGCGCCGTAGCTGCTGCCGTACGGATATGCGTTGCCGCCCTGTTCGCAGATCTGCGTGAGCTCCAGAGCGGTGCACAGGCGATACCCTGTGCCGCGCGCTTCACACGCCGCCTTGGCTTGTGACCAAGACGCTGCTGTCCAGGGCATGACACCCGAAGCCGTGCAGGCGATGTTCTCGTTCACGCCTGCGGCGACCGAAGTCGCGTCGGGGCGCGACGCTTCCCAGCGATCGACGTAGTACTGCGCCGTCCCGCTTGCTGGGTAGGGCGCCATGTCGAAGGTGATGCCCTCATCGATCTGCCCGTTGCAGTCGTCGTCGAGGCCGTTGCACACCTCGGTACCCGCTGGGCTAGGATCGGGGGGGAGGGAGAGATCGCACATCACCGTGCTGTCGTCGTTGGGGTCGCAGACGACCTCGCCGAAGTCGCGGCACACGCCGATGCCGCCGTCGTCACAGGGCTTGCCGAGATCGAAGAAC
>JBFXBK010000653.1:0-2943 GCA_050183255.1 Polyangiaceae bacterium | reverse complement strand
CGGCACCATGTCTGAGCGGTAGCACGGACTTGCGTTGGCGGCGAATTCGGGCCCGTGAGGGCCTGATCAAATCACCCTGGAGGCGAGGTGCCTTCGATCCGACTCTTACGTTTCGAGCGCGCGCGAGATCTTCAGGGGGGGAGGCGGCACCGCAACGAGTGCGCCACAAGGTGCACTTCAGTGCATTGTCTCATCGGTGTCGGAGGCAGTCCCAGGCAACGGAAGGTCCCGAAGATCATCCGGCTTTCCGCCAAAGCGCAGACTCAGGAGCACTCCGAGGGCGGCCACCCCCAAGCTGGTGTACAGCCCCCACTGCCAGTGTATCTCCACGGGAACGCGTGGATGACTCTCGGGTGGTCGCGCGAGCAGCATCACGGTCTCGACCAACGTCATGCTTGCGAACATCGCGCACACCGCACGCACGCCACGCATTTGATTCACCGTGCGGCGACTCGCGACGAGTGGGATCAACGTGAGCCAACCCGCGAGGCCGCTCCACAGCCATCCCGCGCGACCTTTCGCGAGATCGAAGCCACTCAGCAGCGCTAGGTCAGGCTTGACCACGGAAACCCAGGGCGCGAAGAACATCCCAATCCCAAGCACGCCGCACAGCATCAGCGCCAGTCGACCTCGGCCCATGAACGTCCACGGCAGCGGGTAGTCCACCGCAGGGATCGGCTCCGGCGGGAGTTGCCCAGCTTCGGCGGCTGCGATTGCTTCTTCGAGCAGCGCGTCGTGGGACGGCGGCAGCTTTTCCAACGGCTGCAGCTCGACGCCGCAGTCCTTGCAGCGCGCGGCTTCGCCGTCTGTATACAGCTCACGGCAAAAGGGGCAGGCCAGCAGGCGACTCACAGCGGCAGCATAACTCATCTGGATCTCGCCTCGGACACCGCGAGACCGCGCGGGTTCCCGATGTCACTCCGAGACCCGCGATGCGAGCTTCCCAGGCTCCATCTGGGTGTCCCTCGAAGGTATGCTCTAGCTCCGTGCTTGAGCCTCTGTCCTATCATCGCGCGCTCCGGGACCACCTTGTGGAGAACGCGCCGAGGCTTTGGGGACAGCTCGCCGCCGACGCGTTCCAGGACGCCCACGTCGAAGTCGTCGAGCTGGAGCTCCTGAAGTCGACCCTGCGGCTGAGCCGCGAAAGCTACCCCACTCTGCACGCTTCGGCGCAGCGCGCGGCGGAGGCGCTCGACCTCGACCTGCCGCTTGAGCTTTACCAGAGCACCGATGAACGCGAGCTGAACGCCACGCTCTTCTTTGCTCCGGGTGTGCTTCGGGTTGTCTTTTCCGGGCCGATCACCGAGCGCCTCGAGCCGTCAGAACTCGACGCGCTGCTCGGCCATGAACTGGCGCATTACGTCTTCTGGACGACCGAGCGTGGCGACTTCTTCACAGCACAGCGCGTGCTCGAAGCATTGAGCCTCGGCAGCGCGGCTTCTGCGAATTCGCTGCGGCTCTTTCAGCTCGCCACGGAGATCTACGCGGACCGCGCTGGGCTATTGGTGACGGGTGAACTCGAGCACACGCTGAACACCCTGATCAAGGTGTCGACGGGTCTGGTTGAGACAGACCCTGAGGCCTTGTTGGTGCAGGCGGATCAGGTGCTTGCACTCGACAGCAGCGGCTCACAACGAGCGACGCACCCAGAACTCTACATGCGCGCCAAGGCAGCAGCCCTCTTCCATGGCAAGCATCCTGACGCGGACGCGCTGGTGTCGGCCATGGTCGAAGGGCGCCTGGAACTTGATGCGCTCGACTTGCTGGGGCGACCACGCGTCGAGCGACTGACGCGTGAACTGCTCGACTTGGTACTCCAGCCCATGTGGTGCCGTACGGATACAGTGATGGCGCACGCCCGCTCTATGTTCGACGACTACGAAGGCGTAAGCGCAGCCCCCGATGTGGAGGCGCTGCGCAGCTCGATCCACGGATATGGTCCTACGGTGCAAGACTACTTTGGCTACCTGCTCACCGATCTCGTGGCCGTAGACCCGGAGCTCGAGCAAGTCGGCTTGGCTCACGCGCTCGTGTTGTCGGACCAGCTGGGCCTCCGTGAACGGGTCGAGAAGTTCGTGAACAAGGAACTCAAGATCACCAAGAAGGCGCTGAAAGGCGTGTGGGCCGATCGCGAGCGCTTGCTCGAGAGCGCGGGTGCGCATGGGGAATAGTCACGGTTTCTTCGAGTTTCTGCGCCTCGACGATGGGGCGCGACGCAGCAACGAGGAGGTCGTGCGGGCCATCGTGCCGCTGATGGAGCAAGTTCAAGCGCACCACGATCGCGGTCGCGTTGCACCCCTGGAGGGCGTCGAGAAGATCTACGCCGACGCTGGCTGCTTGTGGTTTCGTGACGCGGATGCCCTTCAGCCGCGAGTTAGCCTCGCGGAAATACGCAAGCGCGAGCGATCACAAAAGCTCGGAATCGACGTCGTCGGTCGCAGCGCAACCGTTCAGGACCTCGACTCGGGGACCAGCGAGTACTCCACTCGCCTAGTTGGAGATGCGGCGCAGGGTATCGAGTTTCCAGTCTATCTGCCGGGCTACGTGAGCTGGGAGCAGGAGCTCGAGCATCACGACCCGCTGACCGACATCTTCGGCCTGGGAATGCTTTTTGCCAGCCTCGCCTTGGCTCTCGATTTCTCCGAACGGGACGAACTCGAGAGCTTCGTGGCGGCACGACACGATCTTCGCCGGCTCTCCAATACCCTTCACCCGGTGCTGGCGAAGGCCATCATGCGCATGACCGAGCTAGACCGCCGTGTGCGCGTCCAGGATCTGCCGGCGCTGATTGAGACCGTGCGCGGGTACCGGGACGTCGCAGAGCCTGGGGCGCTGCGCGACTTCAGTTCGCTGAAGGGAGTTGAAAGCGCCAGCAAGTCATCGAAGCGCGGACAGATCCTCTCCGAGCTCCAGTCACGGCTCTTCGACGTTTCTCGGCGGAAT
>JBFXBK010000652.1:0-2989 GCA_050183255.1 Polyangiaceae bacterium | reverse complement strand
CGGGTACTTCACGTCGCCATCCCAGCGCACCGCCAGCTCGCACACAGTGTTTCCCGGCGGCAATACTGGGCGTCCCCAGGGCCCTCGCGGATCGCGGTCCACGGCGCAGCCTTGCAGCTCCAGACGCAGCGCATGGTTACGCTGCTCTGCGTCGACCGCGGCGGGCGCTGTGACACGCAACCGCGGCGCGCCTGCCGGGTCGAGGAACTCGATGACTTGGCCGATCTGGCGCAGACCCGCGACGCCCTCGAGCACTAGCTCGTAGCGCACTTCGGTGCTGCTCGGCGCGGCCTCGAGTGACACGTAGTCTTCGAGGCCGTCCGCTCGCCCACGCACGAATGAATCCACGCCTGGAAATACGCGAGGGGACACGATAATCCCGTCAACGATTGCCGACGCACTGGCCGGGGGAGTGCCTAGCAGGCGAAAACCCACACCGACGCCACTTTCTACATCGTGGAGCTTGGTGAGGTCTCCGACGTCGCTAGGTAGCGTTAACCTGAGCGAGCGAGTTCGGTTGTCCGCCGTGCTGACGTCGAGCTGGGACACACCGAAGCGCAGCGCGCCGTCCTCGGCTCGAAGCAGCGGTTTTGCCGCATTTTTCGCCGAAAATCGTTCCCGCGCCTGCGCGAGTCGCTGCGTCGCGAGTTCGGAACTCACGCTCGACTCCGGCTCGGAGTCGCCACCTTCTTGAGTACCAGAGCATCCACAGCTCAGCACCGCCAGCACGAGAAACCCACCCAGTGCGCGCATCCTCAAACTCTAACGTTTCACGGGTGCGGAGAACAACGCTCGAAGTCACGTCGCAGCACTTTGACTTTCGCGATGCGAACGGGGACGCTCAAGGCTGCTACTTCGAGCCGCCTAAGGCTCCATTGCGCAGTATCGTCTGCGCAGGTTCATCGGAAGAGGTGCGCAGGTTCCTCGCCGCCCATGTCGTCCCCGGCCTCATGGCCTACGATCATCCCGACCCATGACTCCTCTCGCTACACAGAGCTTCGCCCCCGGGCAAATCATTGCGGAAAAGTACGAGCTCGTGCGTCTGATCGGAGAGGGCGGAATGGGCGCTGTGTACGAGGCTCGTCACACCACCACGCACAAGCGTTGCGCCGCGAAGGTATTGCTCAACCCTGAGCTCGTGCGCACGCAGGAAGTCATCCACCGATTTTTCCGCGAGGCAAGGGCCTCATCGATGGTCGAGAGCGACCACATCGTTCAGGTATTCGACTCGGGGTTCGATCCAGCCACCGGCTGTCCGTACATGATCCTCGAGTTCCTCGACGGCGAGGACCTTGACGAGACCATCCAGCGCCTGGGAGCCATTAATCCGGACGCTTCTGCAAAGCTGGTACTCCAGGCGGCCATTGGTCTGGCGCGCGCCCACGAGCAAGGCATCGTCCACCGCGACATCAAGCCCGCGAACTTGTACCTCTGCCACAGGGAAAACGACGCGCTACGCGTCAAGTTGCTCGACTTCGGCATCGCGAAAGTGATCGACGGTTTGGTTCAGACTGAGGGGGACTCCCATGGTCTGACGCGAACGGGTTCAATGCTCGGGACACCGCTCTACATGTCGCCCGAGCAGGCCAAGGGCGCATCTCGCGTCGACGCCCAAGCAGACGTGTGGTCACTCGGCGTGGCGCTGTATCAGTTCCTGTCTGGGCGGTTGCCCTACGATTTACCGGAATCTCTGGGCGAGCTGATGGTCGCGATCATCACCAAGGAGCTGATCCCGCTCCAGGATGTGGCGCCCTGGGTAAGCCCCGAGCTCGCTGAAGTCACAGAGCGAGCGATTTCCCGTGACCTTGGCAAGCGCTACCGCAACGCCGGTGAGCTACGGGATGCACTCAGCGCGCTCTTTCCCGATGGTCCTGAGCTGACCCAGGCTGAGCTGTTCTCGGTACCCGAAGAGGAGCGGGCGCGCGTCGCGCCGCGCCTGGATCAAACCCGAGGCGGGGCGCCAGCAGCCACCAGCGCTGGGCTGGCGTTCTCGCAGCCCCAAGCGACGAAAGCCGCGGGACGCGGGACCACCGCGTGGTTCGTCGGAGCGCTTGTCGTCCTAACTGCGGGACTGGCAGGCGGATTGCTTTGGATGCGCAACAGCCAAGCTGCAGACCTCGCGGCGGAGAACGCACCGGGTTCCTCCGGCACCGCGCCTACGCAGCTAGTGTTCTCGCTGAAGGTTGCGCCCGCCAACGCCGAAGTCCTGGTGGAGGACAAACCAACTGTAGTCAAGAGCGGCAGCGTGGACATCGAAGGTCCTGTCGGTGCTACCCGCAAGGTCACGCTGAAGGTGGGGGAGCGATCCATCGATCAGGTGGTCGCGATCGCGAACGCTGGACTGGTGCCGAACGAAGTGACATTGCCAGAGCCGGCCGCGCCCAGCGCGAGCTCAGCGGCGAGTGCAGCTCCCGCAGCCGCAACGCTGCCAACCAAACCCGTCGCAGCGCAACCCCAAACCAAGGCGACCTCCAAGGCGCCCAAGAGTGAGCCCGCTGCACCTCCCCCCAAACCCAAGGGCCCGCAGCTCTCCAGCGACACTTCGGAGTTTCAGTAGCGCCGCTCGCTTTTTCCTCAGGGCAACATTTATTGGGGCCGACTCAAGTCCTCTTCAATCCAGTGGATGGCCTGTAGGGCGCCGTAGTGCGGTCCGTTCTCGCGCTCCTGGCTCATTCGGGCAGCGCAGCGCGCGCTGCAGCGCCCATTTTTCCGAGGGCGAAGCTCGCGCAGTAGCGAACCTGCGGGATCACTTGCTCGAAACCAACGGCGGCTTCCGCTCCAAACGCCTCGAGGTCTTCGAGGGAACGCTTGGCAAGCGCCGCTGGTTCGAGCGCATTGAGCAGCGCAGCGACAGCGGCTTGTCGCAAATCCGGGCTGGCGTGGAGCGCACACCCAATGTGCAACACCGCGAGGAAACGCAGGTCGAGATCCGTTTCCTGCCGGAGAGCCACGAGCCAGGACTGCACCTCGGCTTCGTGGTCATACTGCT
>JBFXBK010000651.1:0-2994 GCA_050183255.1 Polyangiaceae bacterium | reverse complement strand
GCGTGCTCCGGCTTCGTGATGCAGGAGGCGGACGCGGTGATTGACGCCGACGTGCGGGACGCCATCGCGGAGCTGGATGCGTGGGACGAACCCGCGTTCAAGATCCTCTCGGCAACGCTCAAGCGGCGCTTTCCGGAGCAGCATGCGTTCTTGCTCGATGGGCTCGCGCCCTCCACCGGTGCCGAGGCGCTGCTTGGCATCCGCTTGCTGCTCGATCGCCTGGATCAAATGGACAAGAGCAGCGCCCGCAAGGCGACTCGCAAGCAGGACGCCGAGGCCCTGGAGTTGCTCGCTGAGCGCGGCATCGACGGGGAGACGCGCAGCCGCTTGCGGAGCCTGCTGAGCATCGCCCAGCGCGCTGCAGAGCCGCCGCCCCAGTCGAGCGAAGAGAAGCACGCCGCGGAGCTCGCTCACGTGGAGACCCTGGTGTCCCTCCGCGAGTGGTTCGAGGAGTGGAGCGAAATCGCCCGCGCCTGCGTCTCGCGCCGGGACTACCTGATCCGCATGGGCCTCGCCAGCCGCCGCAGCCGTTCCACCGCGGAAACGGAAGACGCGGAGCCCAGCGAGGAGCCCGCAGCGGCGGAGTGACTCCACACAAGAACACTGCCTGCACCTCACAGCGGGCATTCACCCCTCACCAACGGGTCCGGCACCAGCGTCGGGCCCGTTTGCTTTGGTTGCTCACGGCGCTCTAGCGCCTGTTCCTCTCCCCCAACCCCCTTGCATGCCGTGCTCACTGATGAGCCGGAAAGACCAGGACGTCGTGGGCGCGCCGCTGGTAGACGTGAGTGCCTCCGGGTGCCACGCGGAAACTTGCTGGGGTATCCGGGGAGTCCGGATCCGGCGCGAGCTCCAGCGTCGCTCGCTTCTCGAAGCCACTCGCGCTCTGGGACCAGACTTCGACCTTCAGCTGGTCGACGGCGACACCGAAGTGCTTGCCATCCGCCGTGAAGGACACGAGGGGGTAGCGCGCCTTGGAGACACCGAGATCGCGGACTAGCTTTCCTCTCGCGTCGAGGAGCTGATCCGGATCGCCGTCTTCGCGACCAAAGCGCACCACATGCCCACCACCGGGGGCGCACACCAGGTTGGCGGAGCCTGCGAGCTGGAACAAAGGCTTGTTCCCCTGGGGATCCAACCAGAACACCTCGGTCTTGTCCGTGGCGGGGTCGAAGGCGTAAGCCAGGAGCCTCGGCCCCACGACTGCGCACTCGTGGAACAGGCGCGGATAGCTGAGCGCGCCGACTCGCTCGACCTTCCCGGAGCCCGGGTCGAGGCGGTAGCTCACCCAGCGCGCGACGTACGCCCCACCGGACCTCGCCTGATCCGGCAGCAAGAAGTGCACGCCATCGCTCGCCACGTGCGCGGCGTGCCAGAAGAGATTGTCCGCCACGACGCTGGATGCGCCGGTCTTGGTGTTGAGCAGCTGGGCGACCCCCGGCGTCATGTTGCCCTTGTCCAGCGCCAGAACGAATGGCTCCCGCAAGAGCGACACGCCTTGGTCGAACTCCGACCTCGGAGCGGCCATGCTCGTCGCGACCCCGGTGCGAGCGTCCCACAGGATGATGGCCCCCGCGCGATCCCGGGTGGCCAGGCGCCGCCCGTCCGCCGACACGTCCCACGCCGAGATCCGATCGCCGTGCCGCGGACTGAATCCCTGCGCGGTCACCGGGAACAGGCGCGCTCCGCTGCGCATCAACACCCCATCCGCAGTGGGACCGAGCAAATCGTACAGGCCAGGTACCCTGAAGCGCGCGCTCACCACTTGGGCGCTCAGCTCGATCCGGGCGAGCTCGCTCTTGCTAGCGTCCCACATCCAGAGCGCTCCGTCGCCGCCCGGCGCAAGCGGACCTGAAAAGTCGATGGGCAGCTCGCTCGCGCTCTTCTTACCCCACGGCAACAGCTGCAAGCGGCCAGCGCTGCGCCCAAACACCAGTCCCCGGCGTGTGGGCGCGGCGTAGGTCGCAGGAAAGCGAGTGAGTTCGCGTCCACTATCGTCGAGCAACCCGACCTGCCCACCTGCCACCACGATCACGCCGTGCTCCGAGTGCATGAGCTCGCTGATGCCGCCCTCGGAGCTCCCCGGGGCGCCCCACGGGAGCTGTCGGCGCCAGCGCTCCTGCATGCTGCCGCTGGTATCGAAGGCGATCAACGTCGTCCCGCTGCCGACCCAGGCTCGGGTTCCGTCGGGAGACACCGCGAGGGGGAACTCGAAGCCCTTCGCGCGGAGGTCCACCCGCACGTCCGGGGCACCCTTGCGGAGCGAGAGGCGCCGCAGGTAGTGGGTCGGTCGATTGTACTCGGTGACAAACAGGTAGTCATTCGCCAGCGCGAGGGACAGCGGCCGCTTGGAGAGGGGAAGCGTCGCCAGCCGATCTCCCGATGAAAGGTCCCAGAGCTCGGCCTCGAGACGGCGTGCCGTCACGGCGCGGCTCCCGGCGATCGCAACTTTGGAGGGCGCACCCTCGAGTCGGAGTCGGTCGTCGCCGAAACGCAGGACGGCGCCCGCAGGGAGCCCCGGAGCGCTCCCCTGGGGAAACGCCTGAAGGGGCCCACCCGGCACCTCAGGCGCCGCAAGTTGCGGGGCTCCTGAGGCAGCAGCTGGACCTCTACCCGCAGAATGCAGCGCTGCAGGCTCCTGGCGTGACCCCGCGTGCTGTGGGCCACCGCAGGCGCTGACGAAGAGCCCCGTGAGCCACACACAGGCAATCCAGCCTCCCCTGTCGCCGCGCACCATCACGCGACGAGGATACACGCCTTTCGCAGGGCCTTGGCCGCACTACTGCTTGAACTTCGCGTAGGCCTCGAGGGTGGTTTGGGTGAGGGAGTGAATGGAGTCGACGATCAACTCACGATGCTCGTTCAACATGTCCTTGAGCAAGACACGGAGTTGCCGGTCGTACGGCGCGGGCAAGAAGCCGGTGTGTCCGAGGGTGAGTTGAGCCGCGGCGAAGCTGGCGACCTCCTGGAGCTCGGTCTCGGACTCGAGGGAAC
>JBFXBK010000650.1:0-3013 GCA_050183255.1 Polyangiaceae bacterium | reverse complement strand
CAGCCGCTTTAGGCGGTTTGCGTGTGATTGTTGCTCGAACCCTGGGCTTTGACAGGGCGCCCTGTCGGAACTTCCTTGGGCGCGGTGTGCAGTCACGGTGGACACCTAACGCGATCAGCGATTGCGGCATGAGATTTGGATACTTGCCAAGTGGCGTGCATCACACCACGACTAAGAGGTAACTCCCAATGCCAGAGCCAGGTCGCCATTCCGTTCGAGCGTGTAGCCAGTGTGGGCTTGCACTCGGTGGCGACGCACGCTTCTGTGGGGGGTGTGGGACGGCGACGCTCGGTGAGCGAGCCGGGCGGCGCACCCCGCGCGGGGGGCGCCCGAGTCGAGACGTGGAGCAGCAGGTCCTGCGTGCCGCGCGCGAGCTCGTCGACGCTGCTACGGACACGCCGGAGCCACCGGAAAACCTCGTACTGCGCGCGGTCAAGCAAGCGCTCTCGGAGCGCCAGCTAGGCACCCCTCAAGCGATTCCTTCGGGAAATAAACTGCGGGGGATCGCGCCGCCGGCACTCAAGCGTCGCCAGCGCATGATCCGCATCGCGCTGCTGTGCGCGATGCTGGGGATCTTCCTGGTCAGCGTGCCGCTCGCGGCGAGCGTCCTGAGTTCGGAGCAGCACTTCTTCCGTCTGTCGAGGGACAACGACGAGCAAATCACCGGGGAGCGACGCCTCGAGCTGCGGCGCCTTGCGAAGAAGACCAGCGTGCTGGTCGCGAGTCGTCACCATGCGGGCTCCGGCTTCATCTACCGTCGCTTCGGCGACGTGGTCGTGGTCGTGACCAATGCCCACGTGGTGACGGACGATGAAGGGCAGCTGGACGGCACCATTCGCGTCAAGTCGCCCGAGGGCAGCTGGCAACCGGCTTACCCGGTGTGGCTCGAAGAGGATCCTGGTCGCGTCGACATCGCGTTGCTCGCCATCGTGGATACGCCGCACGAACTCGGGCAGGCCGCGGTCGTCGGGCGCCTGGGGCGAGAAGGGCAGTACGTGACGTGCTCCGGCTTTCCGCTGGGTGAAGAGTTCGTGCTCTCGAGCGGCTACGTGCGCAGCAACGATCGCGCTGGCGAAGCCTTCAAGCACGACTGCGTGGCAGAGCGCGGTTCTTCCGGTGGTCCGGTGTTCGACTCCTCGGGGCGCGTCGTTGGCGTGACCACGTACCTGTACATGCCAGGCACCGAGAACGAGCGAGCCGTCGCCCTCGATCTCAGCAAGTACTTCAGCCGCACCAAGGTCTCCAACGCCACCATCGACGCTGCGCGTGGCTGGCAGCCGGTCGGGATCTGGGTGGAGAAGGGCACTCGCGTGAGCTTGCTCGCAGAGGGCGAGTGGAGCTACGCGCCCTGGCGCAAGAACGCTCAGAGCCGCGGCGTGCATCACCCCGATCTGACGCGCCTCGCGGTGATCCCGGAGCTGCCTTACGCCTCCTTGATTTGCAAGGTGGGCGACAGCACTCCGGTCTCGGTCAACAAGCGCTGGGCAGGTAGCGGCTCCGGCTCCACCGCGGTGAGCGATTTCGCCGCACCCACCACCGGCGAGCTGATGTGCCGCATCAACGACAGCGAGCTCGACGACAACCACGGTGGCCTGACGGTGCTCGCGCTGTCGCGCAACTGAGGCACGCTTCCGTCGGGATACGGCTCCGCGCGGCGCTCCGCGACGGGCCCTGGCGCAGCGTAGAGCTCGATCCCGAGCCCCTGCAGCGTTTGGGGGTGAGGGCAGTCGGCCGTACACCGCGCCTCACCCAAAAATGCTGACCCGGCTGTAGCTAGAGCCCGAGACGCCTGGCGACCCAGGCTGACTGCGCGTTGCCTGCAGCTTGGAACGCGGTGTTCCCGAGTGTTGTGTATTGTGTAAAGTGGCACTTGACACGCGACGGGGCGCGAGTCAGGCTCTGACCATGGAGCCAGCCGCCATGCCCATTGGCCCGTTGAAGCCGTTTCTACAGTTCAAGCGCGACGTTGGGATGATCCTCGGTGGATTCACCGGTCGCACCCCGGCGCCGTTTCATCCTCGCTCGGGCAAGCATCGGGTGGGGATCAGTCCACGCCCGTTCGTCGTGCGCGAGGTGATCCGCGAGACGCCTGACGCCGTCACGCTTTGCCTCGAGGATCCAACCGGCGCGCCGATTTCCTTCATCCCTGGGCAGTTCTTTACGCTGGTGCTGAGCCTCGGCGGAGAAGAGCTGCGCCGGGCCTACTCCGCGTCCAGCGCCCCCGGCGGTGGCGTGCGCCTCACCGTCAAGCGCGTCGCCGATGGGCGCGTCTCGAGCTACCTGAACGATCACCTCGAAGCGGGCTCGCTGCTGCGCTTGCTCGGACCGTCCGGCGAGTTCGTGACGCGCGGAGCGCCAGAGCTGGTGCTGGTCGCCGGCGGGAGCGGCATCACCCCCATGCGTTCCATCCTCGAGGCGTGTCTCCTCTCAGCTGCGGGTCCGAAGCAGCGCATTTGCCTGATCTACGGCAACCGCAGCGAGCGCGACGTGATCTTCCAGCGTGAGCTCCAGGCGTGGGCCGAGCGCTTCCCGCAGCACTTCCGCTACGTCGAGGTGTTGAGCGAGCCTGAAGGTGAGTACGCGGGGCCGCGTAGCCTGCTGACTCGGGACTGTCTCGCCAGCCTGCTGGCGGAGCACGCTCCGGCAGAAGCGGATTTCATGCTGTGCGGTCCAGAAGGCATGCTCGTCGAGGCACGCGCTGCGCTTGCGGCCCACGGTGTGCCCAAAGAGCGTATCCGCGAGGAACGGTTCACGCAGCCACACTTGCGCCAGCGCGCGGCGGATCTGCCTCAGGTGGCCCAGCCAGTGAAGCTGCGCCTGGGCAAGGACTCTGCTGCGGCAGAGTTCGAGGTGGCGCCCGGTCGCACGTTACTCGAGGCCGCGCTCGCCGCGGGCGCCGAGGTGCCCTATTCCTGCGCGATGGGCGGCTGTGGCCGCTGCAAGGTCAAACGCTTGAGCGGCGACGTAGTCATGGATGAGCCAAACTGTGTGAGCGAGGAAGAGCGCCAACATG
>JBFXBK010000649.1:0-3024 GCA_050183255.1 Polyangiaceae bacterium | reverse complement strand
GAAGTCGCTGTCCAGGGTCGTGTTCATGACGCCGAGCTTGACCCGCTGGGGCTGGGGGATGCGGATCAAGCGCTCGACGAAAGGATCCACCGCGACCGTCACTCCCGGGAGAAGCCTGCGTAGCGCGACCTCCAAGGTTCGCTGGGAGCGAGTCTTCATCGCCAGCACCGGGGCTAGCGTGAGGAGCAAGCGTGACGGCAAGCCCTCGTTCGTGGCGGCACCGGGGTCCACCCCCACGAACGCCAGCGCGCGTCGAGTGAACGGATCCGCCCCATCCGTGCGGAAACCAACCGAGAGGCGATACTTCTTCCAGGCCCGGTAGTACAGGCTCAGCAGACGATGGTGAAAGATGTCGTAGAACGCCGTCAGCGAAAAGTTGTCATCGTTGATCTCGGCGTCGATGACCTCTTCCGTGAAGCGAAACGCCAAGGGGGACGACGCCCCGATCAAACCCAAGAAATTTGCTGTCAGCTCGAAGCGACGGTTCTGAGCGCCTTCAGGTGGCGCGGTGATCCGCTCGATGTCGCCAGCGGGGAAAACCAGCGCAGGATTGACATGAAACCGCACAACCTCGCTCTCGGGAGGCCCCACTTCGCCTACCGCTTTGAGGTTGGGCGACATCCGATGCAGCAGCTGGACCGCCTGGAAGAAGGCGAAGCGGTGACCTTCTTCGGCTAGCTGTTTGATCAGAGAATCGTCAGGTTTCCGCTGCGCGCCGGCCATTCGAACTTCACCTTGGACGTTACGCCGTGCACCGTGGTCGAGGTGAACGAGTTGAGTGAAACGTAGCTTGCAAAGAGTCGCTCGAGGATCACACCGAAGAGGAACATATCACCATCTCCGGTGAACCCGTTCTCTTCGAGCGAGACCTCCACGTGCAAGCCACGAACGGGCGCGCCGCGATACAGCCTCTCCGCGGGGCGAACCTGTACGTCCTGGATCGCCTGGATCCGCAGGTCGTTGGCGCGAGCCGCTTGGCGGTCCACCAGTCCGTGGAGGTTGTACACCCCGAGCATCGCGCGCAACGTGTTCTTTTCCGCGAGGCTACGCAGGTTCATCGCTGCGTGGGCGGTGACTCGCCACTGCAAGTCCCTGCCTAGTGGAGGCGGCACGTGGGTGGTCACCGGACCGATGTTCTTGAACTTCGCGAAGGGGGGAGAGGTAGGCGTCGGGACGCGGATCTCTCCGGGACGCAATGCGCTTGCGAGGCGTTGGTTCGTGGCGGTCAGGTCAATCGAGATCACGTCCGCTTGGGGCAGCACGCCGCTGTTCTCCGGCGTACCGAAGGAGATCAGCGTGTCTGCGCCAGTGCCAATCACGGCCGCTCTCAAGTGAGTGGAGTAGTAGACCTGATTGCTCGACGCCGTTCCGCCGATGCGCGTGAAGTCGAAGAAGCTCGGGATGTTCACGCGTTCACTCGCGCCCCGAGTAATCGCCTCCACGTCGAGCACTTGGTAGACCTCTCCGTGGCCAGGCTGGAGGCCCGCGGGGCGAACCAGGAACTGCTCCCGGGTGCGCACCAAACGGATCGGCTCAGCGGTGGTCTTGAACAAGTTGATCACTGGCACGCAGTGAAGCTTCACGGAGTCCTTGGTCACCGTGGGCGCGTTCATCATGGGCGCGTCAAAGCGAATGGCGATGGCGAAGTCCGTCAGTTCCTCTTTGAGTTCGCCGAGCCGCGCCGTGTTCGTGATGTCCACGTAGGCAAACTTCTGAGGTAAGACGTAGTACTCTTCGAGGAGCCGAAAGCCGGGGAACGCCAAGTCTCCGTACGGCAACAAGGCTTCGTCCTCGTCAAAGCCGACGGAGTGGAGCTGCTTCTTTCCGATGGAGATCTCTTGTTCGCGACCTCCGAGCTTATTCGTCTCGATGAGCACGACGTCGCGCGTGTGCTCGTGTATCCAGTGCAGCAAGCCCAGAGCCACTCGAGCTTCACCTGCCAGATGGAGGCGCAACCTTTCGGGGGCGACGGCGGCGAAGGGAATGCCGGAACCACAACGGAAGTCGATACGTAGCTGTTGACTTCCGTCCGGCAACGGTTCGAGGCGGACGTCCGATATGGCCCAGGGAACGACTTCGCAGTCGGCACATGACGTGAAGCGGCAAGGGGTCCCGTCCACAGGAACGCTGAGGAATTCGGATCCCTGGGGAACTACTTTGCGCTCTCGGAGCACGTTGGGCAGCAGCTCGAGCTCCAGAATCGCCGCACCCGGAAGCGGACGGGTGAGGTGCGGAAAGAGTAGCCCAGCGATGGCGAGCATCAGCTCAGGCAGCTCGTCGTCGAGCTTCTGGCGAATTCTACCGGTCAGAAACGCGACGCCTTCGAGCAACCGCTCGACATCAGGGTCCGCTCCGCGATCCGCGAGCATTGGACCTAGGGCTGGGTACGCCTCCGCAAACTCCTTACCCAGCTGGCGAAGGTACGCGAGCTCGTCCTGATAGTACTTGTTGAACACGCTCGCGGAGTGTACCCGAGAACCCTCAGCGCGGGCCGGTTTACTCCACGTTGAGCCGTCGCGACGCGTCGAGGCTCGTCTCGAACGAGATGGGGAGCTTCGATCCCTCCAACACGACCTGCGCGCTGACTTCGAAGCGCAAGACGAGGTCCAGGCTGTCGTCCGGAGCGAAGCGCACTCGGACGTTTTGCAGCCGCGGTTCGTACGTCTCGATGGTCGTGCGAATCGAACGTGCGAGGATGGCCTGCGCATCGGGAAAGCCGTGGACGAGATCACTGGGATCGGCCACGCCGAAATCTGGGCACGTGAGCATCGACCCCTGGCGGGTCCCGCACATCAGGCGTAGGTGGTCGAGAATGGAACTCCGGATCTCGTGCTCGGAGTAGCTCCTGCGGGCTCGCGCCAAGTCAGGATTTCTGATCTTGCTCAGTAGGCTGAAGGCGCCCATGGTGATGCTCCAACAAAACGACGACTGGCTGACTCACGGTGTGAGTCAGCCAGTATAGCCACAAAGACGGCTTGGGATCAGCCGTGGCCGCCGGTCCAAGAGGTCGCGAACGCCGTGGAC
>JBFXBK010000648.1:0-3027 GCA_050183255.1 Polyangiaceae bacterium | reverse complement strand
GCCTGGCTCTCCCGCCTGTTCGGGCTCGAGCAGATCCCCGATGACGGGGCATTGCCGCGCGGATGCGTGCCGTATCTGCCTGCGCCGGTGGATTCCGTGGTGCGCGCGGTGGACGAGCTCCGGATAGCGACGGACGACGTGGTGGTGGATGTCGGCAGTGGTGTGGGACGCGCCGCGGCGCTGTTTCACCTGCTGAGTGAGGCAGAGGTGATTTGCCTCGAGCTTCAGCCTCAGCTAGTTCAAGCGTCGCGCGAACTGTTTTCACGCCTCGGCAGGCAGCGCGTGAGCTTCGTGCTAGGCGATGCCGTAGAGCAGCTGCCGGCGCTCGAGCGTGGCAGTGTGTTCTTCCTGTACTGCCCGTTCAGCGGTGAGCGGCTCGAGCGCTTCCTCGCTGGGTTGCGTCCGTTCGCCGAGAAACGCGAGCTGCGCCTGGCTTGTGTGGATCTCCCTTTGCCTGAGCTACCCTGGCTCGAGGAGCTGCCCGGGGCGGGCTCACTTCAGCTCTACCGTAGCTGTTGAGCATGCGAATTGCAGATTGGTGCGCATGCCCGACGCATGGACCAACAAGGATGAACGCCAGTATCAGCACATCAAAGACAGCGCGGAGGAGCGCGGAAAGTCTTCTGCGAAGGCGAAGGAAATCGCCGCGCGCACCGTGAACAAGCAGCGCAGGAGTGAGGGGCGGACCCCGAATCGCACCACCCAGGGCACGGGAAATCCCAACAAGTCCTTGGAGTCGCGTAGCAAGCGAGAGCTCTACAACCGCGCCAAGCAGCTCGAGATCGAGGGCCGAAGTCGGATGACGAAGGCCCAGCTCGTGCGCGCCATTCGCGACCGGCACTGACCGGGCAGCGCGCCTCAAACGTCACGCTGTGGCGAAAGCGGGCGCTCACTTCGGATCTGCTGCGGCGGTGCAAGCGTGATATGCCCCGAGCGTGTCACGGGGAGTCATCGGGCTGAGCGCGTTGAGCTTGCTGCTCGTGGTGGCGTGCTCCCGTGAGGAATCCCGCGTGGAAAAATTGGATCTGGCGTCGGCACGGCCCGCAGCGCCAGCGGTAGCGCCCACCCCACCTGCGACTGTCAGCTGCATCGGTGAAGTGAGCGCGGCGCACCACGTCGTGTACCTGCACGGCATGGACACCGAGCCTCTCAGCGATCAAGAGCAACACAATCGTGAAGTGCTCGCGGCCGTGGCCAAGGCGCGAGGGGTCCGGTTCGCGCTGCCACGGGCCAGCAGGGCATGCCCCACGCAGCCTGGCTCCGTGTGCTGGGGTTGGAAGTTCGACGACGCTGAAGCAACGGCCGCCACGGCTCGCATCAGCGCTGCAGCTGCCCAGTGCTTCGCCGGTAAGGCGTACGGGCTGCTTGGGTTCTCCAATGGCGGCTACTTGTTGAACAAGCTGCTCCGCAGCTGCCGGCTCAAGGCGACGCTACCGGACGCCGCGTGGATGATCAGCGTTGGCAGCGCAAAGTTCGAGGGTGAGCTGGAAGCGGAGCCGAAGTCCCTCGCGGGCTGTGGCAAACTGCTCTTGGTGAGCGGCCGCGAGGACACCTACAACTTCGACCCCAAGCATCATCTGTTCGAGCTGCTAAAGGCCAAAGGTGCTGACGCGGAGCACCTCGAATACGCGGGCGGCCATGTCCTCGAGGAAACAGCGTTGAAGCAGGCACTGGAGCGCGTGGCAAAGCCTGAGTGAGCGCAAAGGATTTCACGACGTGACCTCTCATCCGGCTCTGGTCCACATCGAGCGGCTTGCTGCAGGCGAGCCCCTCGGCCCCGGAGCGCGCGTCGCGCTGCACTTTCATCCAGATTTGCTGACCAGCTCCGGGCAGGTGCTGGAGTGCATCGCCCGGGAGCGCCGCTATCGCTCGCAGTTCGAGACAGGCATCAGCAACGGCGGGCTAACTGCCTTCGAAGGCGGCGATCGCTTCAAGTGGGAGAGCCGCATCTTCGCCCAGTACTACGATCAGCGGCCCGCCTCCCAGCGACCGAAGTACGGCGCCCTGGAGCTCGGCGATGCATACGGCGCGTCTCCCCGTTTTGGCTCCTGCTTCTTTCGGGTTGGGGGTGAGGTGCTCTCGCGCTGCTCCTTCTGCTTCCCGGATAGCTACTACGAGCCGGCCCACTTCGGCACCGCGGCGCGCAACGGGCTAGCGGCATTGCTGGCGGCAGCACCACCCGAGGACTTGCTGGACCGCTACGTCGAGGCCCATGTGCACGGTGAGCTGCGTATCCCTGAGGATATTGAAGCGCTGGTGCTCGACCCGAGCTATCGCGGGACCGACGTGGAGCGCTGGGCGCGCGAGCTCGGGTGCCCTGTCGAGTGGCACCCGGGCTATGTCGTCGACCTCGAGGTATTGCGCGCCAACGCCGAGTATCGCGGCGCCGAGATCGTACGCGTGGCTGAGCAGGTTGCGCCTGACGGGTGCCTGGCTCCAGCAATCGTCGGGGCCGCGCGGGCGGATCCCCGCTTCGAGGTACAGCAGCTGAAGCGTGTTTGGCACTGCCTGGCGCGCTTCGGTCGGGACTGGACGCTTGTACCGGGCGCATGACTGGAACCTGAGCGTGCCTGTCGATTCGGCCGCGCGGTGCTGTTTCCCAGATTCACACTGGGTTGTTGGGGGAGTGCAACACCTCCACGCTGGTCGTGGCTGGAGACGGCGCGGCCACGGGTGGGCCCCCGACGAGAGCTAGCGCGCCTCACCCCCTAGAAAAGCCCTGGGTTCTTCGAAAGAGACCGTGCGGAAACGTGCCGCGGCGACGCTGGCCCGCTTCCTGCTCTGGCGGGGGCATGAAGTGGCTTTTGAATCTCGTGTCGGTGGTGCTCGTGGTTGGAGCACCTGCGATTGCTTCCGCCCAGTGGCAGGAACCGGGTTCGGAGAGTGGCTGGGGTAGCCCCGCTCCAGGCGCGGGTTGGGGCGCGCCCAGCAACGGTTGGGGGCAACCGGGCTCGGAGCGGGAGCTCGCGCCGACGGAGCCCGAGACCGAGCGGGTGTGGTACGGCTGGCAGACGCTCACGGCTGATG
>JBFXBK010000647.1:0-3034 GCA_050183255.1 Polyangiaceae bacterium | reverse complement strand
GACGCCCGTCCCGGCAAACCGCGACGGGCGTCGGCGCGTCAGGGCGACCACGTATTCACGGCGACCACTTAGAGTGCGTTGATCCAGGCCTCGACCGCTGCCGCGCCGGTGTCGTCGACCTCTTCCGTGCCCAGCGGCGGCATCGCGACCGATAGTTCGCGACTCTTCATGCGACCGAGCACGGCGCTATGGGTTGGATCTTTTGGTGCGATGCGGGCGGTCGCGCCTTGCGGGATGCCTTCCAGAGGCGCGACGTCGACCGTCGTGAGGTAGGTACGCGTCGTTTCCACACTGCCGAGCGCAGCGTTCTGCAACCACAGTTCCATATCCACACGGAAGAAGACCGTAGACTTGGGGTTGTGACACATTCCGCAGTTCGCATGTAGATACCCCAACGCGGCTTGGGCCGTCGCGTCGCCGGGGACGACGGGGAGCGCGCTCGGTGGGTTGGTCAAACGCCCCGCGTCGACTAGCCCTTGGAGTGTCAAGCCTGGACCCGAGTGAGAGAGCTGGACCTGAGTGAACCCGAGGGAGCGATCCGGCAGGTTGTTGTGACACTGGTGGCATTGATTGACGCTTGGGATGTCGTGAGCCGTCTCCGAAGCGTTCATTACGCCGTCCGGCACCGGCAGTGCGTCCTGCTGATCCGTTTGCCACTGGTATGCGATCATGGTCCAGCCGTTGGCAGTCTTCTCCAGCAGGCGCGTCTCGACACGGGTGGTGCCTCGCGTGAACTCCTTCCACAACTTGGTACCCTGCGGATATACCCAGTTGTCCGGATCGCTGTTGTCGATTTGAGTGCCTTCAGGCAGGTACACCCAGCGGCGCTTGGCTGCACTGTCAGTCCACAGCTTGAACTGGGGTTCGAACGCCTGAACGTCGGTGGCAATCGTGTCGGTCTTGATATCCGAGTAGAGCCCCGTCTCGCTCAGTCGCGCGGGGTAATCGGCGCTGCTGCCCGCGGTTCCGGCAGCGCCGGCAGTTCCAGCGCTGCCCCCCGCGCCCGCAGAGCCGCCCGCTGCGCTTCCGGAGGCCCCGGCCGCCCCGCTGCTCCCCGCTGACGAACCACCGGCTCCCGACGTTCCCGCACCAGCGCCGGACGGACCGTCATCACCGGAGCAGGCGACTGCCCCTAACCCAAAAAAAAGAGCGCCAAGTAAGACGGACGTGTGCTGCATGATCAACCCCGGGCTCACTCTACCGCTGGCTGCAAGGAGAGCCAATCTGGACCCCAGTCGGCGCTGTTGGAGCTTCCTCAGCTGGGGGCTTGCGAGGCGTCCCAAGCCGCCTGCGCGTCGAGGCGGTGCTCTTTGAAGCGAGGGATGTAGTCGCGCTCGAGGGCTCGCTCAAGGATTTCGCCGTAGCGCGCGCTGGGCATCAGACCCCAGGCGCGCTCCTGATCTCCCATCTCGCGATCCTTCTGGGCCGTGGGCGGCGAATACAGCCGACGGATGCGCCCAAACATGCGGGGCAGCTCGAGCTCGATGAGGCGTCGGTACTCCGGCTCCCGAGGTGAGTCCATCAGCCAAGCCAGCAGCGTCCAGCCAAAGTCTCGGTGTCGGACCTCGTCCTTGAGCACGCGGTCGAGGGTCTTCTTGGCGCTTGGAACCGTGCACTTGTCGCGATGTTCCTTGAAGAGCGGGACTGCAACCGTTTCCCCGAGGCAAAAAATGTCGACCCCCGCGCGCAACACGTCGATCTCCAGAGGATCTCCGGGGCAACGGGGCAAAGCGAGGGACTCACGCACGATGTGCGGCGGCTCAGCGCCTCCACCGTCGACGTAGACCTCGTGGCTGAGCTCTGCGTGCGCAAGCTCGTCTTCCACGATGCGCAGTCCGTCGCTGATCAAGTCCGGTGACGCGCCGATCTGGATCAACCACAGCGTGAGGTGCTGAGTGATCGCCGCGGAGCGGTACTCCGCTTCGACGCGTCGCAGCCACTCGTTGCGGACGCGGTCAGTGGCAGACGGCTTGCTGATGTCGCTCATGGCTGGCCCATTAGTGTAGCTCGATTGGGGCCAAACTGCGCACAGCGAACGCCGCGCACCACATGGTCACGCAGGTCGCTGCGGGTGAGGCAAGCTGGGGCTGTGGCGAATGCGTGGCCGGACTGGGCGCGGCGAGGGCTGGCGTGTAGGCTGACCACCGCTCGGGAGAACCTAGAGCGAGCCTTTAGGAGGAGACAAGAGGCATGGGTGAATTGATGGACTTCAAGCGCCCCGACGGGCAGAGCTGTCCCGGTTACGTGGCTGGGCCCGCTGGAGCACCGGGTGTGGTGCTGATTCAGGAGTGGTGGGGCCTGAACGAGCAAATGAAGGGACTCGCCGAGCGCATGGCCGGGGCTGGCTTCCGCGCGCTGGTACCGGACCTGTATCGCGGAAAGATCGCGAAGGATGGTGACGAGGCGAACCACATGATGGGGGAGCTGAATTTCCTCGACGCGGCGGAGCAGGACATCCAAGGTGCCATCTCTTTCCTCAAGGAAGCGGGCAACAAGGTTGGCGTCGCGGGCTTCTGCATGGGCGGTGCGCTCACGCTGCTGAGCGCGGTGCGAGTGAAGGGGATGGACGCCGGCGCCTGCTTCTACGGCATTCCACCCGCGGCGGTCGCCGACCCGAAGACGATCAAGATCCCGATTCAGTGCCACTTCGCCAACACCGATGACTGGTGCACGCCGGAGGCGGTGGACGCCCTGGAGGCAGAGTTCAAGGCGGGGGGAGTGAACTACGAGCTCTTCCGCTACGACGCCCAGCACGCGTTCATGAACGAGAAGCGTCCCGAGGTCTACGACGCGGCCTGTGCAAAGCAGGCCTGGGATCGCGCGGTGGAGTTCTTCGAGCGCACCCTCGCCTGACGTTGCGGCGCAGGCCACTGCGAGGAGAGTGAAAACGGGGTGTCGAAAGGCACCCCTAGCCGTAGGCAGGGCCCGCTTCGCTACGGCGCGGGCTTCGGGCTGTCGCCCTGGGGTTTGTCGTTCGCGCCCACGACACTCGCGAAGATCAGGAACCCCACCGCGAGAAGCGCCATGAACACGG
>JBFXBK010000646.1:0-3068 GCA_050183255.1 Polyangiaceae bacterium | reverse complement strand
ACATGCCGGGTCCGGCGTTTCAGTAGCTTTCTTGAGGTGGCGCGAAGAAAGTCTGCGCCACCTGGTCGATGGCTGCGTTCAGATGGTGTGAAACCGCAAAGCCGTCATACCCGTAGACAACTCCTCCAGGCCACGCTCGCCGTTGGAGGGAGCCTGGTGCTTGGCGCCTGTGCTCGATCTCAAACCGGTGGTCCTCACCCCCAACCGAGCACGAGTGGCATGCAGCCGCTCTATCGTCAGTCGGCGACAGGTCATCCGCAGGGATACCAGTCGCCGGCGCGGAGCTACGGCGCGTCGTCCCCGTACGCGCAAGACCCACTCTGCGCAGCGACGGCGCCGAACATCGAGGGTCCCTTTTACAAGGCGGGTGCGCCGCTCTCAGGTCAGCTCAACCGCGAGGAAAAAGGGCGCGCGCTGGTGGTGCGTGGCGTGGTGCGAGACGCGAAGTGTCGCCCCATCGCCGGGGCGACGCTGGACGTCTGGCAGGCGAACGCTTTGGGCGCCTACGACAACACCGGCTTCGAGCTGCGAGGCCAGGTTCAGACTGACGCTGAAGGCAAATACAGCTTCAACACGATCCATCCGGGGCACTACCTGAACGGTGCGCAGTATCGCCCAGCGCACATCCACGTCAAACTGAGCGCGGCCGGGAAGCGCCTGCTCACGACCCAGCTCTACTTCCCTGGGGATCCGTACAACGAGATCGATCCGTTCATCGACCGCTCGCTGATCATGAGCCTGGACGACTCGACGTATGCGTCCGAGGTGGCGCGCTTCGACTTTGCGCTGGGGTGACTTCCAGCCCGAACACCCGACTCTACGTCGCGCGTTGCCAGCGCGCACTGGGGCTCACCGCGAGCGCGTTCACCAACTTCCGACTTGCGTCCCGGGAGCCCCAAGATCGCTTCGGCGCTAGCGGTGAGAAGCGCTACCTCGCGATCCGCGACGCCGCGGCGGGAGAGGCCGCGGAGCGTGGCGGCTGCGGCTAGCTGCCAGTGGTCAGTCCGTTCGAGTCGGGCTGATCGCCTCGAGTGGAGCTGGTTGCTGCTGCCACACGGATTGCAACCCGAGACAGCCCCGCCTGGGAGCCTTTCCGACCTCACTCGGTCCCCACATCAGCGACATCCCGGCCGTGCGCGCCGGGATCCGTGAAGCACAGCTTTGCGAGCTCGCCGACATCAGCGACGCCCAGCTTCTTGTGAATCGCGCGGATCTGGTTCCTCACGGTATTCTCCGAGGTACCGCGTAGCAGGGCGATCTGTTTGACGGAATTTCCCCCCACCAACAGCTCCGTTACCGCCGCCTCGCTCGGGGTCAACCCCGCGGGTGCGTGGTAGCGGGGCAGAGGAAACTCTAGCAGGAGGAACTCCTCGTCAGCGATGACCAGAGTCGAGCACGCTAGCCCCGCTGGCGCTGGGAGCTTGCCTTTCATGGGTAGATTATGCGGCTCATCGGGCATGGCGAAAATGGCTTGTCCGTGCATCAGTTCGAGTGAGCGGCCGTTCAGTCGCGAGGTGCTGCGCCTGACATGAGCCCAACTAGCTCTTGGCGATTCCGGAGCCTGAGCCTAGCCAGGCCGCGTTTCAGATGTAGCGCTACGGCTGCTGGGCTGAGTCCCAACTCATAGGCAATCAACTTGCTCGAGTAGCCGAGGGCGGCGTACGCGAGTACTTGTTCTTCGCAGCCGTGGATGGGTTTTGAGCTTGGGTCTCGAGGCTCGTTTCGGCGCGCCAGGACGAAGCGCTTCCCGTCGCGGTCGATGTGGTCGACGATGGACCAATGGCCCTCTACGAGACCTTGCCACGCGGAGATAGCTGACTCTGCGTCTGCGGACTTGCGCCGGCGAAGCTCCGTGATCCGCATGATCGCCTCGAGCAAAGTGTGTTTGCGCTGCTGTGCCTCGCGATCCGCCCCGATGTGAAGCACTTTGCCGGCCGGTGACGTGATCAGTGAAGCGCTCTCGAGGCTGCCGTCAAGATCTCTCAAGCGATGCGCAGCCGCGAGGTGCGCTGCGATTCGCTCGACGACTCGACGCGTGCGCCAGTGAAGCCTCTGCGTAGGGCTCAGCGGAAAGGCGAGCAGAAGACCACGCAGGTCCAATCCGCCTGCCCGTACGCCGACGATGTCTGCCGTCTGTGGCCCAAAGAACGCTTGCATCATCTCCCGCAACGGAGCATCGCTCGAGTTCCCTGATTCGGTGAACTTGGAGCCGAGCTGTACCCGCGGTCGTGGTTCGTACAAGGCGCGAATGACCTCCCCTGGAAGGCCCATCTCCAATGACCCGGACTCCTCGACCCCGAAACCTCGCAGGTCGCCACGCGCTGGTGACATGTTCATCTGTGCAACTTCCACCCTCCTCTCTCGGACTTGGTACAAGTAGCCGAGCGCGCAATTACCGTGCGGTAAAAGGTGCCGTGACAGCTCGCATATCCCGCGGACCCAGTCTTGATCTGAGAGCCCGTTTTTGTAGGCGAACTCGATGACGTTGCGCGGATCACGCCTCATCGGTTTCCCCGTCGAGTTTCCTGGTGGGCTCGCCGGAGCGTAGCGCGATCAGTTCCTGACGAGACTTCAAGCCCAGCTGTTGGAGTCCTCGCTTCAGATGAGCGGTCACCGACGCTGGGCTGATGCCGAGTTCGTACGCTATCAGCTTGTTGGGATATCCAGCCGCCGCCAGTTCGAGGACTTGTCTGACGCTCTCTCGAATTGCGTTCCGCGACCGGTCGAGGGGCTCGTTGCGCCGCGCCACGATGAATCGTTTACCGTCGACATCGGTTTGGTCTATCACCGACCAGTGTCCATCGATCAACGCGCGCCAGGCGTCGAGGCTTGCCTCAGGGTCAAGCCGAGACCTACGCGCATGATCGATGCGGCGAACAGCATCCGCGAGCGTGTTCCGGCGCTTGCCCAACTCCGTGTCGGCGACGTGCTGGACACGGCCTCGAGTGTCCAGAATGGCTGCCGCTTGATCCAACGTGGCTAGCTGCTGGCGCAGGCGATACGCGGCTGATAGGTGCGCCCCGACTCTCTCAAGAACCTCGCGCTTGCGCGCGGAAAGGGTTTGCTTG
>JBFXBK010000645.1:0-3070 GCA_050183255.1 Polyangiaceae bacterium | reverse complement strand
TGGGCGCTTCAAGCGAGCATAGTCTCTCTCTCTTCGCCCAGCTGCTCCGCAGGCACGCTCCCAAACCGAATCCTAGCAGAGGGGCGGAGTCAGCGGTTGCACTCCCGAACATTTCCCTCATAATTGAGGGATGCGACTCGAAGCGACGATTCCTGATTCTCGTGGCAACGCGGTGCTCAAAGCGGCCGAAGAGCTGGGCCTGAGCCGTAGCCAGCTAATCGATGAGGCGCTCGCCCTGTTCCTCAAGGCCATCACCGAGGCCAAGCGCGGGCGCCGCGTGGTCGTCGTGGATCCGGAGACCTCTGAGACCGTGATCGAACTATCGAGTCCAACCCTGACCGCCCTCGAGTGGGCCCTGAATCCGCAGCCACTCAAGCTCTCTGGTGCCGAGCTCGCCAGTTTGCGAAGCGTTGCGGAGTCACCGACTCAGCCGAACGAGCGGCTCAAGGCAGCAGCGAAGAGCTACAAGGCTTCCACCGAGCGCAAGCGACTCTCGGGATGACCCACGCGGCGCATCCAGCTCTCCGATGCCAAGTCGAAGTTCCGCTGCTGTTCATCGCGATGGGCACGGTTCGGGCAGCGCTGGTGGAGTAGGGCTACTCACACCGGCGCATCGGCACGCCGCGGTTCCCAAGCGTCACCGGTAGATCCGTCAGCTCGCCGCCCACGACCTCCGTTGGTCGCCAGCCGAATTTCAGCTCGCCCGAGAGCTTGCCGTCGCTGTCTTGCTCGGCTGCGACGTAGTCGGTCACTTCGAGCTCGAACCAACCCGGCTCCGGTGCGCGCACGCCAGGGTCCGCCGAGTGAGCTGCATGCCGCGCGAAGCATGTGTTCGGCGCGGGCACCGTGGTGAAGCGAATCGAAGTGTTGGTCCGGTAGTCGTTGACCAGGATCAGCTCGTAGCCCGGCGGCCCTTCTTCGCTGAGCTCTGGGTAGACCAGAAGCCGGACCGGATGGTAGTTCCAGGGTCTACCGTTCAGCACGGTGGTGAATCCGCGCGGTTTTGCGGTATGGGTGTAAGCGTTGGGTTTGCAGAGCTCCTCTCCCCCCCAATCCCCTGATCGAACGATTGGGGCTGAGAAATGGCCCGCAATCCACGAGGTGTCATCCAGCAGGGCGCAGATGGATCCCTCGGCGCGTCCCACCGTTTGGGAGCTGTCGGGAATGGCTTTCCCCCTTCGATTTGGGACGGAACCCGTGACCCGATCGAAACGTACACGGAAAGCGTAGCGCCGCGCGTAGTCGGTGCCACGTCCGAAATGGGAACGCGCCGTGGCTTCTGCTAGGGGCCGCTCGATACACAGAGCGCTCTCAGGTTCGTACACTAAAGGAACGTAGAACTCGAAGTCTCGCGCGGTGCCCTCGAGCCTCACCTGGCCGTTCGCGGTGATCGCCACACGGGTGGTCACGCGTTCAACACGCCGACCCCTGAACTGGCCCGACAGTTCCTCGCGGAAGTCATCGGCCGCCAGGTACCCATCGGCGAGCGCTAGTGGGAGCTTGAGCTTGGAAGACGCCGCCGGTGCGGGCGCTGCCTTGGGCGCCTCGGGAGTGGAAACAACAGCTCCAAGAGGCTCACGCGATGGATGGCAAGAGACCACCGACATGAAGCAGATCGGTGCCAACCCAATCGTGTAGCGTCCAAAGCCCACGCGCGGGAGCGTATCACCGCATCGTCTCGCGACCTACCGCCTGAGCCGCGTTTGCACGTCGCGCTCCGTCGGCAGCCACAGGTCCTGCGCGAGGCCAAACAGCGCGAGCAAGCGACAGCTCAGGTAGGCCAGATCAACTTGAAACGGCAGCAAGCCGCTCTTGATCGAACGCGGAAACGCGTGGTGATTGTTGTGCCAGGCCTCACCCAGCGTGAGCGGCGCGAGCCACCAGGCGTTAGTGCTGTCGTCGCCGGTGTCAAACGGTTGAGCGCCGAAGCGGTGGAGGATCGAGTTCACCCCATCGCCCGCGAGGTAGTACGTCAGCTGAGTGAGGTAGAGGAGCGGCAACGCCCAAGCGCCCCACAGCGCATAGACGAACAGCCAGGTGAACACCACGTGGCCAATGACCAGCGCCGCGTACGGCGTGGGCCGGCCGAGCCAGCGATAGTACCCGTCGGCCTCGATGTCCCGAGCCAAGCGCGTGTGCTCTTGATTCGTCTGAGGGCGCCAGAAGGCGTCGAACAACATGCGCAGCGGGCCCGCCACGCCGTACAGCACGCACCAGAGCACGCGGCTCGTGTAGATGTACCAGCCCGCATGCGCGACCCACATCCCGTATTGCCGCGGGGAATGAGCATCCGCGGGCGCGTCGGTCACCGCGTGGTGGTGGCGATGGTTGCCGACCCACTGCACGGGCGTCCCGGCGGGCAACGCGACGGTCACCAGCGGGTAAGCCACCCAGCGGCTGAGCTTGGCCGCGCGATGAGTCAGCACGCGGTGGTAGACCAGCGTTACCCCCAGTGCGACCAGGTACGTCATTACCGCAAGGAACAGCGCAAAGTAGCCCCAGTGCACTCCGAGGCCGGCGCTCGCCGTGTGAGCCGGCCAAAGCCAGAGCCACAAGAGCGCTCCCAGCGCAACGCCGACGTAGACTCCAGCTACCGCGGCCGGCCACGCCCCGACACCGCTGAACCCGGCGCGGGCGGGCCAGTCGGTGCCTTGAGGAGGCGGCGGATCGCTCGCTGGTCGCGCCCACAGCGCGGCCCCGACGGGAGCTGGTGAATACGTCTGCATGCTCACTCCGCGGCGGCCGGTGTCGAAGGCAGCTCCGCCTCCAGGGCCATCGCCTGCTTCGCCTTGGTGAGAGGGAACAGGCTGAGTAGCGCGGGCGTGAACACCAAATCGCAGACCAGCGCGAGGCCGATCAGTGAAGCGCCGAGCAATCCGAGCATGCGATTCATGTCAAAGCTCGAGAGGGTGAGCGCCAGGAAGCCGACGCCAAGCACCACGCTCGACGTGACGAGCGCGCCGCCGAGTCCATTCATCGCGCGCACGAGTGCCTCCCGTGGTGAGCCTCCAAGGCTCAGTTCCTCGCGGTACCTCGCGAAGACGTGAACGGTGTCATCGACGCTCATGCC
>JBFXBK010000644.1:0-3075 GCA_050183255.1 Polyangiaceae bacterium | reverse complement strand
GTAGCGTAGTTCAGCGAGCGCGTGAAGCGCACTTGAAGCGGACAGCAGCTCGAGATCCGTTGGACCTCCCCCCCAAGTCCAGGCTCGTGCGTGGACGAGAGCCCCCAAAATCGGCCAAAAACGCGCCTGACTTGCAGTTCTGGGATCTATCACGTGGAAAACAGCACGCGCATACTGCAGGGATGTCACGTCTCTTGTTTTGCAGCCTCGCGATTTCTCTCTGCACATGCGCCGTAGCCTGCGGCTCCGATGACTCCAGCGGGGGAACCGGTGGGAGCGCTGGGACCACAAACGGCGGCAGCTCCGGTTCGAGCAATGGCGGGAGCGCCGGCTCGAGCAATGGTGGGAGTGCTGGCTCCGGAAACGGCGGGAGCGCCGGCACCGGCAACGGCGGGAGCTCAGCTAGCGGAGGCAGCGCCGGCAACGCCGGGAGCAGCGGCTCTGGAGGTAGCGCGGGCACCGGAGGCCTCGCCAGCTGCGCGCCACTCCCGATGCCGAGCGGAAACACCGTGCGCGTCACGCCAGGAGAGGCGGACCAGCTGCCAAGCATCGTCGCTGGCGCCGCCAGTGGCACTACGATCTTGCTCGCGGACGGTACCTATACCATGTCCACGAGCGGTGAAGCGGCGCGACGCATCCAGCTCAAGACTCCGGGAGTCACCCTGCGCGGCGAGAGCGGTGACGCGAGCAAGGTGATCCTCGACGGCGAGTACCAAACCGACGAGATGGTGACGGTCCACGCCTCGGACGTCACCCTCGCCCATTTCACCGTGACTCACGCCGTGAATCACCCGATCCACGTCACCCCCGACGAGTCGGGAGAGATTGTCAGCGGAACGCGCATCTACGGCATGCGCATCATCGACGGCGGCGAGCAGTTCGTGAAGATCAACCAGAATGGAGATCGCGATGCGTTCTCCGATGACGGGAGCGTGGAGTGCTCCTACTTCGAGCTCACCGACGCAGGCCGACCACACATCGAGCGCAACCCGGGCGGCTGCTACACCGGCGGAATCGACGGACACTCCGCCCAAGGCTGGGTCGTGCGTCAGAACACCTTCAAAGGGATCTACTGCGCCGGCGAGGGCCTCGCGGAGCACGCGGTTCACTTCTGGAGCGCCTCCCGCGACACGCTGGTAGAGAACAACACCATCATCGACTGCGCACGCGGCGTGGGCTTTGGGCTAGTCGAGACAGGCAACGTGCGAAACTACCCGGATGATCCCTACCCTGGCGTGGGCTACATCGGACACTACGACGGCATCATCCGCAACAACGTGATCTGGGCGAACATCGCCTACTTCGACACCGGCATCGAGCTGGATCAGGCGCACGGCGCGAAGGTGTTCCACAACACGATCGCGATTGGCTCAAGCGCTACCGGCTTCTTCAGCGGCATCGACTATCGCTTTGCCAATAGCCTCGTGGAAATCGCGAACAACATCGCGCAGCGCATCACCGTGCGCAACGGCGCGATGGGCACGCTTTCAGACAACCTGGAGGGCTCACCCCTCTCGCTCTTCGTGGACGCGAGCGGCGGCGACTTCCACCTGGCTGCAGGCGGCGCAGCAGACGCGGCGGTGGACCAAGGCGGAGCGCTGACCGAAGCGGGGGTCGACATCGACGGCGAGACTCACGATAAGGGCAGCGCACCCGACATCGGCGCCGACGAGCGCTGAGGCACAGCCCTCGCAAACCGCGCGCTGACCTCAGGCGCTGCGCAGATCCGCGGCAGCAACCCAGTGCGCGCTGGCCTTGCCTCCCAGCGCGCACAGCACGTCGTCGATGATTTCCTCGAGCGCTTCGGCGGACACGCCGCACTCGAGCGCTTGATCCAAGCGTGGGTCGCGACCCTTGACCGAACTGAGCTCCCGACTCACCGTAGCGTAGCTCAGGCCGTGCCAGTCTCGCTGCAAGCGGGTGAGCACGACGCGATCGTGCTCGATCAGCTCCGGGCGCTTGTTCACCTCTTGCACGATTTCTACGAAGTTGTGGTACTCGCCCAGCGCGCGCGAGGCCGCCTGCTCGTCTATTTCCTCGCGGCTGTAATCAACGAACAAATCGCGAATGCGGCGCCTGAGCTTGTGCACTGTGCAGCGATCGTAGATGCGGAACGCGTCGAACGCATCTCGGCCGCACAGCTTGGCCAAACTGTTGGAGGCGCTTCTCAGGTTCTCCCATAGCTCGGGGCCATGGGTTCGCTCCGCGCCCTGACGCAAGCGAATGTACGCATGACGCGTCGCGAGGGCTATCGCCAGTTCGTCGCAGTGATACGTCGAGACTGGCGGTTCCTCGAGGAGACGACACATGAGCACCTCGGCGTTACGCAAGCTTCGCAGGACCTCGCGACGCACCTTGTCCACCAGGCGTGCCACCTGCCAACGTTGACTCGTGGGCGTGCGCGCGAGCTCACCGTCGAGTTGACCCAAGACGAAGCGCCCGATGAACGCCGCGTCGCCCACTCGCTCCGCAAACGGGGACTCGAGGCGCTCGACGCGATCCAACACCACCCCCAGAGCCTCGCGCCCGGCTCGAAGTGCGTTCCGCGCCGATTCGACAAAGGGTTCGCATGCAGGAGCGGGTTCGCCCTCGAGGCCCTTGGCGTCGAGCGCGAGCGCGGCCTGCATCGCCGCGGAGAAGAGCTCGCCACAGCGGTGAGGCTGCTCTAGGTCGAGTGCGGGCGGGGGCGGGTGAGAGGAGACCCGTCCCGCGTCCTGGGCAATGACTGAAAGCTCTCGTACGTCCGACACCGCACTCCTTCGAAAGGCGAAACCGCCCAACGGCGATGAACGGCAGCGCGAGGCATTGCTTGAGCGTCTGGACGCTCGCGATGCGAGCGTGCGAGGGCGGGGGGGAACGCTCGCGATGCGAGCGTGCGGGGGCGAGAGGGAACGCTCGCGATGCGAGCGTGCGGGGGCGGGGGCGGGGACAAGGCTGCTCGCTCGCTCCGCTCGCATCGGACGAGCAACGCGGCTCGCTCGCTCCGCTCGCAGCGGAAGATCCAGGCGGCGCGCGCGCGCCGCGCGCATCGGACGAGCCGGGCGGCGGGCGCGCGCGGCGCGCGGCGGGGGGGCG
>JBFXBK010000643.1:0-3098 GCA_050183255.1 Polyangiaceae bacterium | reverse complement strand
CTATTCACCTTCCTTCAGCTTATTGTCGCCGAGCGCGTACTCAGAGGCGATGCGATCGGCGGCTTCTCCCAGGACTTCTCCACCTTTGGCGGCCTCGAGCAGCTTGTCCGCGATTTCCTTGGTGAGCTTCTCAGTGACATCCACTGCCATCAAGGCGCGGGCTAGCTCACGCTTGCCCACCTTCGCGATGTCCGCTTCCGCGAGGCGACGATCGAGCTTGATGACGACGTAACCTTTGGGGGTCTCGAGCACCGGAGACAGGTCGCCGGGCTTCATGCTCTCCAGCGCCGCGAGCAGCACCTTTGAGCCGGGGCCGTACTTCTCCGACAAGCACCCGAGCATGCCGCCAACCGGTGCTGAGGCGCCCATGCTGTACTCGCGAGCCAGGTCGCTGAAGTTTGCGCCAGGCTGCTTCAGGTTCTCGACCCAGCCCTCGAGCTGGGTCTTCGCGGTCGCTTTCTCTTCGTCGCTCGCGCCTTCGGGGAAGGCGCTGACGATCTCACGCACCACAGGGCACTTCGCGACCCACTCGGCCTTTGCCTGCTCCCACTTTTCATCGACGGAGGCTTGATTGTCCTTCATCCACGCTTCGGTGGCCTTGTCGGACACGTCAACGACGTAGCGCGCCACCCAGGCTTTTTGAACGCTCACGGTGCGCGCGGTGGCGCGCGCCTTCTCACGCTGGTACTCGAACCAGAGTTCCTCCGGGCTCACGCGCACGCGGGACTTCACCAGCTCACGCACGCGGTTTGCACGCAGCTCCTCGAGCTGCATTTCGCGGAACTGGCCAGCGCTACGACCCGCGACGTTGCGGATCATGCGTTCGTACTCCTTGATATCGAACTCGCCAGTCTTGCGGTTCTTTACCGGGAGGTAACGCACCATGTCCTCGCCGATGCCGATGTAGCGCGCGAGGTAACCGTGCTGCTCGACGGGGATCGAGACGTGAATGCGCCCATTCTTGAGCTCGTCGTTGAGGGCGTCTTCGGTCACACGGATGCCCAGGCGGTCCGCTTCGCTGATCAACAACTCGCGCTCCACGAGGCCGTCCAGCGCTGCTTGAGGGATGCCTAGCCCCTTCGCCTTCTTTGCGGTCAAGCCGTTGGTGGCCATGATCAGCCCGTACGCGGCTTGGTAGTCCTTGATCGGCACGCTCTTGCCGCGCACCTTCACGGCGTATTCGATGGACAGGCTACCGCCGCCACTGCCGCTCATTGCGGGCACCATGAAGACGACGATGATTGCGACGACGATCCCTCCCATCAACCACTGGGAGACGCCGCCTGAGCGAAGCATTCTGAGCATGAGTCGTTCTTAGAGTCGCGCGCTCGCGCGGATGCGAAGGGTCCGCGGGGTGTCTCGAGCCAGCGCGGTACGAGTCTTCCCGGGGCGCCGCGCATACCACGCAGAGCAGAGGGGGTCACGCCCTCGACGGCTCACCCCAAGTCGTGCCTGGAAGCGCTGCTCAAGGCCAGTGGTCGGTCCGCTACGTCGTTAACGGCGGATACCGCAAGCTGTAACCAGGTGTGACGGCGGGATCCGGGGGGGTGTGGTCCGTCGCCCACAGGTTTGGGGGAGAGGTCAGGCGTTTCCCACCTAGACGCGCCCGTGGAGTCGCGACTGCGAAAATCGGCTGCGGTCGCGGGAGGCACTTCGCCCACCGGGCGGTTACCCGAACAGTTTCCGCACTTTGCTTCAGTCAGTGGACGGCGCTCGGGGCACCTAGTGACTGTCCTCACCCCCGATCCTGGGACAGTCTCGCTACAAAGCCTGACCGGTGCGTCTCGATTTGTGGCAAGGGGGCACACCACTTGCACAAGTGGAGGTTGCCGAGAGGTTTCCTATGGTGCAACTCAAGTCACCCACGTCGAAATCCCCACGTGCTCCCGAAGCTCGGGTGCGTGATTCGCACACGCGACTGCGCGCGGTCCGCGACGTGTTGATCAGCGAGCTCGCTCCGGTAGATACACCGCCGCGTGCGGAACTCTACCGAATTGCCAGCTGGATCGGCGATGCGCTCAAGACGAGTGCTGACGGAGCGGCCGGTCATTCTGCTATGGTTCGAGGCAACGTGAGCGACCCCAACGACGCTGACTCCGGAACTCACAAGGCTCGACGTTCGTCTGGAGGCGCCCGGCGAGAGGCGTCGGAGCGTGTGTTGCTGCGCCGCGGCAACGAAGAAATCACCGGATGGACCCTGAACGTGAGTCGCGGTGGTGTGCGAATCATCGTCGAGGACCCGCTCGCTGAAGGGGACGAGGTCGAGGTCCAGGTAGGTGACGAAGGGGAACCTTCGCACCCGGCGCGGGTGGTGTGGATCAAGGAACAAGCGGACGGACAGATCGTCGGCGTGCAGTACCTTGACGTCGAAGGCTCCATCCCGCCAAGCCAGCCGCCGCCTCCCATGGACTGACCGGCGCTGCTCGATAACGCGTCGCCCCGCAGCCGCACCTCGCCCACCGCGCTGAGAGCGGCTAAGGGTGCGACGTGAGCAGGCACCCCGACACCGGCTGGCCCTCAGCAGCGGAGTTGCTCGGTCCCAGCGGTCCGTTTGCCTCGGCGCTCGGTTCCTACGAGTCGCGCAGCGGACAGCTCGAGATGGCGACAGCCGTGGAACGCGCGCTCGCCGAAGATCGCGTGTTGCTGTGTGAAGCGGGCACCGGCACGGGCAAGACGCTCGCTTACTTGGTGCCCGCTCTCGCGAGTGGGCGCAAGGTGATCATCTCCACCGCCACTCGCGCGCTGCAGGATCAGATCGCGTACAAGGACGTGCCCCTCGTCGCGCGTGCGCTCGGTGTGCAGCCACGCGTTTCCGTGATGAAAGGCCTCGCGAACTACGTCTGCATGCGGCGCCTACGAGAGTTCAAGGACTCGGCAGAAGGACTTCGGCCCAGTTACGCGCTGGCGCTCAACAGTCTGCAGCGCTGGGTCCCCGACACGGAGACGGGGGACATCTCGGAGTTGGTCGCGCTTCAAGAGAGCGACCCGGTCTGGCGCGAAGTCACGTCTTCGAGCGATACGCGCATCGGCGTCGGCTGCGAACACTACGACGAGTGCTTCGTCACTCGCATGAAGCGAGAGGCCGAGTCGGCGCGCGT
>JBFXBK010000642.1:0-3100 GCA_050183255.1 Polyangiaceae bacterium | reverse complement strand
GCCGACGAGAAGGACACGGGCACTGGGCGCATCAACGTCGCTCGCACCGTGCACTTCGGCAAGGGCTACGGAAGCTACTCACCGACTGGCGATCGCGTCAGCTTGAGCCACATCACGCTGAACGACGTCAAGCAGCATCAGAAGGCGCTCTTCGCGCCTCAAGGCGCGACCTTCATCGTCGTCGGCGGCATCGAGATCGCGCAGGTGAAGCAGGGCCTCGAGGACGCCTTCAAGGACTGGAAAGGCGAGAGCAGCGTCAAGCCGCGCGCGCTCGAGGCAGAGGGCAAGTCCGGCGGGGTGCACTTCGTCGACTACCCAGGTGCGACGCAGTCGGCGCTCGCTATCGCGGTCCGTGCGGAATCAAACGACACCAAGGACTACTTCCAGTCCGAGGTGTACAACTGGGTGCTGGGTGGCGCCTTCACCTCGCGCCTCAACCTCAACCTGCGCGAGGACAAGGGCTACACCTATGGCGCGCGCAGTAGCTTCGTGCGTTGGAATCAGAGCGGCTTCCTGTGGCTCTCAGCGAAGGTGAAGAGCGAGACGACTCGCGCCAGCATCGACGAGATGCTGAAGGAGGTCGCAGGGCCCTGCGGTGCGCGTCCACTGACCAAGAAGGAGCGAGACGAAGCCGTGAACGGCATGCTGCTCGGCTTCCCTGGACAGTTCGAGAGCGTGAGCGGCACCGCCATGCAGCTGGCCCAGGCGCGCTGGGAGGGCCACGGCCCTGACTGGTTCACCACCTACTTCAACAACATGGACAAGGTCACACTCAGCAGCGCCGAAGACGTCGCGAAGCGCTACTGTGACCCGAAGCGCTACGTCGTGGTCGTGGCTGGCGACTACGCCAAGATCGAGCCCACCCTGAAGGGGCTCGATCGAGAGGTTGTGGTCTACGACGCGCTCGGCAACGTGAAGAAGAAGTAGCTTCCTCGCGCTCACCAACCAAACGAAGGCCACCGGATGCCCCGGTGGCCTTCGCCGATTTTGGCTAGCGCTGGGCGCGCGCTACTTGAAGCGGACGCCCACACCGCCCTCGGGGTGCGCTGCGCGTACGTAGTCGAGCGCCTTCGAATCTCCAGTCAGTTCCGCAAGGAAGAAGGCCGTGGTGTAGCTCTGAGCGATGGCGATCCCCTCCGGCACCGGCAGGTACTCGAAGCTCTCGCCCTGCCGACCTGAAGAGTGCCGCGTGCCCATCCCGCAGCCCGGGGTGAAGCCGTCGATGCCGCACAAATCCGAGACGGACCAATGCCCAGCGTCGTACACCTCCACCTCCAGGCCGCTGACCGTGAGCTTGTCGTAGTTCGTGCGCATGAGTGAGTTGCCGATCTCCTGCACACTGTTGTCCTCTTGGGCGATCAGCAGCGCCGTTGGTACTTTGATTTTCGTCATGTCGACGCCCGACAAGATGGGGTTCTCCATGGGTGCCGCGAGGCCGAATACCGCGCGGATACGCGAGTCGTCTTGGGTCAGCTTGCCCACGGTGACGCTACCAAAGCTGTGCCCCAACGCACCGATGCGCGTGGTGTCGATGTGTCCCTTCAGGGCCTCTGGGAGCACCTCGCCGGAGCTCAGCTGATCCATGACGAGCTGCAGGTCTGCCTCACGAACCGCGAGCTGATCGACGGTCAGCGGCTCCTGAGTGTCCTCGGATGCAAAGGGCAGCGGGCCGCCGTGGTTCGGCGCCGCGACGGCGAAGCCGTGGGACGCGAGGCGGATCGCCAGGGATGCGCCCGACAGGTTGATGCAGCTCACGCAGTGCGAGTAGACGATGAGCGGCCATCCATTGCCCTGGGGAGCTGCGTCGCGCTCGGCGGGTAGGCTCTTCGTCGGACAGCTGGCAGGCGCCGCGTTCAGCAGGCTGACGAACGCCGCACGCTCCGCTTCGGCGACGTAGGTCTCCGCGGCTTCGGGGCCCTGGGCGCTCTTCGCTGCCGGGTACCAGAGCTCCACGCTGAGGGTGCGCGTGCCGTCGCTGACCTCCAGCGTCTGGTGCCCGACTCCAAACGCTCCCGGCGACCCGTAATCCACGGGGGAATTGCCAGCTGCGGGTTCGTCGTCGCTGCCGCACCCCGTGAGGGTGAGCAACGCGAACAACGCCACGCTGGCAAGGCAAGACACCGCGCTGCGGTGGGTCGTCGCACGTAAATCCTGTGCCTGGTACGGGGTTGGCGCTTGTGCGAAGCTCGTCATCGTCGAAGCGTAGGTGAAACGCGGGCATTCGTGGCTCGGCGTTTCGTGCCTGGGGTGTCAAAGTGAACGGTCTTCAACGTGGAGGAACTGGAACGATGATCTTGAAGTGGCTTTCGGTCGTGGCGCTTGGTGGCGCGGTGTTGGCAATGGCTGCGTGTACGTCCGACGACGAGCCCGCGTCTGGCAAGGGCAAAGAGGCGGACTGCGAGGCGATCATCGAAGCCTGTCACATGAAGGATGACGGCTCGGGTGGCGACATCACCAGCTGCCACGAGACGGCTCACGAGACCTCCGAGGGCACGGATTACAGCTTCTGCACCGCAAACAAGACTCGCTGCGTCGCGCTGTGTGACGCGGCCCCTGACGTCAGCACGGGCGGTTCCGGCACCGGCGGTCACAGCCACGGCGGCGCCGGGGGCGACGCCGGCACTGGCGGTCACAGCCACGGCGGCGCTGGCGGCGAGAGCCACTCTGGCGGCACCGGGGGCGAGAGCCACGCGGGCGGCGCTGGCGGCACGACCGGGGGCGCTGCGGGTGCAGGCGGCGCGGGCACTGGTGGGCACAGCCATGGCGGCGCAGGCGGGGCTGCCGGTTCCGGCGCTTGAACCTGCCGCTGTTCACCACGGAAACGCGCTGACGCAGTCGCGCTCGAGCGCGTAACATGAACCCACCTCCCCTAGTGAGGTGGGTTCATGTGCGTTCAGCGTGGGCGACGTTTCTCAATTTGAGCGCGCGCGTCACCGCGATGGCGCCCAGGTCGTCAACGGCGCGCGAGAGTAAGCGTGAGTCAGTGGCGTGAGGCGGACAGCGCTGCCGTCAGTGCTCTGCACACCGGGACGCACGGATCACGGTCACAGCGGCTGCGAGCGTGGCGCGCTGCACCGCGGATCCAGCCGCGGTAGGCGGG
>JBFXBK010000641.1:0-3107 GCA_050183255.1 Polyangiaceae bacterium | reverse complement strand
AGAACCTCGAGCACATGCTCGAGGAAGAGACGGAGATCCAGCCTGCGCTCGATCTGCACTACAGCGCCGACGAGCTACGGGCGATTGAAGCTGCGCTAGTGGGGTCGATCCCCCCAGGGGAGATGGTGCGCTTCCTCAACCTCATGCTGCCGGCCATGAACCCAAGCGAGCGCGTCGCGTTGCTCCAGGGGCCCCAGCAGGGCATGCCCGCGGAGGTGTTTCAGGACTTCTTGAGCCAGCTCGCACCGAGCCTGGCGCCCCAGGACTACGACGCGCTGAAGCGTGATCTGGCTGCCTGACCGCGCGGCGTCGTAGAGCGGCTCGACCCCGGAGAACGCTCCTGACACCACTCGGGAACGCGTTCGTCGGGGTCCGGCGTTTTGCAGGTGTCGCGATGCGTGCTACCCGCGGCACGACTAGAGATGCGTCGCGCTCATTGGATTTTGAGTTTGGGGTTAGGGGTCACGGCTCTGGGTGCGGCTTACGTCGTGCTTCGTCGGGCGCCGCCCAGCGCCGAATCCAGGCCGACCCTGCAGGTGTCAGCGCCGGCACCTGGTGGCTCTGAGTCCCCAGCTAGCGAAGCCAGCGTAGACGCCGGCGCTGACGTGGCCGCACCTGCACCAAGCGCCGTCGTCGAGACGGAAGTCGACGACAACCTCCCAGAGACCCTGGCGGCTCAGCGCGAGCAGCTCTTCAAGCGCATGGCGCAGTACTACCAGCCAGACCAGCTGGAGGCGGTGAAGCGTATCTTTGCGGAATCGGAGCTCATCGGACAGGGCAACCCGAAACCCACCCAGCACCCCATGAAGCGCTCCGAGTGCATGGACATCCGGCGCAAAGCACCACATCTCGTGCCGGCCGACCCGCGCTGTGGCCATCGCAACATGGTGCCCGTCTATGCCCGCGAGCAGCTGGAGGTGAAGAACCTGGCCGACGGAGGGGTGCTGCCAGAAGCCGGCGTCAGCGCCCTCTCCTCGGTGCCAGCGAGCGCTGACTCCGCGACGCTGTGTATCGACCAGTACGAGTTCCCGAACATCGCCTGCGAGTACCCCGTCGTGTATGCGCGGGCGAGCGAAGCGGACAAGATCTGTAAAGCCGTGGGGAAGCGCCTGTGCGATGCCCATGAGTGGGAAGGCGCGTGTGCTGGCTCTCTGCGGCCGCTCGAGGTCGAGTATGCGTTCGGGGACCGGCGCATGCTGATGCAGTGGTTCAGCAATAAGTTCAGCGACAAGGTGTGGGCGTACGGCAGCGAGAAGGACCACAAGAAGTGCGCCACCGGCTCCTTCAAGAACAAGAAGTGCGGCTCCGGCAGCTGGTCAGAGTGCGGGAGCAATACCTATCCCACGGGCGCGTTCCCGGAATGCGTGAGTCCGTTCGGTGTCTACGATCAACACGGAAACGCAGCCGAACACATGAACATGCCCTTGGCGCCGGACGAGCTCGCGAGCCGTGGCGGACTGGGAGAGACGGAGATGAAGGGCAGCTGGTTCATCTTCGACAGCTACGAGGCGCACCCCGATGATTGCCGCTACCGGGCCCCAGCTTGGCATGCGACCAAGGTGGACGCTGCTGACAGCCACCGAAACTTCCACCTTGGTTTTCGCTGCTGCGCTGACGTGAAGTAAGCCGCGCCCTCCCAGCGCGTGCTGGCTCCTCAGACTCTCCTGGTTGAGCCTGCTAGAAGATCCCCAGGTCGAGACCGGCGGCCAGAGTTTGACCCAACTCTTCGCAGCTGGTCTCGTCTGCTGTCGTAACAACTTCCCTGCGCGCGATGATTGCTTCAGCTACCGCGCGGAAGCCATAGCCGCGACAGATGCGCTCGATGTTGCGCACCGCTCCCGTGCCGTCGGTCTCGCAGCTGATGAAGATGGCGTAGGGCAGCGGGCGCAGCTTGCCTTGAGCTTGGCGATAGGTGCGGTCGAAGAAATCTTTCAGCGCTCCCGACATGTACCCGAAGTTCTCCGGCGTGCCGAAGAGCAAGGCGTCGGCGCTCGACAGATCCTCGAGCACCGCATCCTTTGCGCGCACGAGTCGTGTCTCCACGCTGGCTTCGACCTGCGCTCCACGCTTGCAGGCGTGGGCCATCCGCTCAGTGCGGCCCGTCTGGGAGTGGTAGATGATGAGTAGCCGTTTCATCGTCTCGTGAATCGCTTGCGCGCGGAAACGAATTTGTTTCGTCCCCACGTCGGAGGAGCATCGCAGGTTACCTGAGTGTTGCGAGATCCGTCGGACGCGCGGCCTTGTGTGTGCGACTCGCTGCGGGCTGGTTTCTGATGGCGCCAGATGCCACTTGCGGAGCCCAACTTCATAGACGCGGTGCGTAAATTTCGCTTGCGTTGCCTACATGGGAGGCTACCGTACGCAGGGTACGCCGCACCGCATCATTGCGCCTCGAGCTCGCGGCTTCTTTCCCTCGCTCGGCGCTATCTGCCTTGAATCATTCTAGAAACACGACGCGCGCGGGCGCGTTCGTGAGGGCCGAGTTGTGCCTACGGAGGCGAATGTTGCTTCCGTGCGGTTCAGTCGGCCGGTCGAGCCCGGTCATCAGGCCGGAGATGAACACGAGGTCCGAGCATGTCCAACGCATTCCTCAGGGACGTCTACATCACCGCGGCTGGCGCCTTCCTGCCCGGGCAGCCCATCGACAACGAACAGATGGAGACCCGACTCGGGCTCGTTGGAGGGCAGCACAGCCGCTACCGGCGTCGCGTGCTGAAAGCCAACGGCATCGAGCGTAGGCACTACGCGATCGACGAGACCGGACGTCAGACCCACCTGAACGAAGAGCTTGCCGCAGCGGCGGTGCGCGCCGCGCTGGCGCGGCGAGGTATCGACCTCGAGTCAGTTCAGATGCTCAGCCTCGGCACGACTCTCGGCGACACCCTGATGCCGGGCTTCGCGTCGATGGTTCACGGGCGTCTCGGCGGTGCACCGATGGAGTGCGTCTCCGCGTCTGGGGTCTGCGCGTCAGGCATGACGGCTTTCCGCGCAGCTTACAACGCGGTGCGTACCGGCGATCATGTGGTCGCCGTGGCGGGCGCATCGGAGCTCGCTTCGGCGATGATGCGTGGCAGTCGCTTCGAGAAGGAGTGCGTGCTCGCTTCCGA
>JBFXBK010000640.1:0-3129 GCA_050183255.1 Polyangiaceae bacterium | reverse complement strand
ACTAGATTGACGGCGAGCTGCTGCCAACGGCCGTTGTACCGCTTGGCGTACGGTGGCTCCAGGACTGTCCCGTTTAGACGACCCCACGGATCCAGTCGGAACGCCAGGCGCGCTCGCTCCGGTCGAACGCCGCAGGCGGCAATACACGTATCGACCGAGTTACAGTCCGCAAGCTCGCAGCCAGCTCGTCGACAAGCTAGCTCCACGCCGCCGACTTCGGGTGCGGGTACTCCGTGCCAGCCGTTGCCCTCAATCGTTCCCGCGGGGCAATAGACTGTCCACGCCGCGCTGGAGTCGGAAAGGGCTACGTCCACGCTCTGCCCTTGCCCCTCGAACGTCACTGTTTCGCCGATCTCTCGGGAGAGACCAGGCAGAGTAACAACATCGACGTCTTGCTGCGCGATCGCTGTGGGTCGCTGAACGGAGAAGCCGTCTGCAAACGCTCGAAGGTTGGCGACGTAGTCGACGACCTTGTTGGAATACACGGTGCCGTCACCGCTCGAGTTCGGGGCGGAAACGGCCAGACCAACGGCTGCGGGGAGGCTCAGGTCGTATTCGTACACCTCGTCCGCCCAACTTGCCGGACTCGAGACAAACGCTTCCTCGCCGCTCACCTCCGAGAGGTCCACGACGTACCGAGCCTCGATCGCGCGTCGCGCTGCGACCGCATAGCGCCTGGAGTTCTCTAACAGCGCCCGGGCGCGCCAGAGATCGTAGTCATGGATGCGACGATACAATCCAAATGACGTCCTGGTCGTCGTAGCCGAGAGCTTCACCTCGAGCGCCGCCTGTTCCTTGGCGAGCCGCGTCTGATTTAGCTGCTGGGCGATGGTCGCGCCGCTCGTCGTGATCGCGGCCGCAGCGTTGGTGAGGCCAATTGCGCTCGAAGCAATGCCGCTCATGCTCTCGTAGATGCTGGATGTCTGACTTGCGACCGCAGGGGCGGCGTCTGCAATCGCTTCTTGGCACTTGTTCTGCTGAGCATGCAGCGGAGCCGGACTCCACGAGCACCCACTGGGGACACCACACTCCACTCCCGCGGCGACCGCCATCGCCATCGCGGTTACGCCACAGTTGAGTTGGATGATCTTCTCAGCTCGAGCAACGACCGCTGAGGCAGCATCAATGCGGGCGTTTCCAGTCTCGAGCTGAGTGCGAATGGCTTCAAATTGCTCGTTGGGGGACTTGATGGCCCGCCATTGTTCGATGAACGCAGACTGCAGCGTTCCACCCGAGTATTCGGCAAACGCGGGCTGACTCTCGTCCCTGAGCGTTTCCTCAACGGGAGAAGCTAGCTGCGCTTGCGACTCCAAGAATCCGTGGATGCGGTCTTTCACGAAGCATCGAATAATCTTCTTGGCGAGATCCGTATCATTCGAGTCGACTTGGAAGTCTGACGCGGGAAGCACAATGTCAGGCGCGGGGGACGGACCATCGATCGTCACGTCACCCGACACGTTGCCGTCGGATGCCGGCGGAAAGCCCGTGGGAACATCAGCGCACTCCGCACGGCTGATGGTTCCGTGATCTGCCCACTTGTCCTGCGACAGCGCCGTGTACCACCTGATATCGAGCCGGCGCGGTGGTGACACGCTGACATCGCAGTCTGGTTTCGCTGTTCCGCAGAGAGCCTCTTGGGCCTGAAGCATCGCTTCTTGGCCTCGGGCAACGGACGCCTGAAGTGCTGCTTCGTCCGCCGTTTGGTCAAGTAGTCCGCTCATCGCGAGATCAACCGCTTCCTTGGCACTTTGCGCGGAACGCTCAGCCGACGTGAGGAAGTAGCTGACAGACGACTCCTGGCTTCCGCCGCCGAGTAGCTCTGCGTTGTACGGGGGCACCCAACTCTCTGGAAGGCCAAAGCCATCGTAGCGGTGCTTGGCTGGGTTGAACGGATCGGGCTCCGCTTGCTTTGCAGCGAAATCACCAAGAGCACCTTCGTAAGCGAAGTGGAAGGCCGCGGTGGATCTAGTGGGTTCGAACACTAGGTTCGACCCCACCATCATCAGATCTTCTGGGGTGATCTCTGGAGCGCCGGAGCCCCCTCGCACTGCGCTGAAGTCTGCGGCGGTCGCGCGCCAGATCAGCAAGGACCAGCGCGTGACACTCGGATCTAGAAGGAGGCCGCGGCAGAAGAAGCCGCTGCACCCTTCTTGGTTTTGGTAGTGAACGAAGTCCTCAGTCGCAATTCCGCGCTGTAGGGGGGTCGTTACCGCCCCAGCGAGGAGTCCGTAGATGTCCCGCCCCATGATGCGACTATGTGGAGCCGCTACGAGATGCTCTGCCCACGAGTTCGCAGGAACCGCCATCGCGTAGTAGTTGAACTCCTCGTCAGCGTTCCAAAAGGTATCCTCGGGCGAAACCGATGCTTTTAGGGTCCAAAGGGTGCGGTCAGTGAATAGGTCCCGACGCACCCGGACACCACCATTGAACCGCTGCACCTGGGGCTTGAACACGAACGCTGTGTCCCCGGCTGCGGCGCGCATCAAGCGCTGGATATCGGGGGACAAGCCGAGGAATGCGCGCAGGTTCGTTCCGCGAGTCCCTTGAAGCGCATCCGCTCGGACGGTTGCTTCCTCGAGGAGAAACCGCGAGGCTCCCAGCACACCGAGCGCCCCGAGGCGACGCTTGCTGGATCCGGCAATGTCCGACGGGGTAGCCGCACCGGTGCTACGGTTTGCAAACCCCTGACTCGCCAGGCTGACGTCCTGGAAAAGTTCTCCGGACTCCCACAGTCGCACCTGTCCAAACCTTGCATAGTTGGGCGCGATATCCTCTGGCCCACGCGGCTGGAAGTCAGCCTGCCGATGCAGCTTGAGCACCGAACCGGAATAAGAGCTCGGGGGATTCGGATCGATCTGCATCACGTCAATATCCGCATCCTTGGGAAGCACGGCGCCAAAGCGGGCGTCACCACACGACCCGGCGCCGGTTACGTCGATGGTCGGGCCAACGAGCTCTGCGAGCTGGCTGACGAGACCCGCCACGTGCGTGTGCTTCACGCGATAGAGTTGCCAGAGCAGCGACTCCTCGTCTGTTCCGGGCGGATTCAGTCCGCTGGTTCCACACGCGTCAGACACGAGGGTACCGGGGTCTGATGGCGAAGAGCAGTGGAGCCTACGCAGAGACTAC
>JBFXBK010000639.1:0-3155 GCA_050183255.1 Polyangiaceae bacterium | reverse complement strand
GTGGTGGCGTCCTCAAGCCCGAACAGGCGAAGAAGTTCATGCGGCTGCTGGTCAAGCAGTCCGTGCTGATGCAGCTCGCCACCGTCTTCCCGATGGCGTCTCCCAAGCAGGAGACCAGTCAGATCAAGTTCGGGAGCCGCATCCTCCGACCTGGTCAGGAAGCAACTCCCCTCGCGGCGGCTGACCGCTCCGCTCCCAGCTTCGCGAACGTCGAGCTCGACGCGAAGCTCTTCAAGGGCGAGGTGCGCCTCTCCGACGAAGTGCTCGAGGACAACATCGAGCGCGGTGAGCTGCGCCAGACGATCATGGAGATGATCACCGAGGCCATCGCTCGCGACATGGAGGAGCTGATCATCAACGGCGACACGACGTCCGCCGATCCGTTCCTCGCCATGCTCGACGGTGTGCTCCGTCAGGCGACGAGCCACGTGGTCGACGCTGCAGGTTTGCCGCTCACCAAGGACCTGCTCCGCGACCTGGTGAAGACGCTGCCCTCGGAGTACCTGCGCGACAAACGCGCGATGCGCTACCTCACGAGCGTCGACGCTGACCTCGACTACCGGAACACGCTCGCGGAGCGAGCGACTGCGCTGGGCGACAAGTTCCTCGAGGGCGACTCGCCGGTGCTCTACTCCGGCATTCCGGTGCAGCCCATCCCGCTGTTCCCGGAGGATCTCGGCGCCGCCAACGACCAGACGGCGATGCTGCTCTGCAACCCAAAGAACATCCACGTTGGGATCTGGCGCCAGATCCGAATCGAGACCGACCGCGACATCTCCGCGGGCGTGCTGAAGATCGTCGCGACGCTCCGCTTCGACTGCAAGTACGCCGAAGAGGGCGGCGTCGCCAAGGCCATCAACATCCAGCTCTGAGGTGCTCGCGATGCAGACGCTACTCGTACGACTGAAGCCCTACGACCCACGGCGTGGCCACGTGCTGCGCCGCTACACCTTCGCTGGCATCAAGTTCCAGCACGACCGCGGATGGTACCGCGTGGAAGAGCCCGTTGGCGCCTACCTGAAGAGCGTTCGTCAGGTCAACGGCGACGGGTACTCCCAGCTCGCCTTCGACGTCTGCACCGAGCAGGAGGCGAAGGAGCTCGAGACCAGCGAGGCCAACGCCGCGAAGGTCAAGCAGGAGGCCTCGGCGGAGATCAAGGTCAGCCCCGCTCGCCCCGCAGTGACGACCGCCGCCGAGCTCCCTTCGCAGGCAGCTCCGAAGGACGCGCCCAAGGCAGACCCAACCACCCGCGCGAAGCGCGAGCGCAGCTGACGTGTACGCGACGGTCGCCGACTTGCGCGCTGAGGGCGTGACGGTGACCGTCGCGGACGACGCGCGGCTGACGCTGCTCATCGAGGAAGCGTCCGCGCTGATCGATCAGCTCACGGGCTGGTGGTTTGAGCCGCGGGCGCTCCTCTTGCGCATGGACGGTCGCGGCACGCCCACCATCGCTCCACCAGCGCCTCCCATTCGACTCGACCGCCTCTTCGTTGGTGGCGAGGAGCTCCCCACGGCGCCCGAGTACCTCGTCATAGTCGGTGCGCCGGTGCTCCCCGGACTCGATGGTCCACGCATCACGCAGCGCTGGGGCGTGTTCCCGCGAGGAGACGGGAATGTGCTCGCCGATGGGCTCTGGGGCTACACCGAGCCTGACGGCACGCCAGAGGGGCGCACGCCGCTGCCAATCCGACGAGCAACCATGCTTTTAGTGCTGCGCCACGTTGACCCATTGGCGGATGACGCTGCGGTCGCAGCTCGAACGCGGTGGCGCGTGGTCGAGGAACGAACTCGCGACCAAAGTTACAAGCTCGGCACCGCTCCGGAGCCAGTGCACGGAATGGCCGGAGATCCCGACATCGACGCATTGCTAGCGCCCTACATGAGGCCGTCGCACTTCGGCGCGGCGTGAGCCGCACTTCAGATCCACATGGCTTCGCGCTAGGCTGCTTCGATGGCCCAACCTTACCCGCGAGATCTGCCCCGCCTCTTCCAACGAGCGCAGGCTGCACTGATATCTGAGCCGAAGCGGACAATAACTGGTGGATGGGCCAAGGACCCATTCCGCGGAAGGAAGTACGCGCTCGCCGAGTTCGACTTCGATGGCGAACCCTGGGTCGTGACCACGGGAACGCAAAGTAGCGCGTATGCCAGACTCATCGACGCCACTGCCTCGGCCATGGCACACCTCGAACGCCGCTGCGCGGTGGCGATCCTGAAGTCGCCACGAGAGCCCTCTGCTCCAATCCCCACCCCACGTTACGTTGATCGATTCCGCACGGCGTCGTGGAACGGACTCGGTATTCTACTTCACACGCCAGAGCTGGATTTCGAGTGGAACCAGACAGGCGTTGTCCCCAACTCACTGATTGCCGAGGTCGCTAGAAGCGTCGGGCGCGAACTCATCGCCGCCGCTGACGCCACCTGGGCGTCGATCACCAAGAGTCGAGATGCGGAAGCACTTGTTCGGCCACTCGTCAGCGCGGCGACAAAGCAGCACTACTCCGAGGAAATCCCCGCGGGGAGGTTTGGAAGCTTCTGGAGGTACGCTCAGGCGGACGGCGCCTGGCAAACCGGCATGGCTGGAACTCTCGCACTCGAGGTCAAGGTCAACGAGGACCTTGAAGCACCCTTTGGTCAGCTCGTTGACGATTTGGGCCAGTACGATCACGCACTCCAGGTGCGATTCATCACGAACGAGCGTACCCGGCGAGCACTCGGTGAATCTTCCGCACTCGACAAGGTATCCGGCAGGTTCGAAGAGATGTTGCCCGTGCGGAAGGTCTACCTACGATTCTGCGCGGTCTGTCGTGGACCAGTGCATCATGATGGCCTCGCGTATCCACACCTTGTGTGCGTGAAGTGCGACGAGCGAGCCACTTCGCCGTCGGGGCAGGAGGCGAACCCCGGTGGCGACGATGGGCCAAACCCCGTCTACATCGATGGAGCCAAGTGCTGGAGGCGCTACCGTTTTGGCGGACACCTCACCATGCGCGATCCAGACAACCTCCCGTCGCTCGACGCGTTCTACGCCAAACACAAGGGCCACTAGCTAAAGGTCCCGACCCGCCGCGGCAAACCGCTTTGCCTTGCTGGTGCGGGGCAACCTCATCTTCAGATTCGCGGCTGAGCTATTCCGCCTGGATACAACGGCCATG
>JBFXBK010000638.1:0-3155 GCA_050183255.1 Polyangiaceae bacterium | reverse complement strand
GAGACCTTCGAGAAGGGCCTCGACCTGCTGGTATTTCCTCAGGGTACGCGCTCCATCAGGCTCTCCAAGGGCCACATCGGCCTTACCCAGATCGCGTTGAAGTTCAAGAAGACAATCGTCCCCGTGGGCTGCAATGGCAGCGATCGCCTGTATCCCGGAGGAAGCCCGCTAGCCAAGGGAGGGGAGGTCGTCTACCGCTTCGGTGACCCCATCCCCTATGCGGAGCTGGCAGAGTTCCACATCGACGAAGACTACGAGCCGTTCACCGCGGAAGCGGAGCACCGCTACCGCGACAAGTTCCAGGGCGCTGTGGACATCGTCATGGATCGCATCAACGACTTGCTGGATCCCGAGTATCAATACTCCGAGGACAAGCGCCCGGAAGGCGTGAGCGGCGCCAAGCGATTCGTCTAAAGAAGACTGCCCAAGTGCCTTGAGGGGCCTTGGGCAGTCCAGCGCGAGAAGAGCGCTTTCGGGTGCTTTTGGGGAGCGCGCACCGCATACAGGGTTGACGCTCCGTTTCCATTTTGGGGGTGAGGGTCAGCCGATAGCTACCAGCGCCAACTTCGAGAGCACCTCTGGTACGAGGAGCGTGACGAAGTAGGCGAGCCACAGCCGTCCGCCCTTCAGTCCAGTTGCCGTGCGGTAACTCCGAAAGAGGTTTACGAAGTACAGCGCGAGTACCGGCAGCATGCCGATAGCTAGAGCTAGCAGCACGGGATTCAGCGGGTCCACGTTGGTTGGGATGCCGAGGGCGAACACGCCAACGAAGATCAGGAGCCAGCGGGTGCTGACCACGGCGAGCGCGACGTCGAGTAGCCGTGCCTCGCTCTTGAGCGAGCGCGCCAGGGCGTATCCTATCAAGATCATCGGGGGCACACTGACCACCCAGTCGATGAGTCCCGTGGCGAAGCTCACCGAACGGCCACTCACGTGGACATCCATCGCACCGTCGAAGCGCACGCCGAGCGCAAACGCGGCCAGCTGCAGCAACGTGACGGCGAGCGCGAGGCTCGCGGCTCCGCTCGTGGAGAGCGCGCCCACTGGGTCGAGGTACCAGCGTTCCTTGCGTGCCGGCCGCTCCAAGGCGCTGAGCAGGTGCTCCGCCTCCTCCTTGGAAACCTGACCGGAGGCCATCATCTCCAACACTCTTTGTTGCGGCGTGCTCATGACTCAATCTCCTTCAGTCGGCGGGCTCCTTCTTCCGCCGTCATCTTTCCACGTGCAATTGCATCGAGCACGGCGTGGCGTTCCGCGTCGGGATCGCGACTCTCCGCCTCGAGCTTTGCAATGATCTGGTCGAGCCGATTGCGGATCGTGGGGTAGCTCTGACCCCGTAGCTTCGCGACTTCCTTCAAGCTGCCGGATGCCTTGACGAACATCAGCACGAAGGCGAGCTCGTCGGCGTCTAGGCGCAGCAAGCTGGGGAGTGCGAAGTTGCCCTCGAGCTGGGTCCCGCAGCGCTCACAGCCTAGGCGTGTGACGCGCAGCGCCCCCCGGCAGGCGGGGCACTCCGTAACGAGTTGTGACATGGGGAAAGCATAGGCTTTGCTTTAACTTTGTCAACTTGTGAGTAAATAAAATTGAGTCTTAGATAACGATTATTGAGTTGGTCCCCCGTACGGATCTCGAACGGCTGCGGCGCCAGACTGCTGCAGCCCGGGGCAAGTCGCCGCGCTTCCGCTCGGGCCGCGCCCAGAAAAGCGCACCTCTTCGCTTGAGCACGCTGCTTGCAGTTCGACTGATGTGATTTCAACGCCCAGCTTCCCCAACCCACAGTATCTATCACTGCCGCTCAGGCTGAATCCCCAAGGCAACGCACGTCGAGTCGGTCTCGAGTTCGAGTTCGTGGGCCTAGGCCTCGAGCAGGCTGCGGAGATCGTCAGCAGCGTGTTTGGAGGCGAGGTCCGCTGTGAGACGGAGTTCCACTTCATCGTCGACGCGCCAGAGCTCGGGGAGTTCAGCATCGAGTGCGACGCCAAGTTCCTCAAGGAGAAGCAATACGAGGACGCTGCGAGCCGACTCGGACTGGAGCTCACATCAGAGGAAAAGGCGCACTTCGCCGAGTTGGTCGCGGAGTACTCCGACCGTGTGGTTCCAAACGAGATTGTCACGCCCCCGCTGCCGCTCGAGCAAGTGGACGTGGCGGACGAGCTCAACCGGCGCTTCGCGCTCGCGGTGGACCGCTGGCAGCTCAGCATCGCTCCCTGCGGACTGCATATCAACGTCGAGGTGGCCTCTTTCGAGGCGGATTGGATCCTTGCGGTAATCCGCGCTTACGCTGCGAGCTACGAGCGCATCGTCGACGACACCGACGTGAGTCTACTTCGCCGTGTCTTTCCCTATGTCAAGCCGTACCCATTCCCGTATCTCGCGCGGTTGAACGATCCCGAGTACCGACCTGATCAGTGGACGTTGATCGAGGACTATGCGCGGTTGGTTCGGACCCGCAACATGGGGCTCGACCTGCTACCGCTGTTCTCGTTCCTTTCTGCGGATCAGGTCACGCGTCACGAGCAGCTGGAGCACGAGCTGATCAAGGCGCGACCGGCGTTTCACTACCGCCTGCCGAACTGCCACCTGGGTGACCCGGGATGGAGTGCTGCCCAGGAGTGGAATCAGTGGGTGAGCATCGAGCGCATCGCCGAGGCGAGGCTGCTTCAGAAGCGGAGGCTCGCAAGTTGAGTCAGCGCCCGACCATCTTGATTACTGGCCCCGACCGCGGTGGTGCCGCGGCGTGGTTGTTCACAGCCGTTGCCGTGTGGATCCATGGTGGGCATGCGGTGCGCTTCACTCCGAGTCGGGTTCCGCCGTCGAGCTGGGATGCGCTCATTCTGGGTGGCGGTGCAGACGTCGACCCGCGACGCTTCGGACAGGAGCTGCGCGAGATTGGGACGGAGCCACGCGGCGGCCTCGTCTCGCGGGTGGTCGCGGTCTGCGTGCTATTTCTGCGCAAGCTGCTCGGACTCAACTCGACGCGACACCGCGTCGACCCGGCGCGCGATGCGGCGGAGAGCCGTTTGCTGCACCTGGCGTGGAGCCGAGGCGCCCCCGTGCTCGGGATCTGTCGTGGTGCTCAGCTGCTGTACGTCTACTTTGGTGGGACGCTGCTCTCCGTCTTGCGGGAGTTCTATCGAGAACGCGCGTACGCTCGC
>JBFXBK010000637.1:0-3197 GCA_050183255.1 Polyangiaceae bacterium | reverse complement strand
ATTCGCGGGGGGGTCACTGCGCTCGCCGCCAAGAAGCGCTTTCCCGTGTTGCTCGACGAGTCCGCGCTGGAGCACCAGGAAATCGCCGTCAGCGCGGGCATGCGGTGCCTGCAGCTGGTGCTCAAGCCTCAGGACTACCAGCGCGTCGTCGATGCTGTGCTGGGACAGTTGACCCACAGCGAGTGAGGCTCGCTCAGCGACAGGCCAGGGACGCGGAGGTGATGGTCGTGCAGTCCGCGTCGAAGTAGAGGCCCATGTTCGGTCCCTCGGTACAGCGGCACTCGACCTGGGAGTTTGCGAGGGTGTAGCACTCGGCTGCAAAGCTCGAGCACTCCACCGAGCACTCCGAGGCCGACCCACCACCGCTGCAGAACTCTTCCGGGGGATCGTCCCCGTGGTCACACGTTTCGTAGGCATCCGCTTCCGCGGGGCAAACATCCTCGATGTCTTGGGAGCAGCTCGTGAACTTGCGCGCGAAACAGCTGAGCGCGGCGTCGGCTTGGCTGACGCAGCCGTCCTTCGAGGCATCGTGCCGAAGGTCCGACAGAGATTGCTTGCATTCGCTGACCCCGATGCAGCCGAGCTGGCTGGCCTTCGCGCAGAGATCAGTGTCGACTTCCTCAGGCGTCGGTCCGGCGACCTCCCCACCGCATGCGGCGGGTAGCACAGCGAGCGCCGTGCTCAGCGTAAGGAACGAACGGACCGGAACCCCACGGAAGCGAAGCTGCATGGCTGGATCCTAGCGCCTACTCACCAGTAAAGCGCGGTTTTTCTCCAGCGGTGAACGCGCGTACGGCTTCTTTGAGATCTCGCGTAGAGAAATCAACGGCTTGGCAAGCTGCCTCGCGCGCGAGCGCTTGATCGAGATCGCGCAAGATGGGTAGCCGCAACGTCTCCTTGAGCTGCCGCGCCGCGATGGGCGCAGCCTGCAGTAGTTCTGCAAGCTGAGCCTCGACTGCAGGCTCCAGATCGGCGCGAGGCACGGAGCGGGTGACGAGGCCAATGCGCTCGGCCTCCTCGCCCTGGAGCAGACGGCCCGTCAGCAAGAGCTCGCTCGCCCGCGTTCGCCCGACCAGGTGAGGTAGCAACAAGCTGCAGCCCATGCCCGGGTGCAGACCGACGCGTACGAAGTTTGCACCGAGCTTGGCTTCGTGAGCCGCCAGGCGGATGTCACACGCCATGGCCAGGCACAGCCCCGCGCCGATGGTCGCGCCGTGCAGCACCGCCACGGTGGGAACGCTGACCTCCAACACGCTCAGAAAACGGCGGTAGAACGCTTCCATTGCCGTGCGGTTTTTCTCGGGTGTCTGCTCCGCGTTGCGGCCCAGCATGTCGAAGTCCCCGCCCGCAGAAAACGCCTTGCCCTCGCCGCGCAGGACCAAGACGCGCGTCTCCGGGTCGCGCTTCACGTCATGCATCGCGGACAAGATGGCGTCTGCCATCTGAAGGTTCATCGCGTTGAACTTGTCGGGGCGGGTGAGGGTCAGGGTCGAGACTTGACCCAGCTCGAGGCGCACGCTCATGGCGCGAGTGGTAGCACCCCGTGCCCGAGATGTCCTTGCTCAGTCGCGGGGGCGTGTGATCTGGGGCAGCGAGTCGTCGGGCTTCGCGCAGATCACACTGACCGTCTCTGAGTAGTAGATCCCCGCCGTCAATAGGCCGAGGGCGCCGTTCGGGATCGCGACCTGAGAGTGCACCTCCGCCCACCCGTTGGGGCAAGCACGAACCAGATCGTAGCTGCCGCTCAGGTCGACCAAGCCCCAGAACAGCGAGTGGTGCCACAACTCATCAACCTTGGCCGATGGTTTTCCGGGTGGTAATCCCGAGTGGACGGTGTTGCGAAAGCATCCCGTCACGCACAGAGCGCAAAACAGCACGCAGAGCCAGTTCCTTGCTCCGGGCTTCACTGGCGGCGCTCCGGCTGTGGCGGCGTGTGTCGCGCGGGACAGGTGACGTAGATCTTGCGGGGGAAGTAGAGGCCGGCGGTGACCAGCGTCAGCGCACTGGTGAGCACGTCCCCAGCGGTCTGGACCCGCTCCGGGGGAGCGCCGCACACGTCGCGTACGTCCACGTCGTGGCTCAGATTGACTAGCCCGTACACGACGTTGTGTTGCCAAAAGCTCTCTTCGGGGACTTGGGTGCCCGGGGGCTGCTTCGCCTCCGCTACGTGGTCGACGAACGTGACGCGAAAGCAACCCGTGCCTGAGAGGCCGAGCAAGGCGAGCGCGAGCAGTCTAGGTCGCAGAGGAGGTCGCACGCGCGGCAGCATAGCCCGATCTGCTGGCGGATGAAGTCGCGAGCGTCTAGAGCCTGCGGAACGAGCATGGTAGTGGTCAGGATGATGGGTTTGGGGGTGAGGGGAGCCAAGCTGACGGAGGTCGCCCGACAAGCGATCGCTGCGTGGCTCGACGGCAGGGAGCCGGACGCGGTGCCGCCCCTGAAGTTCGAGGCAGCGGTGTTCGTTACCTTGCGGGATGCCAGCGGGAACCTGCGCGGCTGCATCGGCTCGCTCTCGCCTTTGACGCCGGATGTGACCGCAGAGACTCAGCGCTCCGCGGTGCTGGCAGCCAGTCGGGATCCGCGCTTCCCGCCGCTCACCCGCGGCGAGTTCCCACAGCTCTCGATCGAAGTCAGCGTGCTGGGGCCCCCCGAGGCGATCGTCAGCGCGGCGGAGCTTGACCCGAAGCGGTACGGCGTCGTGGTGCGTGGTGCGGGCGGCAAGCGAGGGGTGCTCCTGCCCGAGGTGCCCGGTGTCGACGACGTTGCGACCCAGGTGAAGATCGCGAGGCAGAAGGCAGGCGTGGACCCCGATGAGCCCGTCGAGGTCCAGCGCTTTGGCGTCGAGAAGTTTCTGAGCTAGCGACGATCGTCGACCGCGGAGTCGACTTTTTGCGTGACCTTGCTGGAGGGTTGATCCTGCGGTTCACGCATTTCCGCGGGGTTCTCGGTCGTGTCCTGTGTCGGTTGCCACGGCAGTGGATCGGGTTGCCAGGGCAGCGGATCGGGTTGCCATGGCAGCGGATCGGGTTGCCATGGCAGCGGATCGGGATCGCTGCCCGCCGAGTCTCCCTCGGGCTGCCATGGCAGCGGGTCTGGATCCGTTTCGAGACCGTGGGAGGCATCGTCGACCAGGTCGGGCGTCAGCGAATCATCATCCTCGAGCGAGAGCTCGTTGGATAGCCGTGCGGCATCCTCGG
>JBFXBK010000636.1:0-3184 GCA_050183255.1 Polyangiaceae bacterium | reverse complement strand
GCAAGGTCTCCGCCACGGGACGTCAGCTCGCGCCGCTGCTCGAGGCCATCAGCGAGTACTCGAAGCAACTCCAGGAGGAAGCCAAGAAGCGCGCCAAGGAGCGCGCCGAGCAGAAGAAGAAGGAGGACGCCGAGAAGGCCGAAAAGGCGAAAGCCGCCGAGGAAGCCAAGGCGGGCTCGAAGAAGCCCGGCTTCAAGGAGAAGGCGGCTGCGGCGGCTTCGGGGAGTGGCAAGGCGGCACCTTCCGCACCTCCCCCCCAACCCTCGGGGAAACCTGAGGAGTAGCAACGTCTGGGACGTCGCGTGGGTTAAATCCGCGAGGAAAAACTGACGCTGCGGAATTCAGAGCTTGGTCTGCTCTGCGAGGCGCGCCAGCATGGCGTCGGCGGTGCTCGGATCCAGCGTCGCGATGCACAGGCGCTTGCCCTTGCGAGGCTCCACCACCAGGCGGCACTTGCCTCGCGCGGAGTCGCTCAGGCTGCTCAGGCCGAAGTCCACGCCAAGCCCCACGATGACCAACACGAAGGCCATGCCGAGCAGGCTTGGGGAAGAGCCCGGCACCCGCACGCCATCAACGAACAGGCTGATGCCAGCGTAGAGGCCGATTGCCAGCGCGAACAAGCCGGCGTAGAGGCCTGCGCGGGCGTAGCGCACTTCGCGGGTCACCTTGGCGACGTTGTCGATGGGCACCAGCGTCTCGCGGTCGCGCAGTACGCGGCCGAGCATTTCCGTGCGGTGATCGAGCTCGAGGCCGCGGTTCGTGAGCCGCACGGCGGCGGGACGCTTGAAGGCCAGAGCGTAGCGGCCGAGCAGCTTTACCAACCACACGACGGCGAGGATCCCGGTCAGGCCCAAGATCGCGGTCCAGACCGCGTGCCGTGGGGCCGCCATGAGCTCGCCACTCAAGCTGCTGCCGCGCTCGCCCGAGTCGCTGCTCGGAGTGAGCACCGCCGCGAGCAACGGATCCTGCGTGCGTGAAGCGAGCTCGCGCACCTCGCGCCCTGCAGCGCTCGATTTGCTGCCCATCAGCGCTGCAGCTGCCGTGAGTGCTTCGCCGCGACCGAGCGCAAACTCTTGCGGGGAGCGCGCGATGTGCCCAAGCCGAGGCCAAAGCGCCTCGGCGTCTTCACCCAGCGCTTCCTCGAGCATCGAGAGCGCGTCGACTTGCGTGTTCGCGGCGAGCCACACGAGAGCGTCTGCCGTATCCGCGCGGCGCTCGTCTCCCACCAGAGCCAGCGCACACAGCGCACCCAGGGCCCAGCGCTCCGTGTCCGTCTGGGGATCGCGACCGAGCAGCTCCTTCAAGTCGCCGTAGGGCGTCGCCGAGTCGCCTTCGAGCTTGCTCGCATCCGCGAGGCGGACGCTGCGCTCGCGCTTAGCGTAGGCGTCGAGGGCGCTCTCGCGCACGGCACTGGCCCAGGTTTCCCGAGACGGGTGCGCCGAGAGCACGGCGAGGACACTGCTAGCGGTGGGTAGAGTCATGGCTTGCTGAGCGGCTCGCTGGGGGCCAGGAAACGCCCAGCCGCGAGAACACCCGGCCAGGCCTTATCTGAACGCCGCGAGCGTCGCCAGTCTTTCCCAGCAAAAAGTGTAGGCAGAGGTAAGACAAACGACGACACGCCCCGGACGGCGGGTCCGAGGCGTGGGTCGAATGGCCTTGCTTCGAGGAGCTCAGGCGCAGGCGATGGAGTTCAGGATCGGTCCCGGGAGCTCCGGGCTCTCGTCGTCGATCACGCGGTTATCGCGGTCCACGCGTACGACCTTGGGCTGGTAGTCACGGGCTTCTGCGCGGTCCATGTCGGCGAAGGTCGCCAGGATCACCAGGTCGCCAGGCTCGTTCAGATGAGCTGCGGCGCCGTTCACACAGATGCAGCGCGAACCTCGGGGCCCTTCGAGGGCGTAGGTAACGAGGCGCGTGCCGCGGGTGACGTTCCAGATGTGGATAGCCTCGTAGGGGAGGATATCTGCGCGATCCATCAGGTCTTTGTCGATGGTGACGCTGCCTTCGTATTCGAGGTCCGCGTGGGTCACCGTTGCGCGATGGATCTTCGACTTGAAGACATTGAGCTTCATGTTGGCCTCACGAGTCGCGTCATGGCGGCCCACTCGACTGCGGGTCCACCTGCCGGACGCCGCTGAATGTAGAGGCAAGCGAGGCCTCGTTCAAGGTTTGGCAACGGGTCGGAAGCAAGATCGCAACACATTCCTCCGGTTTCGGATTGTGCTGAAAGGTGCGCTTTTCCCCGGTGGTTTCACTCTCACTGCTCTTTCGTCCCATTCAGAAACTTGGCCGAACGGCCACGCGCCAGGTACCGGGGAGTCAGCTCGGACGACGCGGCAGAGGGGTCGTTCGCAGCGCTGGGAGACGAGCGATGACCACTGGGATTTCCAAGGCCGAAATGTTCAAGAACCTGCGGGATATGCTGCGCGACGTGTTCCAGCTGCGCGCCGAGGGCGTTGCGTACGCACGCCTGGCCCGCGCGCATGGCTACATCGACGGCTGCATGCGGGTGATGCTCGAGACGGGCGTCGCGACCAAGCAGGAGCTGCTCGAGCTGGTCGCTGAAGAGCGTCGCCTGGCTTCTGGTCCTGCGACGGGCGACGTGCAGAGCGACGGCGCCATCGCTGCCGCTTGAGGACTCCTGTTCCGAATCGAGGGGCGCGTCGCGCTCTCTCGGAGTTGACGGTCGGTTCCGTATGGAATCGACCGTTCTGGTTTTTGGGGTGAGGGCGCTTCGCATCTGGCGCAGCAACTGCCGGGAAGCATCGGGGAGCAGAGCTGGTGAGAACGTTTCCGTAGGCTCCTGGTGGCGGCGTGTGGAGGCTCGACTGAAGACACGTCGTCTGGGCCAGTGCCTGCCTCTGAACTGATTCCGCAGCTGGCGGACGCGATCTGCAACATCCACTGCGCTTTGCTGGCGTGAACGACGGGCTCTCCTGACAGCAGCTCTAGGCTTCCGGTTCTGCGGCCGATGTTCGGGTCGGGCGCGCAGCCATGCGGAAAAGGTCGATGAGGCGCGATCTCGAACGGGCCTCGGGTCGGGGGAGAAAAGCTGGCTGATGGCGTGGCATAGCGGAAAGGCGTGCGGAGACTCGAGACCTCTTCGGAAGCTCGAGGCTGAGGTGTTCAGCGCTTGCTTCGATTTCCGTGGGGCGACATGTCTCCGGGTATGAGAGCACTTCGT
>JBFXBK010000635.1:0-3207 GCA_050183255.1 Polyangiaceae bacterium | reverse complement strand
ACGCGACTATCGCCAGTTCGGTTGACACTGCGCAGTCGCCCCCATGAGTCCCAGCTGAAGCTCCGAATTAGCTTCTGCGTGTGGTAGTCGCGCTCCTCGACTAGCCGCCCCTGATCGTCGTAGACATAGCTCACTGCCCCGCGCTGCAACAGGCGATCAGCGCTGTCGTAGGCGCGTGATTCGGCGTTCTCACCGGATGGATACGGGTTGGATGAGGGGCTGTAGCTGAATGCTTCCAGCTGTCCGTCCCGCTCGTATTCGACGAGCCGATGCCTGCCGTCGTAGCGCGCATTCCGAGTTTCACCGCGTGTGCTGCTGGTGTGTTCCAGCTCCCCAGTATTCCCATACTGAAAATAGCGCTGAACATCACTGCGCTGCCCTCCAACCCAGGCGGGCTCGTTCCCCGACGCTCCGCCACCAGGGACGCGCAGCGTGCGATATCGCAGCTGTCCAGCTGCGTCCCAGTCGTCAGACAGAGTCGCTGCGTTGGCGTAGCGTCGCTCGACTAGGCGTCCGGATACATCTCGGCTGAGCGCGAGTGTCAGATGCTCGTCCTCGCGCAGCTCCTGCACCAGTCCATTCTCATCGCGCAGCTCACGCCGCGCGAGGTGCTCGGTCGTCAGCTCCAGGCGGTCCCCCGCTTGTGAGCGCTTCGTCGTGACGCGGGAGTCGAAGCCCTCGAAGCGGGTACGCTCTCCGATGAGCCAACCGTTTGGGTCGCGTTCGAGCTCCGTTTGAACCACGCCGTCATCAACTGCGGTGAGCTGCCCCCGTCGGTTGTAGCTAAAGGCGAAAGCGTCGTCCTGCGGATTGACGATCTGGGTGATCAGGCCCCGCGGATCGCGTTCGTAGACGGTGCGCCCCTCGTTGGTCTCAACAGCGATAAGACGCCCCAACGGATCGTGATCGAAACTGCGACGGCGCCCAGCGAAATCTGTGTCCGAAATCAGACAGCCTTCTGCGTCATAGCGATAGCGCCAGGTTTGGCCCGCCTCATTGGTCAGCTGGCACATGCGGCCATCGCTATCGTAGCCGCCTCGTACCTCGCTCCCATCCGGCCAGATTGATCGGTAGAGCCAGTTGAAACCGCCATACTCGTAGCGATGACTGGTTCCGTCAGGATATAAATCCTGGGTCAAGTTGCCCATCTCATCGTAGCTGAAGTGGCGAGTGCGTCCGAGCGGGTCCGTGATGCTTGTTAGCTTGCCGTCCGGTGCATACGTGAAAGACTTCGCGTTTCCGTGCGGGTCGACCTCACGGGTCATGCGTCCCCAGTAGTCGAATTCGAAGCGATACACCGCGCCGCCCGGGAACTCATGGGACACTCGGTTGGCGTGCTGATCTAGCTGGAAACGGTGAATCCCACCGCGTGCATCTTGGGCGCTGAGAGGGCTGCCATAGTTGTCGAGCGTGTACTGCAAGTCTGCGCCACTCGGCAGTCGAACGCGGGTCACCTCACCCGAATGGTCGCGCTCGAATTCGGTCACTGCGCCCTCCTGGTCGGTGATGCGCACCTCTTGGCCCAAAAGATTGCGTTCGACCAGTGTTACCGCCTCAGTTGGGTCGATGGTCTTCACGATGTTGCCTTCGCCGTCGTACTCCCAGCGCCATTCGGCGCCAGTGGCGTCGACTTGGGACAAGCAGTTGCGGTCCTGATCGAACACGCGCGAGGTCACGTTGCCGTTGCCCCCTACGGAGAGACCAACTTTGCCGTCGGTCTCGACGAAGCGCCTTATTCGGTGTGCCTCTGCCACGCTGGTCGTTTCAGCATCGATGAAGTCGAGGCGGCAGTGGTGGATACCCTTGCGAGTCGTGACGCCGTCCGCCAGCAGGTCTGGGAGATCTGGCAACAACGCGGGGTCTGGTGACGCTGGCGTGGTGCCCCAAGTCTCGATGCAGCGGTAGGTTTGGTCGTACACGAAGTGAAAGCCAACCCGATTGGGGTAGGTGATGCGTCTCAGCTCGTGATCAGTTCCGTACTCAAATTGCGTTGTATGACCGTTCGCGTTGGTGGCACTGACAAGATTCCCGGCGGAATCATACCCGTAGCGACCGAACACCAACGTCTGCGTGCCGCCGTTTCCAACTGAGATGCGACGAATGCGACCTTCCGCGTCACTGGAGAAGTCGATGCGTCGCCCGACGGAGTCAGTCGCGGATTCGATCGCCCCCTTCTTGTATTCAATGCTGATTTGCCCGCGATTGCGGTAGCGAACCCAAAACAGCCGAAAATCACCAGAGCCAGGGACGAGCTCCTTGAAAATGTGTGCAAACTCGGTTCCTGGATAGACGACATACAGCCCACGCCCGCGAAGTACCTTGTAGCGGCCTACTGCTACGATTTGGCCTTCGTCTGCCGCGTTAGGCAGGACGAGGGTCCGGCCATCGCCTGTGATGAGGGTCAGCAGCTTGCGTTGCTCGCGCAGGCGCCAACCGAGGCTGTGGCACCACCCGTGGCCAAGTCCGACGTCTAGGTCACGACGTCCCGACGAGTACGAGCGCCGAAACGCGAAGTTGAAGCGTCCGGGAAGGAACAGGTCCTGAGCCGGGAGAGTGAAGACCTCGCCGGTGAGCACATCAACCGGATCGCCGGCTGCCGCGCTGTGCCCGCAGTTGGAGCAGCTGCCCGCACCTGCGCAGTTTCCGTCACCGTTCGCCTCTTCATCACCTTCTCCGGTGCCCGCGCCCTCCTCGCCGTTCCCATTCTTTCCGCCCTTTCCACCCGCGCCTCCGCCATCGCCACCGCCGCCAGCGACGAAGGCGCCGGGGTTCATGCCTGGCGGAGCGGGGATGTTGGGGACCGGTGCGGTTCGAGCCATGAGGGGAGGATACTACTCACGGCTTTCTCGCTCACCTGTGTGCTCACACTTTGCAGCTATCGCGCGCAAACGCGCTGCGGAAACGTAGCGATGCACGTTCCCACGGCGTGGGCGAGTGGCGCACGCTGCGTCAACGCGAGCAGCCCGAACGCCTGGCGAGTCCACGGGTTCTCCGCCATGCGCAACACGCCTTGAACATCACCGGCCCCACGGCCATCTGCCAGAACTTGGGCGTTCGCGATCCAGGTGTTACTGACGGTTTGCACGACTTTGGCGATGGGGACCACGGAGTAGAGCGCGGTGGTCCCACCTAGTTTGTTTCCGCCGGGAGATCAGAACCAGCGCGGCTATGGATTCTCCGCGAGCCTCAAGCTGCTCGCGTAGGCCA
>JBFXBK010000634.1:0-3214 GCA_050183255.1 Polyangiaceae bacterium | reverse complement strand
TTTCGCGTCCTTCGGGACGTGAGCCATGGTTCCTTGAGCGTCCGCCACCTTGCGCTTCGCGCGGCGCTCGATGATCTGCTGTTGAGCGATGCCGAGCAAGGAGTTGGTGAACATGTACACGCCAAGACCGGCCGGGAGGAACAACATGAAGACCGTGAACATGGCCGGCATGAAGTACAACATCATCTTCTGCTGAGCAGGGTCGGTGGCCTGTTGAGGCGCCACCTTCTGCTGCACGAAGAACACCGCACCGATGATGAAGGGCAGGATGAAGTAGGGATCCGGCTCCGTCAGGTCGGGGAACCAGAGGAACTTGATGTTGTAGAGCTCCACCGCGTGCTGCAACGTGGTGTAGAGCGCGAACCACACGGGCATCGACGCCATCTGCGGCAAGCAACCCTTGAACGGATTCACGTTGTGCTTCCGCCACAGCTCCATTTGGGCCAGACCCTTGGCCTGAGCGTCGTCCTTGTACTTCTCGTTCAAGGCGTCCATCTCAGGCTTGAGCTCGCGCATCTTCAGCGAGTTCTTGATCATCGGCACGTTGAGCGGGAAGAGCAGCACGCGCGCGGTGATGGTCAGGATGATGATCGCGACGCCCCAGTTGGGGATCACGCTGTGCACCTTGAACAGGAACGCCACGAGTAGCTTCGCGATCACCGCGAAGAAGCCGAGGTCGGGGAGCTCGCTGAACTTGTGCTTGCCACCCCCAGCCGCGGCCAGCAGCGCCGAGTCCTTGGGTCCGATGTAGCTCAGCACGCTGTATTCGGCGGACTTGCCGGGATCGAGGTTCGTGACCGGATAGGCCAGGCGCGCACGGTACATCGCGCCCTTCTCGTGATCCGCGTCAGCGGGCCACTCCTCGATCTGCAGCTGGCAGACAGGTTTCTGTGCGGAATTGGTCGGGGCGATCGCGTGGCTGAAGTAGTAGTTTGAGACGGCAGCCACCGCTGGTTCACCCGCGACCTGGTACCAGTCGCCGTCGTTCAGGGCGTTCTTCTGGAAAGGCGGGTCCTGGAAGTCTCCGGGCTCGAAGTCGCTCTGATGCAGCCGGGTCGCCTTCTCCCCTTCGTCGATGCACTCGACGTGGGTCACGAAGGGGCTCTGGCGGAACATGTGTCCCGCCACCTCGGCCTCCGTACGCCACTCGGTGGTCTCGATGGTGAGCGCGTGGCGACGAGCTTCTTTCGCGGTGTTTTCGATGTGCCCCGTGGCCTTGATTTCGTAGGGGCGGTCTGTGGTTGCCAGCGTCTTCGTGAGCTTGACGCCGTCGGCTTCGTAGCTGAACTCGCAGGTCTTGCCGTCGTTCTTGACGATCTTCCAGTCGACCGTGTCGAGGTCCGTCTGCCAGGGCGGCCCGCCGAGATCGTGGGCGGATGCTTGGCGCCAGTGGAAGCGCAAGGAGCGGCGGAACTCGTACTGAGCGGTCGCGAGATCCAAGCCGTGATCGTGCTTGCGATACTTGGCAGTGAGCAGCTCGTAGCGCGTGAGCGAAGCACCTTGCGTCGAGAAGCTGGCTCGAAACTGAGGAGTCCACAGATCACACGTCTTGGCTTCGACCCGTGTCTTCGGGGCATCGCGAAACTCGCGGCCGAGCGGCTGCGGTTCGTGCTTTTTTTCTCCGTTGCATTTGGTGAACGCGAAGTAGGTCAACAGCCCCATCGCGATCATCAGCAGCAAGCGAGAAGCGCCGCCACGTTCCATTCCGAGGTACTCCGATCGTTTCTTTTGAGGTTTGCCGGGCCTTCAGGCGCAGCAATGACAGTCTGATTTGCCGCTCGGGGGAGACTCCGTCAGTCGAGTCTCAGATCCCGAACCAGCTGCCGTGTCCACTTCGCGGCCCGTTGACTCGCCTTGCGAGTCGCGGGGCGGCGGCGGTGGATCGTAGCCACCCGGGTGAAAGGGATGGCAGCGCGACAGCCGTCGCAGGGTGAGCCAACTACCACGGATTGCCCCGTGGTACTCGATGCATTTCAAGCCGTAGTTCGAACAAGAAGGGTGGAACCGGCACACGTTTCCCAACAGCGGCGACAGCAACAGCTGGTAGAGCCGAATCAGCTGGATCAGGAGCTTCGCCACCATCGGGGTCAGGAGTGTGCGGCCTTCAGCTAGGCCCTGCCAGTTTGGGCGCACGCTTTTGTGCGTCTTTGCGTGCCTGAGCGACGCGCTTGGCGAGTGCTTCCCGCGCGGCGTCCAGCTCCGCCACGACATCGTGCAGCGTCAACTCGCCCGGGCCCTGCTTTGCGATGATCACCAGATCGACGCCGCGGGGCCAGGCGGCTTCACTCGTCCGAAAGGCCTCCCGCAGCAGGCGTTTCATGCGATTTCGTGCGACCGCGTTGCCCGTACGCCTGGAGACGGTGAGGCCTAGCCGGGCCGGCTCGTCATCACCGCGTGCGTAGACGACCAGGACGAAGTGGGCAGTGTGCAGCCGTCGACCCGTCTGCTGACAGCGCCGAAACTCTCCCGGGGTGCGGACGCGTCGAAGCGCGGGAAAGCATTGCCGCTCATCCCGCGCTTTCGAACTCTGGTTCACGACCGGAGCGATTACTTCTTGTACGCCGACACGGCGAGGCGCCAACGCCCCTTGCGACGACGGTTCTTCAAGACCTTCTGGCCGCCGCTGGTCTCGAGGCGCTTGCGGAAGCCGTGGGTGCGGAGCCGGCTGATGTTGTGCGGCTGATAGGTGCGCTTCATGGTGTCTCTTGTTTAGGCTGGGCCGCTCGGTTGGGTGCACGACCTGATGATGTGGTCACAGCGAGCGGGAAAACTGTTTCAAGTCGCATAGCCAAGCTGGCTATGGCCGAATCGGGGGCGCCGATTCGGGGGGGGCGGGAGTGAGCCACGTTGGGCTTACTTCGTCAAGGCTGCTGCGCCGCTCACGCGTCCCTGCAGCGGAAGCTGCCACGGGAGACGACAAAGGCGCCGTCCTGATGACGAGCGCCTTACGACGAACAACCGCCCCGTACTGGGGTTGGTTTGATCCTCACTTGGAGTGAGGCGGCATCATGGCTTCATTGAACACCACGAGCAGGCGAACGACGGGGTCGTACTTCTTCAACTCCAACTTGCCCGCCTGCTTCTTCTTGTTCTTGGTGGTGTAGTAGATGAAGCCGGTGCCGGCGCTGGAAACTAAGCGGATATTGTCACGCATGGCGGGCGGGCTCTAACACGCAGCCCATGGGTCAGCAATGCATTCATTTGGCGACACTCG
>JBFXBK010000633.1:0-3233 GCA_050183255.1 Polyangiaceae bacterium | reverse complement strand
GCGCCGCCTCCGGCCCCACACCCACAAATGACCGACTGCAACCGTTGCCACGCGGCAACCGTTGCAGCAGACAACGTGACCATCATCGACCGCGCCTTGCACGTCAACGGCAAGGTCGAGGTCGACTTCGACGGCAGCTGCAACGCCTGCCACGGCGGCACCAATGACGCGCCTCCGTTCGACTTGAGCGGCAACACGGCGACCAGCTTCCCTGGCGTGGGCGCTCACCAAGTGCACCTCGCCGGCAGCAGCAGCTTCCGGGCGGTGGCCTGCAGCGACTGCCACCAGGTGCCCACGGAGGTCACGACTCCGGGTCACACCGACTCCGCGCTCCCAGCGGAGGTCGTGTTCTCTGGTGTGGGCGCTGCGTTCGGCGCAACTCCGACGTATTCCGGCAGCAGCTGTCAGGGCACGCCCTGCCACGGCGGCCAGTTCCCCGATGGGCACCGCTCCGGCGGCAGCAACACGTCACCGATCTGGACTCAGGTCGACGGCACCCAGGCGGTGTGCGGCAGCTGTCACAGCCTGCCACCGCCTCCACCGCATCCGTACCCAACGGACTGCAGTCAGTGTCACAAGAACATCTCGAGCGACAACCTCACGTTCATCCGCGGGGATCTACACGTGGACGGCGTCGTCACCTTCGAGCTGCCTTGAACTGCTAGCCTCACGGCCGCCGCGGACGACCGCCGCGCTACTTGGTCGGGTTGAACAGGTGGCAGCTCGTGCACGTGGGTGCGTCGGGGAAGTGATCTTCGCGCTTCTCGTGGCATTTGGTGCACGCCGCGCGGTCCAGCGCCTGCACCACAGCGCCCGTGGAGGCGAGCATCTCGCCGTGGCCGGTGTGGCAGTTGCCACAGGTCTCGTGCTGCTTCAGGCGGTGTAGCCCCGGCAGCTGCTGGAGGTCGTGGCAGCTGGTGCAGCCCGGCGGTGTCGTGACGCCGGTCGGGCCATGAGGTCGATGGCAGCTCGCGCAGTCAGCGCTGATCTTTCCGTGAGGAGTCTTCGCGGGCTCCGAGTGGCAGCTGGCGCAAGCCTTGGGGTTCTTGCCGCTGTGGGGCTCGTGGCAGCTGGCGCACGCTTGGTGGCCGGCAGGCGCGGTGTTCTTCTCCTGGCGGTGGCAGTTGCCGCAGGTCTGCGGGATATCGCCGCGCACCAGCTTGCCGCCGTGGGGCTCGTGGCAGCCCTGGCACTCCTGGTGTCCTTTCCGCACGGCTCCGCCTTCGGCTTCGTGACAGCTCTTGCACTCGGCGCGGAGTGCCTTCGGCTGATGGGGCAAGCCGCGGTGGCAGCCCTGGCAGTTCTGGTGTCCTGCGCCGGTGGCGCTCTTGGTTCCGCCGCTGGCAATGACCGACGCGAGGGTGACTTGCTCGGAGTGACAGTGCGTGCAGAGCGGCTTCTGATCGCGCCCCGCTAGTACGAAGCGATGGGGTTGGTGGCAGCTCTTGCACTCCACGCGCTCGTGGAAGGCCTGGTCGCTGGCTGCCTTCTGGTGGCAGTCGCTACAGCTGCGAGCGAAGACCTTGGCGTTGTCTTTCGCGGGATGCGGGTCGTGGCAGTTCACGCACTGGCCGACGCCATCCTTGACCGGGTGGTTCGGGTGCACGTCCTGGTGGCACTTGGCGCAGGCCTTTGCCGGGCTCTCGCGCACGGCGTGAGGTGAGTGACACGAGGTGCACTCCTGGTGCGCCTTGATGCGCTTGCCCCCGAGGAGATTGATTTCCTCGTGGCACGACCGACAGGCGACGGCGTCCTGCTTCTCGAAGGCGTGGGGCTGATGGCAGCCGACGCACGCGCGGTGTCCGTCTTCGAAGAGCGCCGTCGCGGGGACGCTCGGCTCTTGTTTCTGGTGACAACCCGCACAGGTATCCAGCGCGTCTTTGGCCCGTGCGTGCTGGTGCTGGTGACAGGTGGTGCACACCTGGACGACACCTTGGGTCCCTAGCCCGTGGCTCACCGGCGCCTGAGTGAGCTCCTGGTGACACTCACTGCAGGGTGTGACGTTCAGCTTCTGATCGCCGTGGGGCTGATGGCAGCTCAGGCAAGGCGCCGAGCTATGTACCTCGACGGCCGGGGTGTCACCTTGCGTTTCCGCATGGCACCGAAAGCAATCCTTGGGCTGATAGGCTCCAGCTTGGGTGAGATCGGGCGGAGGTAGCTCGGGCGCGCCGGGAGTCCCCGCCGCCGGCTGCCCCGCGGACGCTTCGTGCAGGCGAAACACGTGGCAAGTCGTGCAGTCCGCCTTGGCGGTCGCGCCGAAGCGCTCATGGGCTTCCGCTTCGGCGTGGACGATGCTGCCTTCCTTCTCGTGGCACGCAGCGCAGCGATCTGGAGTGAAGCTGCCCATGCTGTCTTTGCCCATGCTGTGGCACTTCGCGCACGGGATGTGTTGCTCGACGACGTGCACCTGATGGCCAGCTTGAGCCCGCGCCTCTTGCCACTGGCTGCCGATGTAGATCCCGTTTCCGAGCGGTCCGGGGCCGCTCTCGTCGGAGCACGCGACGATCCACGCCGCGCACAGCGCGATCAGCAGCCACACGACGGGCAAGCCTCTCTCAGACGAACGAGCCAACGCGCCCATCATATAGCCTGAAGCGCCAGCGACGCGCTTCCCCGATCCACCCATCGCACGTCAGCGCGGAACCACGGAAACACGCAATCGTTGCGCCGTCACTCTCGACTCGCTCACGTGCGGCCGCCACAACCCACTAGCTGAACGCTCACGAGCCTCCTATCCTGCTCGCCGTGGCTCATTCGTCGCCGCTCACCGCGCTGACTCTGGTGTGCGCACTGATCGCGGGGTCGATCTGTCTTCACTACCTGTGGAAGCGCCCGCCGCTCGTGCTCGCGACCAAGCTGCGCTTGCTGCTCGGGCTCGGCGTGTTTCCAACCCTCACCGCCGTGACCTCGACGGTGACCGGGATGGAAGCCACGACTCACCGCGAGTTCTGCGGTTCGTGTCACGTGATGGGCGCGCACTACGCGAACGCGGTGGATCCCAACGCGCAGTCCCTCGCCGCGCGGCACTCGCGAAACCCGTTCTTCGGCGATCGGAGCTGCTACGTGTGCCACGCCGACTACGGCATGTACGGCTACGCGATGACCAAGGCCGGCGGCATGCGCCACGTCTACGAGTACTACCTCGGTGGCTACAAGGACATGACCCTCGAAGAGGCGGAGAAGAAGATCCACCTCAGAAAGCCCTCCGACAACACGAACTGCCGCCAGTGTCA
>JBFXBK010000632.1:0-3236 GCA_050183255.1 Polyangiaceae bacterium | reverse complement strand
CTCGCGGCAACGTCGCCTCGCTCGGGATGCGACGCCGTCCAGGTGCTCCCGCGCAGAGTCCACACGCCATCAGCTCTATCTCGAGCGCACAGGTCACGATCAACTTGGCCGTGCTGGCGCGCGCCAGCTCCTGAGTCGAGCGCATCAGCTCCGAGGGTCCCTCGTCGCCCAGCGCCAAGCGCTCATCGACCGCGATGGGCAACGGCGGATCACGCAGCGCGTGGCTCGCAATGAGCGCCGTCTGGCGTGCTCTCGGTAGGGGGCTGACCAAGATCCCATCGAGCTCGACCAACAGCCGCTTGCGCAGAGTCGCGCTGACGCGCGCGACTTGGACCCGACCATCGGGGCTGAGGTTTCGCGCGCCTTGATTCTCGGCCAGGCCGTGAGCCATGAACACCAGCCGCGGGGCCTCGATCTGCCGCAAGTCGCGCAGTGTCTCTGGTTGAGCGATCCGCACCATCGTCGCCCTCTCAGCAAGGCTCATGCCCGGCATTTCTCGGGGGTGAGGAGCGACCCCCAAGCCCGAACGGCTCTCGAGGAAGTCACGTTTCAGCGTGAAAAGCGGTATGAATCCCTGACAATCCGGGTGCTTACCCGCCACTCACGAGCGGCGAGCAGAGACCGTCGAAGCGTGAGTATCGGAACTGGCGTCGAGAGGTAGCGACAAGCGTCGCCTGGAGCCAACACCTGGCGGGCAGCGTGATATATCCGGTGGGTGACCATCCACGCCACCTCGCCACTGGAGCGGGCCGATCGCGTCGAAATCGAGACCCTGGCCGTCGAGGTGATCGATGGCGCCGACGTGGGACTCAAAGTGGAGGCCGATTCCGAGGAACTGACCATCGGCACGGCCGCGAACAACGACCTGGAGCTCAGCGACCCAACGGTGTCTGGCTACCACTTGGAGCTGACGCAACGCGAGGATGGCATCCACCTCACAGACCTGGGATCCACCAACGGAACGTTCGCCGGCAACATCCGCATCCGCAACGGCATTATTCCTCCCGGAACCACGATTCAGCTCGGGCGCACGAGCATTCGGGTATTCGATGGGACCAGCACGCTGGTCGAGGTGCATGGGCAGAACCACCTAGGCGACCTATTTGGGCAGAACGCAGCCATGCGCCGCGTGATGGCCAAGGTGCAACGCGTGGCCCGAGCCAACGTTCCGGTGCTGGTGATCGGTGAGTCGGGTACCGGCAAAGAGCTGGTGGCGCGCGCGCTCCACGACGAGAGCGAGCGCGACTCCGGTCCGTTCGTAACCGTCGACTGCGGCGCACTCGCGCCGAACCTGGTCGCGAGCGAGCTCTTCGGCCACGAACGCGGCGCGTTCACCGGTGCTGACCGCCAGCACATCGGCGCGTTCGAGCGCGCGAACGGCGGCACCCTGTTTCTGGACGAAATTGGCGAGCTGCCGCTCGACCTGCAGCCACAGCTGCTGGGCGCGTTGGAGCGGAGGCGCTTTCATCGTGTTGGTGGTCGCCAGGAAGTCAGCGTGGACGTGCGGGTGGTCTGCGCGACGAACCGCGACTTGCGCGAGGAAGTCAACGCTGGAAGTTTCCGCATGGATCTGTACTACCGTGTCGGCGTCGTCGTCCTTCGGCTCCCTCCGCTGCGCGAGCGCCTGGACGACCTCGGTCTATTGATTCAGCACTTCCTCACGGAGGCTGGGCACCAGGGCGCGTTGGATGACGTCGCTCCAGAGAATGTGCTCTCGGAGCTGAAGCGGCACACCTGGCCCGGTAATGTGCGTGAGCTCCGAAACTGGGTGGAGGCGACGCTCGCAATGGGCGAAGCCCCTGAGCTGTTTCGCGGGGATGACTCGAAGGCAGTCCCCGCGAGCTTCGATCACGTGCTGACGCTCCCGTACAAAGACGCTCGCGGGGTCGTACTGCAGGACTTCGAGGCGCAGTACGTGAAGGCGCTGTTCGAGCGATCCGGGGGAAATGTCACCCACGCTGCGCGAGACGCGCGCATGGATCGCTCGTACCTGATCAAGCTCTTGCAGCGTCACGGCATCAAGTAGCCTTCAGGGAGCGTTCAGGGTCCGCTCAAGCTAGCTGAGGGCCCCTCGGGTAGTGATCTCCGGGTCACCCCGAGGAGGCATGAGGCATGATGCAACCCCCGAACATCGATTACGGTACTTTTCCCTGCCCGAGCTGCGGCGCCGCTCAGCCCGGCAGCATCCCCGCCGGCACACCGTTCCCGTGCTGGCAGTGCAAGCACCAGCTCGTCGCGCCGGCGGGCAGCGGCCCGACCGCTGCGCAAGCGGCGGAGTACATGAACTGGGCGCTGCAGCACGGCAACACCGCTGCGGCGCAGGCCGACGCGCAAGCTCCAAATCAAGACTCAGCGCGCGGGAACTTCAGCACCACGTCGGAGCAAGTCCTGATCCGCACGGCACAGGGCCGCTACCTCGTGATGGGTTCCCACGTGGATGCGTCTGGGCAGTGGTGCATTCGCGCCCAGGACGTCGCGAGCGGCGACATTGCCTGGGAAACACCCAGGAACTACTACTTCCAGAGTTGCCCCGGCCTGAACCACCTCGCTCAACGCGCTGGCGTGCTGTTCCTGGCTCAGAGCGGCAAGCTCACTGCTTGGGACGCTGAAAGCGGCCGCATGTACTGGAACACTCAGCTTGGGCAGGAGGTGGAGACTCGAAGCGATATGGAGCGCGGCGACTACCTCGACCTGCACGTGCTCGGCAGCACCGTCGTGGTTCGGACGAAGCAGGAGGAGGCAATCGGGCTCAGCCTGCAGAACGGCCAAGTGCTGTGGCGGAAACCCTGCAACGGACGACTGCAGTCGACCGGTTCCCTAGTGGTGATTCACTCGGAGGACGGTGTCGAACTGGTGAGCCCGGGCGGCCAGGCGGCAGCGCGCTTCGACGAGTCCGCCGGGAAGTTCGGCTCGGCGGTTGCAGTCGGCGAGTACGTGGTCATCCAAGTCGACGATCATAACGGCTTCGAAGACGACGAGGGCTTGCTGATCTTGGCAGCACAAACCGGCCAGGCGCTGAACTATTTTTCCACGCCAAAACTCAATGAGGATCACTACGCCGAACACACGGCGATCCTCGGTGGACAGATCGCGTATCTCGCCTCCACCGTCTTCGGAGTCTCGCTCCTGTACTTGTTGGATCCGAAAGGTACGCCGCCGAGCACCACACCAGGCTTCATCGCAAACTTCTTCGGTCGTGGTCGCAAGTGCTGGGCGCGCCCGTTCAACGGACCAAA
>JBFXBK010000631.1:0-3247 GCA_050183255.1 Polyangiaceae bacterium | reverse complement strand
AGCCTTGGTGGTTTTCACTGGTGGACCTTCGCAGCGGCGCTCGGCCTCGCGACGTTCAACTACGTGCTGCGCTTCGCGAAGTGGGAGTACTACCTCGCGCGGCTCGACGTGCGCGGTGTGCCGAAGTTCGAGAGCTTCCTGGTGTTCCTTTCGGGGTTCGTTCTGACCGTGACCCCGGGAAAGGTCGGCGAGGTTTTCAAGAGCGCCGTGCTCGCGGAGACGCACGAAGTCCCGATGCCGCGCACCGCGCCTATCGTGATCGCCGAGCGGCTAACCGACGTGATCGCCGTGATTCTCCTGATCGCCCTCGGCTCAGTCGGGTTTCAAGGCGGGCTCAAGTGGGCAGTCGCAGGGATGGTGTTGGTCTCCGTGGGGTTGGTGTTGATCCTCTGGCCAGCGCCCATGAATTGGCTGGTGCGCCGCGCCGAGAACAGCAGCGGCCGCCTACATCGACTGGCACCCAAGCTTCGCGAGTCCGTGGACTCACTGCGAATCGTCGCAAGTCCCGGAGCGCTGCTGATCCCGACGCTTCTGTCGATCGTTGGTTGGGGTTGCGAGGGGCTCGCGCTGTGGCTGCTCCTCACCGGCTTCGGTTTCACCGTTCCGGTTTCGCTCGCAGTGTTCTTCTACGCCACCGCGACGCTCGCCGGCGCCGTGGTGCCCGTCCCGGGCGGACTCGGCGTGGCAGAGGCGCTGATTCGGGAGCAACTCGTTCAGCTGGCACACGTACCTCACGGCATTGCGACCAGCGCGATGCTGCTCGTGCGCTTGGCGACTCTGTGGTGGGCGGTCCTGGTGGGATTTGGCGCGCTGGCGCTGCTGCGACGTCGCTTTCCCGATCTACTGCGCGAGCACGCGGAACCCCTCGAAGTCGATCACGCGGCCTAGGAACGGCCGCTCCGACCATCAGCCTGCGAAGGGCCCCAGCCATTCGCTGCGCGCCCCTCAGCCATAGCTTTGATATAGGTAGAACATGTTTGCCCTCCGCCGTCGCCGGACATCGACACGACGGCCTCTCTGCCTCCTCGCCGCGTGTCTGCTCTCGGCGTGTGGTGGCTCGACTCCAAAGGCTAGTGTTGCGCCAGGAGACGGGGCACCTGGGGACCACGGGGCCTTCACCGACGCGAACAGCGTTTCCGCGGTGCAAGAAACCCTGAAGGGGTTGAGCGACGTCGCACACGTTAGCCTCGCCGGGAAGGGCCTGGGACCCGAGCTTGGCAGCGCGCTCGCAGCGTTCGCGAAAGTCAGCAGCATCGTGAGCTTGGATCTGAGTGAAAACGAACTCGGTCCCGACGGCGTGGAGGCCCTGGTCGCAGCAAACTTCGCGGAGCTGAAGGAACTCGACTTGGGCGGAAATGATATCGGAGACGACGGCGTCAGCGTGCTGAGCAAACTGCGCGCCCCAAAGCTCGAGATACTCAACCTGAGCGGCAACGATGTCAGTGAGGTTGGAGCTCAGAGCCTGGCGCAGAGCCCGACCCTCGCAGGGCTGAGTGCGCTCGACCTGACGATGAATCCCATTGGAGCAGAGGGCGCGAGCGCACTCTCCGCGTCGGGAGCCATGACGCAGATGAAGCAACTGTTCCTGCTCGGCTGCGACATCGGCGAGGAAGGTGCACAGGCGCTGGCCTCGTCGGCGGGACTGAGCCAGCTTGAACAGCTGGCTCTCGCCGGAAACGCGATCGGAGATGGCGGAGCCAAAGCCATCGCAGGCGCAAAGCAGCTGCGTACACTACGCCAGCTCGACTTGAGTGCGAACGATATCGGAGATGCAGGCGCGAACGCCCTTGCGAGTTCCGCAAGCTTGAAGAGCCTCGAGAGCCTCGAAGTACTGGTGAACCCCGAGATTGGCGATGCCGCGAGGAAGAAACTTCAGCAGCGATTCGGCGCGAAGCTCAAGCTCTAGATAGACGTGGGCTAGCGAGAGGAGAACGCGCGCAATGCGTCGACCGCCGCCGTGAAGTCAGCGGGGGCCGGACGGCGAAACAGCAAGCGCTGACCAGTAGCCGGGTGGACGAACCCCAGTTCAGTCGCGTGCAGAGCCTGGCGACCCAAGTTCTCGATGATACTCACCAAGCGCGAGTCCTGGCTTCGGCGACCATAAAGCGGATCCCCAAGGATCGGTGTCTTGCTCTGCTCGGACAAATGCACTCGGATCTGGTGAGTTCTTCCGGTCTCCAGGCGGCAACTCACGAGCGACGCGACACCAAGTCGTTCGAGCACGGTCACCGTGGTCACGGCGCGACGTCCCTTCGGGAGTAAAGACGTGAAGCGCTGACGATGAACCGGGTGGCGACCGTGAAAGGTCTCGATGCGGCCCTCCTTGGGTTCTCCAAGGGTGAGCGCTAGGTACTCTCGATCGATGCTGTGGTCTTCGAACTGAGCCTTGAGTGCTTCCCTGGTTGCGGCATCTCTTGCCACCACCAAAAGGCCGCTGGTGTCCTTGTCTAGGCGGTGAACGATGCCCGGACGACGCAATCCCTCGGGGTCGCGAGGATCGACGGGGAGCACCTCGAACCCGGGCCGCGCGAGCAATCCGTTGACGAGAGTCCCCGTGTGGTGACCAGCACCGGGGTGCACAACCAGCCCGGCAGGTTTGTCGACCACGAGAAGCTGCGCATCCTCGTACACGACCTCAAACTCCACCGAGGCATCGGGAGTCGCGGCGCTCAACGGGGGGGGAGCTGGCTCTACCTCCACCAAGTCGCCAGGCCGGAGCACCGCGCTAGCGTTGGACAACGCACCGTTCAGCCAAACTCGTTCCTCGCGGATCCAACGCTGGAGCTCCGCGCGGGACACCTCGGGCAGTAGCTTGGTGAGAACGCGGTCCAGACGTTCGGCCTTCGCTTTGCCGTCGCTGGCGTATCCGCGAATCGCCTGCTCGTGAGTGATTTCGAAACGCTGTCGCACGCGGACCGCCTGGCAACGCCTACATCCCGCGGCCGCTCCCCGAGCGAGCACCGTCAGTCGGAACGCTGACGCTTCCTAAAGACCTACCAGAGCCGGCTCTTGATGTGGCCCTTTGACTTAACCAGGATATCCACGAGAGCACGGTCGTAGAAGTTGCGCTGGTAGAGGTCGGGCGACACGCGACTCTTGTACAGGGCACGGCCTTCCTCGATTTCCTCGCTCAGCTCATCGAACAGGTTGTCCGTCTCGATGCCTCGTACGATCTTCTCCTCGTTGTAGAGGGAGAGATCGCTTGCGATAGCGCGAGCCAAGCGACGAGCGGCTTCTTCAGTTTCGA
>JBFXBK010000630.1:0-3251 GCA_050183255.1 Polyangiaceae bacterium | reverse complement strand
TCGGCGCGCCCTCGGGCCCCCGATAGATAACGTTCCAGTGTGCAGCGTCGGCCTGTTTGTGCAGTGCCTCCGTGCGCGTCACCCGTGACAAAGAGAGCGACACCTTCGGCGACGTCCCCGGCCTAGCGCCTGCTTTCTCGACCTCGGCCCGAGCTCCGCCAGCAGCAAGCGTCAGGAGCCCAGCACACGCGAGCGCGGCTGTGAAACGGCGAATGACTGACCGCCTAAGCATTTTGATTCCTTGTGGCAATGGTTTGACGAAGTGCGATCCCAGTGCCGATGGCCATCAGCAGCAACGCGAGGAGGAATGGCGCGGCGGTGCCGAGCGGGCTCTCAGCGCGCATTGAGTTCATCAGCTGTGGCAGTGATCGCAACGTCACTAGCGCGGCCTGCCACAGCGGTCGCAGATCGACGGTCCCTGAGGATCCGAGCACGCTCGGCAGCACGCCGAGTGTCGCCAGCAAGAGCGCCGCGGCGATCGCCGCCTTGGGCACGGCCCGTCGCGCGGGGCTTGCGGCCTGGGTGGCCGCGGCTGGAGCAAGAGCCTCGAGTTCTGGCGCCAGCGCGAGATCGAAATGCAAGCTCAGTTCTGCCGCTGCGTTAACTTGCTCGCCGCACGCCGCGCAGCCGTCGAGATGCTGCAGCACGAGCGGTGTCACGAGGTCGAGCTGGCCGTCGGCACAAGCGACGATGGCCTCTTCCGAGAGGTGCCCTGTCTCGTCCAGGTCGATTGGTGTGCGTGTTTCGTTCATGTTAGGCCTCGATGAGCTCGCGCTCGAGCCGCTTGCGGGCGCGAGCGATCCAGGTGCAGACGGTGCCCAGTGGCACGCCCAGGAGCTGAGAGATTTCCTTGTAGCTCTTATTTTCTGCGTGGAAAAATATGAGAGCGCGCCGCTCTTGCGCTGGGAGCGTCTCCAGCGCGGCCAGCAGCGCCTGCTTGCGGCGCCGGTCGATCAACTCATGCTCCGGCGACGCCCCTTCCCAAGCGGCGTCTCCCGTCGCGTCGAGCACGACTTCGCGTGAAGCGCCTCGGCGTCGGTCGATGGTGACGTGCCGCGCGATGCCGAACACCCAGCGGCTCAAGTCCTCGAGCGAACGCAGCTTACCTCGTCCCTCTAGGGCCCGACGCAGTGTCTCGCTCAAGCAATCCTCCACATCGGCGTGGTTGGAGGCTGGGCCGAGGCGGCGTCGGATATAGCCCTGCAAGGCCGGGCGCAGATCAGCGAGCGCGCGGCTGAACTCAGGACTTGGAGCGTCCTCGGGCGGCGGCGCGGTCGTGCTCATGGGGGCTCGGGCGCTGCCCAGAGTAGCCCAAGCGGCGGGCGAGGTTCGCACCTCGAGCCCCGCATCGCCTCGCGCCCAGAAGCGGGGGTCGAGGCACTGTCGCCAGCTTGGGAGCTGCCAGGGCGAATTCAGCGTCAGGGTGGTCATTACCCCTGCTCTTCGCACTGGAACGGCAGTTATTTCGGCCCGTCCTCACAAAACGCAGGTGGCCCCGGCGAAACACGCCGCGGCCACGAACTAGCGGCCCTGCTCAGGAGTCCACGCCGATCATCAAGCGCTGGCGCAGCTCGAAGAACGGCTCGCTGACCCCATATAGCACCAGCTCCTTGAGGCGTTCCTGCGCCGGGACAGCGCTGGAAGCCTCGTCGGAAGCCTTGATGATCTCCGCTGCGGTCTCGAGGTCGTGACACACCACCAGCCCCGCACGATCGGCAGTGAGGTCTACGCCTGCGACCCAACGCTTCAGGTCCAGTGCGCCGCCGCTCTCGAGCAGCTTGGACACCACGCGCGCGAGCTGGTCTCTCGCTTGCGCGGACAGGTGTCTCTCGAGCGCCTCGATTGAGTCGCGGACCGGTCCCTCCAGGGAGGGAGCCACCGGGAACTGCGGCGCGTTGAGCTTGATCGCGGCGAACAACCACGACTTGAGCCCCGTGCCGGACGGGACCAAGTGCCTCACGTACATTCCCGGGCGGAAATACGTGAGGTGACGCGCGGCGATGAACGCGGCTGCCTGGGGCGGCACCTCTGCGCTGAGTGCTGCGGTGCCGAGCACGATGGACGGGGCGTGGGCGTGGAGGAACGAGAGGCCGCCGGGGTCATTCGGGTTGTGGAACGTCGGAGGTGCTTGCATCCCGAGCACGCCGGCTGCGTAGTGCAGCGTTTGGCTCATGGGGTAGGGGTCCGTCGCGAGGTCGACTTGGTACGACTGATCGTAGCCAAGGTCGACGAAGCTCTGCCCACGGGTAAGGATGACTGCGGGCTCAATCAGCGCAAACACGCTGGTCAGCAGCGGGTCGGCGAAGTTGTGGAAGACGCGACCCAGCCAGTCCTCATCGTTGAACGCGTCCTGCGCGTGCGCTGGCGTTTCAGAGCGCATGCGCCGGAAGAACCGCTCCTCGTCTGGTTCCGCGAGGTTCATGACGAACAGCGCCTGGCACAAGCACCAGGCCGCGTCCGCGCGCTTCACCTCGGTGTAGAGGCGCCTAAGGAGCTTGTACGAGTCCGGTCGGTAGGGATTCTGACGGAGAATCGCGAGCTGAGCCGTCACCGCCTTGCCCAGGTGCTTGTGGGGGTCGGAGGCGTAGAGATTCGCGAGGAGCTCGCTGCGCTCCTTGTTCTCGGGATCGAGGGTGTGCGCCGCTTCGAAGGCGTCGATCGCCTTGTCGGTCCAGCCAAGCTGCTTCTCGTAGAGTTCTCCGAGCTCGGTGAACGTCTCGAGCAGCGTCTTCGTGTCCTTCTTCTCTGAGGCGCGCTTCAGGCGTCGCTTGAGCAGCTTCTCTACGGCTTCGTAGTCGCCCCGCTGGCGCTGCAGCTCGATCGCCTCGGTCAGCGCCTTACCCATCTCGGGGTCGAGCTCGAGCACGCGCTCGTAGTACTCGATGGCGCGATCGACGTCGCCCATTTGCCGGCCGGAAACGATGGCTGCGGTGTGCATGTACTTGGCCTTCTGGCGCGAGTCATCGACGAACTCAGCCAGACGCAGCACGACCTCTACCAGCTTGCCCCAGTCCTTTTCCTCGCTGTAGAGCTGCATCAGCTTCGTGAGCAGCCGGCGGTCGTCGGGCTTCTCTTCTAGAGCAGCGACGTAGCTCTTCGCCGCTTGGGTGCGGTCGTTGAGCTTTTCCGAGGCGATGTCGCCCATCTCCATCAACAGTCGCACGCGCTCGTCGCCTTCCACGGCCTCCAGGTGCTGACTCTTGATGGTCAGGGCGGCTTGGAAGTCTCCCTTCTCCAGCAACAATTCTGCG
>JBFXBK010000629.1:0-3263 GCA_050183255.1 Polyangiaceae bacterium | reverse complement strand
TCGAGCTGCCAGACACCACCGTCCAGAAGCTGGTGAAGCTGGTGCGCCTCTTCAACTCGGCACGCAAGGATGACGCCGACGCGGCTCCCCCCGGAAGCGCTGACGCGGGAACGGCGCCGGATGCAGAGAAGCCTCCAGGTAGCGGCCCCGCCCCGAGCACCGCCAAGCCAGCAAGCTCTGCCAAGCCAGCGACACCCACGAGTAGCACGGGGAAGTCCGGCAGCCCCGCCGCACCGTGAGCCAGCCCGGCGAGCGTGAGCCCGGCGAGCGTGAGCCCACCGACAGTGAGCCCACCGTCAGTCCGCCCTCCACCAACAAGACACTCGGCGTGCGGCGCTGGGTACGCTGGCTGGTGGTGCCCCTGGGCCTCTGGCTCGGCAGCCTGTTCTGGCCTGCTTTTCCTCGCGACCAGACCCTGACCCTGGATCTCGGGCCGGAGAGCGCCCGCGTCCAGGCACTCGACCTGACCTGGACCTTCGATGACGAGCACGAGCCACGCGGGGGCGTGCGGCGCAAGTTCCCCGGAGGCGCGCCGCGCAGGGTGCAGCAGCGGATCTACGGTCCCAGCGGTGAATGGCAGATCCACATCCAGCGCACCCGAGCCGCCAGGAATGGCGAAAGCAGCCCGGAAAAGACATCCAGCCAACATCGCGTTAACCTGGCAGGTGAAGAGTCGATCCTCTTCATCAAGGACGCTGCCGGTGAGCCAACCCCAAACTGAACTTTCGACTCGCGCCCACGGAGACGACGCGCGCGTTACAGAAGAGCTGATGCTCGTCGTCCTGAACGGAAAGGCGCGCGGGACCAAGGTCAAGCTCAAGCCCCAGTTCAAGATCGGCAAGAGCAAGGACAACGATCTCGTGTTGCCGGACGACACGGTCAGCCGCCATCACTGCGAGCTGACCCGCGTGCCGAGCGGTGTGTTGGTCAAGGACCTCGGTTCCACCAACCACACTCGCGTCGGCCAAACCGTGATCACGGAGGCCACGTTGGTTCCGGGCGGAACGTTGACGGTTGGCGACGTCGACCTGATGTTGAGACTCGAGATCGCCCGCGCCCAGATCCTCCCGAGCGAGTCTGAAACCTTTGGTGAGGCACTCGGCAAGAGCCTCTCCATGCGCAACATCTTTGGCGTGCTCGAGCGCATCGCGCCCACCGACGCTGGCGTGCTGCTCGAGGGCGAAACAGGTACCGGAAAGGACGTCCTCGCGCGATCCGTGCACGCGATGAGTCCCCGCAAGGACGAGCCCTTCATCGTCGTGGACTGCGGTGCTGTCTCCTATAGCCTGATCGAGAGCGAGCTGTTTGGACACGAACGCGGTGCGTTTACCGGAGCCGTGGCGCTCAGGACGGGCGCCTTTGAGACGGCGGGCCGCGGAACCCTGTTCCTGGACGAAGTTGGCGAGCTACCCCTCGATGTGCAGCCCAAGCTGTTGCGCGTGCTGGAGGCTGGCGAGTACCGTCGTGTCGGTGGCAATCGGAGCCTGACCAATGAGGCGCGGATCATCGCGGCAACCAAGCGCGATCTGAAGCAAGAGGTCGAGCGCGGTAAGTTCCGCGAGGATCTGTACTTCCGCCTGGCCGTGGTACCCCTCACGGTACCTCCCCTGCGCAGCCGCAGGGAAGACATCCCGCTCTTGATTGAGCACTTCTTGGAGCTAGCCAAGAAGCGCGATCCCCAAGCCTCGGAGGTCCATCTGGACAACCAGACGATCGCGGCGCTGGCTGCGCACGACTGGCCGGGCAACGTGCGCGAGCTGAGGAACGTGCTCGATCGGGCGCTCTACCTGGCGACGGCCAGCGGTGAGAGTGAGCTCCGCCTGGTCGACTTGCCCGTGACCCCGACTTCGAGTCATGGGGAGTTCAGCTTCATCGCAGGACGCAGTTACCGAGACACCCGCACCTCTTTCGAAGCGGAGTTCGAGCGCCGTTACGTGACCTGGCTACTCGAGCGACACGGCGGCAACATCAGCGCCGCCGCGCGGGAAGCGTCCATGGATCGCAAGCACCTCTACGATCTCGCGAAGAAGCACGGCCTGCGCGGCAAAGGCAGCAAGGACTGAGAAGGGCCACGGGCGCATTCGGGCTGAAAACGCAGACCAGACGCCGACTGGGGCCGCCAGCCACGACGCTAGAGCGACGCGCCCAACCCCCGCGCCCAACCCCACGGAAGCAGCCGTCGCGAACGTCCCTAGAAGGACGCGCCCAACCCCACGGAAGCAACCGTCGCGAACGTGTCGCTCACGTTGCTGCCGCCCCAGGTGAACTCGTCGAGATTCGTCTTGATCACGTCGAGGCCGAAGCTCGCGTCGAGGTTGAGGAACATCCCGATGATGCGGTCCCCAGGGACGCCGTGGAAGTTCATCAGCACGCGCCCGCCGAGCAAGTATGACGAGAGCGGAGAGAGCTCCCTGTCGCCCGTCCAGTACTGCCCGCGGGGGCCGAACTTCGGCTCGCCACCGGTGTAGTCATCACTCCAGAAGAGCGCGCCGGTCTGGGAGTAGTAGCGGCCGCGCACCAGCAACCGGAGCCACTTCAGGATGTAGCGCTCCGCTTCGAGCTCGTAGGTCTGGCTCAGCACGTCCCAGGTGTCGCTGTAGCCGCGCACCCCGAGGCCGATCGCCGTGTCCATGCCCTTGATGTAGTAGCGCATGCGCAAGGCCGCGGCACCGCGCGCGCGATTCTCCGGGTGATGCTCCTGAGCCAGCTGACCACCCGCACCAATCACTACCGCACGGTAAGGGTTGCCCAGGAAGCCGTGCTGAAGCCCACCCGTGAGCACGAGCTGGGTGGCCAGCACCGGCGTCCAAGTCTGGGTCCAGGCGCCTTGGAAGCTATCGAGGTCGATGTCATCGGTCTTGCGTTCCTCAGAGTCCGTGAAACAGCCCGCGGAGCTGTCTAGACGGGGACGCAGGGTGGCCGAGAGACTGTCCGCGTAGTTGAAGTTGCACACCTGGTCGAAACCGCGCGAGTACGACAGCTCGAGGCGGGTGTTGCGCTTCAGGAACTCCGTCGCCCCGGAGACGCTGATCGACTGGGAGCGGTAGTCGTTCTCGGTGCCGTACGCGTAGGTTACGCTGAGGGTCGTTTCCTTGCGGCGAAGCGTGATCCCCCCTGAGCCAACGTGGCGCAAGTCCGTGACGGAGGCGTGCGAAACGATGTCGGGAGAAATCGCCCCAGACTTGGTGGGTTCACTGGCACCGGAGACGATGTCTGCCTCGTACCCAGCGTGAACGCTCAGGGCCTCCCAGGGCGTCACCGAG
>JBFXBK010000628.1:0-3265 GCA_050183255.1 Polyangiaceae bacterium | reverse complement strand
CCGCGGTCCCAGTTCCGAATGGATCTAGGCGCTGGTACCACGGCTCACCCGGCAGGCTCTTGCGCTTGGCAATCGTCGCGCCACAGCCGTACTTGGGGCCACACACATTGCCGCCCACGTTGGGATCAATATCGGCGCGCAGCGCGTCGATGTCAGAGACACCGTCCCCGTCGGAGTCGTGCATACTGCCGTCCAACGTCGCGAGCGCGGCCCTGAGCGCAGCGTCGTCGTCGTACTCCAGCTCGCCCTCGTCGACCATCGCGGTACCAAACGCCGTGACCACGGTATTGAGGCCGCCGTTGTTCGTTTCGTGGCAGATGGTGCACGGCGGGGGACAGCTCATCGAAAGCTCGCTTTGGATGATGCCGGGGTACTGCGGGCTCGCAGCCGCGCTGGCGCTCACCACGAAGCAGCTCACCCCCAAACCCCACGCAAGGATCCGCGGGGAGATACCCATCGGCCCAGAGGCACGCCGGCTCGAGTTCTTTGCGAAGTAAGTCATCGGCTCCTCACAGGTAGGCGTGAAGTTGAGAGAGGATTTGTAGCTCGGAGTCTTGGCGGACTACTGCGTCGACGCGCATGTCCATGTGAGGCAGGAAGAACCAGTTCACGCTGAACCAACCACCGAAGCGCTGGTCCACACCGTCCAGACCTTCCTTCAGCACCTCGCCCGTCAGCATCAGGTGCAGACCTTGAACCGCCTCGACATCGGCTTGCCCGAATCCGGTGTAGCCAAGGTCGCGCCCAGTGCGCGTCAAGACATCGCCTTCGACGAGCAGCACCAGCGGCTTGGCCGGAGAGAGGCGGGCAAACAGACCGTGGGCGCCGCGTTGGGTGTCCTCACGCAAGTTCGTGATCTTGTCTGCCTTGGCGACCGTGAAGAGACTGCTCAAGCCCAGGGCGTAGGTATCCGCTAGCTTGAACTCTAGGTAGCCGCTGTAGCCGCGTTCTCGAAACTCATCGGGATTGATCTGATAGTTACCGGCAATTCCCATGATTTCAGCGCGGAAATCTTGTCCAGTATACGCAACCGCGACGCCGTGCTGTTGATCCGACTCGCGATCGGTCTGCGTTGATTCGCGCACCCACATCACGTGCTCGGGGATGCGTACGCCAAACGGCAGGTTGAGACGCCCCGCGCGGATCAGGATCTCGTTGTTGATGTCGTAGCCTATGTAGTGGGTACGACTGATCAAGTTGAGCTCGTCACCCTGGTTCGTGGTGACCTGAGCGGCGTGCACGTGGGGTGAGCCGGGTTCGACCTTGCCGGCGCCCAGGCTACCACCGACGCGGAAGCTTCCGAACTTGGCCTCGCCGTACAGGTCCATCTGCATCGGGAAGGCCGCGACGTCCTTCTCTTCGGGCTTCACTACCGTAAGGAAACGCAGGCTGCCGCCCAGCAAAATTCGGTTCCCATCTTCCAGCAGCGTGTCGTCCGGTGCGACAGCACCCCAGAGGAAGCCTGCGCTGTTTGGCGCCTTCCCGCCCTCGGTCGCTTCTCCGCTGTAGTCCATCGTGAGCTTGGCCGCGCTCTGGAAGCGGCCGTACGGCGTCAACGTCTCACCGCCGGAAGGATCGGCGTGGCAGCTTCCGCACTGCCACTGCGTGTGACGAATCATCCAGCTGTAGGCGTGGGCGTCTTCACTCAAGGAAAAGACAGCCAGCGCCGCCATGATCGCGAGCAACGCCCGCAGCCCGTTCCGAGACATGCCGCTGAACGAAAAGGCGCGCCCCATCAGCGCCAACACCCTTCGCCCCCAGCGGTGCACACCGCTCGTGTTCATCATGACCTTCTCTCCCAAGCCGCCGCATCAGTCAACGCGACGTTTGACCTACAGAGTCGGAAAACGACGAGTCGATCAAGCCATCCGCGGCTTTCTCAACTCACACGACGATCCGCACGAAACCGTTTCACGGTTGCGGCATACGCAGCCAGGCGGGAGCCGCGCTCTGCGAATCAACGCGCGCCGGACTCTGGTACATACAACGCAAGGGAGCGTTCAAAACCGGTCAACGGCCACGTGTATGCGGTGAGCTGCTCGAGGCGCCATCCCGCGAGCTCCGGCGCAGGCTCCTTCGCGAGCAACACCCAGACGGCGCGCCGAGCCAAGCGCGCGCCTTCTCTCAACCACTCGGGGGGCGGCAACGTGGCCCGCGCCAGCGCCACCGCAGCGGACTGATCCGGCAGCGTATCGGAGCGCTGCCTGAGCACCTGAGCGCGAGTCAGCTTTAGCCGGCCCACCATGCTGCGCAAGAACGCGACGCGCTTGTCTCGAGGCTCGACCAAGGTGAGGTGCAGCGTAGGCATCAAGAGCCCGAGGGGCAGCCCTGGCGCGCCCCCGCCACTTCCGACATCCAACCAAGCGTTGCGCGACGGTGAGTCTTCGTCAGCGACGAGCGGAGCACCCAGCTTCGCCAACCAAGCCGCATCCGCGAGGTAGAGGTCAACGAGCTCATCGGGATCGCGAGCCGCGGTGAGGTTGTGGCGGCGATTCCAGATCACGACTTGGTCGAGCAAGTCCGAAAATCCGGCGCGATCCGCCACGTCGAGCTCCGCTGCTGCGAATACCCGCGCTACCCGCGCATCCCATCCCTTACCCAACGTCCCGAGTGATCCAGCCACGCAATGCTTCTCCGCGCTGAGAGATGTCACAAAACTACGGCAGAGGTCACACCTTGCGCTAAAGGAAAGCATAGACGTGGAAGCCCTCTCTCTCCGCATCCAGGATCTCGCGCGCAGCGCGTGGTCCAGCGCCCAAGCGCCTCGAAGTGCAGCCACAGTGGCTGAAATGCCCGGCGGCGCCTCGACCCGGCGCTTCTTCCGTGTGCAATCGGGACCGCACTCGGCGATCGCGATGTTCGTGCCCGACGCGACGAAGCCGGACGAAATAGCCAAGACCGACGAGTCGGGCCGGCGTTGGCCCTTCCTCGAGGTGCGCGATCTGCTGGCAGAGCGCGGCGTGCGCGTCCCGCAGCTGGTCGCTGAAGCCTGCGACGCGGGGCTCATCCTAGTCGAGGATCTGGGAGACGAGACTCTCGCGCGCTTCCTCGAGCGCGAGCCCCAGGCGAAGGAAGACATCTATCGCAAGGCGGTCCTGGACCTCGCGAAGGCGCAGGTCGCGCTGGATCCCGCGAGGCCCTGCGCCGAGGGTGGCCGCGAAGCGTTGCCGCGCGAAAGCATCGTCCGCGCGCGAGCTTTCGACTTCGACCTCTTGAAGTGGGAAGTCGATCACTTCTTGGAGTGGGGACTCGAGGCCCGCGGCAT
>JBFXBK010000627.1:0-3300 GCA_050183255.1 Polyangiaceae bacterium | reverse complement strand
GAGCGCCTTCCAAACACGGAACGGTTCCTCCGTGACCAAGCCGACCTTGCGCAGCGCCGGCTCGTGCTTCTTCACCAGCGCCAACACCTCAGCCTCCCGACCCGGCTTCGGCACGTTGGTTACGATGTTGGTGACTGGGGCCTTGGGATCTTCGCGATGTCTCTGGTGATGTTCGCCCATGAGTTGTCCTCCGGTGCGTTATTTAGCGAGTTCGCTTAATGTCTGTCTAGACGATTCGCGAGGTGGCTTCGTGTTTCAGAGCAGGGGAGCGATTCCCATGCGCTTGCGGGCTGCGTGTGGCAGCCTGTTCGGTGGAAGCGCGAGGCTAGCTGGCGCGGCTCCCGGTCTTCAAAACCGGTGCAAGGCGTCGTACGACGTCTTGGGTGGGTTCGATTCCCATGCGCTTCCGCAAAGCGGAAGCTCCTGGGAATTCCGAACCCGGGTGGCACGCCTATCGGCGCGCACCTCGGCAACCAGCGCTTGGCGCTGGTATTTGCCTCGGTCTCGATTCCCTTGCGCTTCCGCAAAGCGGAAGCTCCTGGGAATTCCGAATCCTGGGTGGCTCGCCTTCGGTTTGCACCTCGGCAACCAGCGCTTGGCGCTGGTATTTGCCTCGGTCTCGATTCCCTTGCGCTTCCGCAAAGCGGAAGCTCCTGGAAATAGCGAAGCCTGGGTGGCTCGCCTTCGGTTTGCACCTCGGCAACCAGCGCTTGGCGCTGGTATTTGCCTCGGTCTCGATTCCCTTGCGCTTCCGCTGTGCTCGATTCCGCGGGGCAGTGTTTAGGGTTTGGGGTGGCTCGCGCTGGGGGCTGGCGCGGTGAGGGGAGGCTTCTTGTGCAGCTTCGTGTCCAGGCGGTTGGCGGCTAGGCAGGCCGACTCCTGGCCCTCGTCGCAGGCCTTGCGATAGCCGTCCAGGGCCTTGGGGAGGTCGCCCTTGGCTTCGTGGATCACTGCTTCCGTGAGGATCGTCCACATGCCGTTCGGTTGTTGCTTGCGCAGCTCCGCGAGATCGCTCTCGGCGTCCTTGAAGCGTCGCTTGATCGTGTTTAGCTTCGCGCGAGCGACGAGGCACTCGTAGTCTTTGGGGTCGCGCTCGAGGCAGTCGTCGACTTCAGCGCGTTCGCAGACGAAGTCTCCCATGCGGCCGCACGCCATGCGCAGCGTGCGGGAGCACTCGAGGTTGCGTGGGTTGAGCCTCAAGCACACCTGCGACTGGGCCTTGGCTTCCCAGTTGTCGTCGGTGCGGAGCGCTTCTGCCGCGGCGGCCTGAGCGATGGCTTCCGGGATCTTTGCTGTGGGTTCACTGCTCGCGCTCGGTGCAGGTGGGCCGGAGTCGGGCGGCTCAGTCGGCGTCGGCTCCTCCAGCTCGGCGCTCGGTTCCTCTGGCAGGTTCGCTGCGCCAGCTGCCGCGGACGCGAGCAGCTGCGGACCAGGCAAGTCAGGCGAGTCATCACGCAAGAGCACCCAACCCCCCAAACCCAGGAAGGCGACGAGTGGCAGCCAGAACAGCGGTGACTTGGAGGTGAGTTCCATCCGCGTACCCGCGCGTGTTCAGTCGGAGTCCTTTACGGGCTTCGCCGCCTTGAAGCCACCCGGACGCGTGTCCTTGCGCGCTGCGGCTCGCGTCGCCGGTCCGACCACGCCGTCATCCAACAGACCCCGCTCGCGTTGCCAGCCCCGTGTCGCCTTCTCGGTCTCGTGATCGAAGTCTCCGGTGGGCGGCAGGTTCAGGATGCGTTGCCAGCCGCGCACATCGTCTCCGCGTGAACCGATGCGCAAGATGCGCGGCAAGACGGCGGACACCAGCGGTTCGCCTCCGCGTTCGACTTGTCCGCCGTCGAAGTCATCGGGCACGAGGGCAGGCTTGAGCGCCTGCACGTGCTGAAGGTGCTGCACCAACGCCCAGGTGTCGAGCCGCCCCAAGATGGGCAAGCCTGCCAGCGTGTAGCCCCGCTCGCTGTGTGACACCGGATCCCCACGGTAAATACGCGCGGTGTGGCTGACGGGTATCTCCGTGTCACGGTCTGCGTCGCTGAAGTGGCCGTAGTCCGCGTGATCGACGGAAATGGGCACGCCGTCCTCATGCTTGACGGCGATCACCGTCAGTGTGTGGGCTCCGCGTCGCCCGCTGACCTGGACGACGTCTCCCGGCTTGATATCCCACTCTGTTTCCGTGAGGTATTCCTTCCAGGCGAACGCGGCATGGCGACGCAGCCGGGGTATCGTCTCGCTGGGGTTCCAACCCCACGCCTCCATGCGATTGAAGAACTCCAAGGCGCTCCGCATCGCCGGACCGGAGTAGCGATGGTCGCCGCACATCAGCCACAGCCACGCCCCGTGCAGGTCTTCGCAGGTGAGGTAGCCTGGGTAGTCCTCCCGTCCTTCGACTACTCGCTTGAAGCAGCCGTTCGGATCACGCTGTTTGGTCACACCCTGCTCGCCACCGACCAGGTAGCTTGCGAGGCTAACAGCGGCGCCCCGAACCACGTCTTCCGAGAGCTCACCGTTGCGCGTGAGGAACACCCGCTTCACGGCTCAAGGGTAGCCTGAAACACGCTCGGCGTGTGCTGGTCTGGCGAGCGGACCTTCTGTGATACTGCCCGGGATGCGCTGGCACTACCTGGGGCACGCGATGTGGCTGCTCGAGATCGGGGACGAGGGCACCCGGGTGTTGTTCGACCCGTTGCTCCGAGACGAGCACGACGACGGCCTTTCCTGCGTCCTACCGCGTCGCGCGCTGTCGCGTGAACTGCTGCGTCCCGACTTCATCGTGGTCTCCCATCGGCATCCCGATCATTTCGACGTGGATAGTCTGGCCTGGCTCGCGACGCGTGATTCCGAGAGTGTGGTCCTCACTTCGGATGAGTTCGTTGCAGCCGTTTGCAGACGCCTTGGCTTTGGACGAGTCCAAGTGCTGGGCACCTGGGATCGGGTTGAACTGGCGGGGGGAACGCTAACGACCACTCCCTCCCATGGGAGCACACTCGAGTGGGGCGTGGCGGTGTCGAGTCCAGATGGCGTGGTTTGGAACCACGTGGACTCGGTGATCGGGAGTCCGCTCGAGGCTGCGCGCACCCTCGAGGTGCTGCGAGGTGCTGCGGGGCAGGGAGTAGACCTACACTTGGCCCGCTGGTGCCCGGTGTTGGAGGTCTCCGCTCAGCTGGCGGGGCGGGTGGGATTTCCGCGCGGGACCTATTGGGAGCTGCTTCAGGGGTTGGCAGCCCTGGCGGACGAGCCGACTTGTATGGCTCCGGCAGCGGTCTCCGTTGCGCCGTTGGCGCCCAACGATCAGTTGGCTTC
>JBFXBK010000626.1:0-3319 GCA_050183255.1 Polyangiaceae bacterium | reverse complement strand
GGATCGCATCGAGTGCCCACTCTTGGCGGTCGACGAGGCGCACTGCATCTCCGAGTGGGGCCATGATTTCCGCCCGGAATATTTGCGCGTCGGCGAACTGGTGCGGCGGCTCTCGAGCGCCCGCGTGTTGGCTTGCACGGCGACTGCCACTCCCGTCGTCCGCGACGAAATCCTGAGCCGTCTTGGCCTGCCGGCAAACACACCCCAGCTCGTGCGCGGTTTTGCACGGCCGAACTTGGTGCTCCGTGCCCAAGAGGCCCAAAGCAAATCCGAGCGAGGTCGCGCGGTGGACGCGCAACTCAGGGAGGCGTTGGGCGCCCCGGGCAGCGGCCGCGGAAGCGCGATTGTGTACTGTCCCACGCGCCGCGGAACCGATGAAGAAGCGGCTCGACTCCGCCAGCACGGCTGGAAGGCCGCGGGTTACCACGCGGGAATGGATGGCGAAGAGCGAGACGCGGTGCAAGCGCGCTTCTCCTCGGGAGAGCTCGAGGTCGTAGCAGCCACCAATGCCTTCGGCATGGGCATCGATCGTTCAGATGTGCGCTGCGTCGTACATCTCTCTCCGCCTGGCTCCGTAGAAGCCTACTACCAAGAGGTCGGGCGTGCGGGGCGCGACGGAGATCCGGCCTTTGGTCTGCTCTTGAGCTCTTCCCAAGACTTCCCGATGCGCCGCCGCCTGCTCGAGATGCCGAGCGAGGATCGAGAGCCGGATCCGCGGGTTGTCGAACACAAGTGGGGGTTGTTCCTCGAGCTGATGCGCTGGGCCGAGGGCGGAAGCTGCCGCCACGACGCCATCCTGCGCTACTTCGGCACCGACGACAGCGATCTCACCGGCTGCGGTCGCTGCGACGTGTGCGTCAGCCTGGACGAGGAAGACTCCACGGGTTCGGTCGAGCGAGCGTTGATCGTGCGCAAGGCGCTGTCTGCCGTCGCCCGCGTCCACGGTAAGTTCGGACTCGGCGCCGCCGTCAATTTGCTCAGCGGAAAATCGGACAAGCGCCTCGCGGGCTCCGGGCTGGATCGCGTGACGACCTTCGGCATCTTGTCGGAGCACCCTGAGCGCTGGCTCACCCGGCTACTGCAGCGCTGCATCACCGCCGGCTGGGCGAGCTTCTCGGGCAGCGACCGGCCGCTCTTGCTGCTCACGCGTGAAGGCCATCGAGTGATGACTGGCAAGCAAGCGCCGCGGATCAGCCTGCCACCGCCGGAGGGACACGGAGGTGGCAGTTCGGGGTCTGGCCGCAAACCCAAGAGCAAGACCGCCGAACGCATCGATCCAGAGCTAGCCGAGCTGTTCGAGGAGCTGCGCACGGTGCGCCTGGAGATCTCTCGCGAGGCGGGGGTTCCGCCTTACGTGGTCGCGTCCGATCGCAGCCTGCGGGAGCTCGCGTACATCCGCCCCCGAAACCACGCGGAACTAGAAGAAGTGCACGGCTTCGGTCCCACCAAGGTGGAACGCTACGGCGACGCATTCCTCGCCGTCGTCAGTCGTCATCGCTAGCTGCGTCAGGCGCCTCAGCCTCGGCGTCGTCCGCCAGGTCCGACTCTAGATCTTTCGGGGGTGAGGCGCGCCCGGGTGGCTCCTCAGGATTCGCCCAGTGACTCCCAAGCTCGAGCTCCAGCAGCGCAGCGTCGACGTTGCTTACCAAGCGGTCATAGGCTTCCTCACTGAGCACACCACGCTGGAGGCCCTGGCTGAGCTCGGTTCGCTCGACCAACAGGGCGTGTCGCTTTGCGCTCTCGTACTCTTCAGCGAGCACTGCCTCCTTCGCCAGGTGCAGCTCGCCGAGCGATCGCTCGGCCTCAGCGACCCGGGCTTCGTAACTCTCCTTCAGTTGAGTGACTGCGTCACCGTGCACCTGGCGAGACTGCACCAAGTGCTCGAGCGACCTGAGGCCTGCGGTCGCGGCCATCAGTGCCCCCCGGCGTGTTTCGTATTCGTGACGATCATGGCTTGGCGACACGATCGACAAACGCCGCAGCAGCGGTCCCATGGAGAGCCCCTGCAAGATGATCGAGATCAACACGACGCCAAACGTCATGTTCACGAGTAGCTCGCGGTGAGGAAAATCCGGCCGCAAGCTGAGCACGAGCACCATGGAGAGAGCGCCACGCAGGCCACCCCAAGTGAGAACCGTAGACCAGCTCCAGGGCACGCGCTCCCTGGTGAAACGCAAGAGACCGCTGACAGCAAAGATCACCACCGCCCGCCCCGCAGTCACCGCGAGGAACGCGATCAAGATCACCTGCCAATACTTGAGCAGGCTCTGAAGCTCCACTTCGAGGCCCAGCAGCAAGAAGACGAAGGAGTTCAGCGCGAACGCCAGGTACTCCCAGAAGCTCTCCACCGCCACCCGCGTGCTCGGGCTCATCCCCGTGCTCGCACCGTAATTTCCACACAGCATTCCGGCAACGACGGTTGCGATGACGCCCGAGTAGTGGAACTGCTCCGCGAGGGCGAACGCACCGTACGCTGCGACCGTGGTCAACGTGATCTCGACCATCGCGTCGTCGACCCGCTGGATAGCCTTCGACACCGCATAGCCGATGCCTGCACCGATCAGCGTCCCCATTCCGACCACGGCGACGAACTGCGACGCAGCATGACCAGCCGAGAAGTCCCCGCCGTTTGCGACCGCGAGCACCATGCTGAAAATAACGACCGCGGTGCCGTCGTTGAGCAGGCTCTCCCCCTCCACGAGCACCGCGAGGCGCTTCGGCGCGCCGAGAGACTTGAAGAGACTCACGACCGCGATCGGATCGGTGGCGGCGATGAGCGACGCGAACACCAGGCCGTGTACGATGCTGAAGTGGTCGACCAATCCCAGGCCTGCCGCCACCGGCGTCAAGATCAGCGCCGTCAGCGCGATCGCAACCATCAGGCCCGGTACAGCGAGCGCATGAATCGCAAGTTTGTTGTACCAGAACTTCTTAAAATCCAGGTGGAAAGCAGCCTCGAACAGGAGCCCCGGCAAGAAGATGGCGTACAGCAGCTCTTTGGTCAGGTGCGGCGGCTCGAAGCCGTGAGCGGTACCGAGAAGAAGCCCCGCAACGACCAGGGCGACCGTATACGGCACACGAAAACGCCGAGCCGCGACGGCCACCATGCTGGCGACGGCGAACAGACCTATGAAGACGATCTCTTGGTGCATGAGTTATCCCGGGCGCCTGACGGCATCGACCCGCAGACTAAGGGCCCGCGAACGGGGAAGTCGATCGATGATCGCGGCTGAGACCGCCGCGAGGCGGGCGCCCGAGGAGGGAGCACCGCAGGAATACTTGGGTATTTTGAGGAGCGGACCGACGAGGCCGCCCGCCG
>JBFXBK010000625.1:0-3340 GCA_050183255.1 Polyangiaceae bacterium | reverse complement strand
CGCCCTGTACGACGACTCCGTGGCGATCCTTGATGGCCTCGCGTGGCGAGAGATCGCGAAGGTCGAGGCGCCGCGGGGCATGTGGGGCAACGCCCAGGAGTTCTGGATCAGCTCAGCGGCCAAGGCGCCCCAGCTGCTGCACGGCGGCGCGGGAAAGCTCGAAGCGTTTCCGGCACCTGTTTCCGTGCCAGGTGGTATTTGGGGCTCGGGCCCCAAAGATGTGTGGCTTGCAGGCGCCGAGGGGCTCGCTCACTACGCGGGCGACGCCTGGGTACGCGTTGCTGGCGTCACTGGGCCACTCTCGGAAGTGTTCGGCCGTGAAGGAGAAGTCTGGGGCGCGGGGGAAAGCGGCGCGTGGCTGGTCAAGCCGGGTTCGTAGCCGCTAGCAGTGATTCCACCAAGGGATCGACGAGGGCGCGTCCTTTCAACTCGCTGAGCCATTCCTCGGGGATCTGCGCGTCTCCGTGGAGCACGCCCGCGACGCCGCCAGCGATGCAGGCCGTGGTGTCGGTGTCTTCGCCGAGGGCGATCGCGCTGCGCACCACGTCCTCGTAGGTCGGCTCGGTCGCGAGCAAGTGTCGGGCCGCGCGCAGGGAATCCACCACGTAGCCTGAGCCGCGGATCACGGCGTCCTCTTCCGGGCGGATATGAAATTCGAGTTCCTGCAAGTGTGGACCATCCGCGGGATAGAGCTCTCGCAACGTGGCGACAGCAGCAGCGAACGCCGGCTCGCTCGCGATGCCGTTCAGCAGGCCGCGGGCCCACAGGCAGTAGATCGCGCAACACACCTGGGAGCGCGGGTGAGGGTGGGTGATGATGGACTGTGCTTGCGCGTCAGCGACTAGTTGGAGGTCGCTGCCTTGGTGCCAGAGGGCCAGCGGCAGGCAGCGCATCAGTGAGCCGTTGCCGTTACCGCGCTCGTCGCTGCGCCCGGCTTCGCTGAGAGGCACCCCGCGACGGATCGCGTCGAGTGCGCCAGAGGTCTGGACTCCGATGTCGAACACCACGCCGTCCGGGGTCATGTAGGCGTCGTGGTACCAGCGCACGCAGCGATCGGCGAAGTCGTTGAGTTCGAGCCTTCCCTGTTCGAGAAGTGAAACCAACAAGCACAACGCCTGGGCGCCGTCATCGCTCCAGGTTCCCGGCGGCACGCCTTCGTGCGCGCGTCTGAACGGCGCTCCGCTGGGCAAGCTCTGGGGTGGAGTCATCGCGAGGACGCTCTTCGGAGGCAGCGCGCTCGCAGGATGGAACTCGTAGGGCACGCCCAGAGCGTCTCCCACCAACAGGCCGTAGACACCGCCTCGCAGGCGTGCTGCGTGATCGATCGCACTCACTCCGCCAGCATACGTCGAGCTGACGACGCTGTCGGGCTAGTGTCCTGTCTCCGTAGTTCGCTGCAAAACTCGCCCGCCCCCTGAGGTGTGGGCGCCCGAGTTTTGCGCCTTCGCGCTACTTTTGAGACGAGGAAACGCTGTGTTGATTTGTTCAGCGAATCACAGATTCGCCTCACTAGTTCCACCACTGCTCGCAAGGGCCTGCCTTGCCGAGCGCGATGTGGCGCGGACGGTCTCGCGTGTTGGGCCAGTTGACGAACAGCGACGCGCGGTCCTTGCGCCGACAGATGCGGATCTTCTGCGTGGAGCCTTTCTTCATTCGAATCACGACGCTCGCATACTTGCCGGCTTGAGACGCCCGGAACCAGTCCTGGGTGTTCACGCCGAGGTTCGTGTCGTCGTCGAAGCCGACGAAGTCACCTTCGCATTTGATGCTCACCCACTCGCGCCACACTTGCATGCGACAGTTGTCCGGGTGGGAGTTCGCGCCTTGGGTGTTCACCAGCGGCGCATTCGACCACTCGGAGATGCTCGGCGGGTTGGAGCGTCCAGTGGGAATGGGAGGAACACCGTCGAGCCACTGATTCGTATCCGTTTGATCCAGGGCTGCGGGTTGTGCGACCGGCTGAGGTGCAGGCTGTACCGGAGCAGGCTGTACCGGAGCAGGCTGTGGCGTAGGCTGCACGGGTGCCGGCTGTACCGGTGCCGGCTGTACTGGTGCCGGCTGCTGGACCGGCGCCGGTTGTTGCACAGGTGCTGGTTGTTGAACGGGCGGAAGCGGAGCGGGCTGTTGCACCGGGGTCGGCTGCTGCACGGGTACTTGCGCCTGGGCGATTGGGGCCTGGGCGTTACCTTGCGGAACCGGTATCTCCGGCTGTGCGGGAGTCGGGGCCTGCTCCTTGTTCTTGCAAGCGAGCAACGCGACGAGCAACAGGCCCAGGACGCCAGGTAGCGACGTGCGACGCGCGGAGGAGACAACGTTCATCGTGTTCAAGGATATGCGGCCTTGGCAGGTCCGAAAATCGGCCGGACAACTGGAGCCAGGGTTTTTCTGTCCCCGCTCGACCTAGGCCGAGGGACCCATTTGGGGGGAGGTCGTGACCCAAGATCTGTCTGGTTCCGGGGTATCATGCGGGCGAGCATGCACAAGACGCGGATTGCCGGGGCGGTGGTTGTGGTGGTTATCGCGACCGGCGTGCTTTGGTACGCGTTGCGCGGCTCGCCTCCGGCGGCTCCTCGTGTCGCTACCGCCCACACCAGCACGTCGTCGAGCGCTAGCAACGCCCCAGCCCCGCCGCGTTCCGCTGCCGCGGTCAAGCCGCGCAAGCTGACGCCCGAAGCGCGTGAGAAGCGTGACGAGATGCGCCGAAAGATCTACGCCGCGTTCGGCGAAGCCCCTCCCGCCGCGGCCCCGCGCGCGGCTCCCTCAGCGACCGCCGCGGCGCCGGCAACGAATGCCGCCCCTGGGATCCCGCCCGGCAAGCCCAAGGCTAGGCTCGAGAAGGGCTATATTCAGAAGCGTATCCGCGAGGATTTCTTCCCACTCGCCAGGGAGTGCTACGAGGCTGCCTTGGAGCGCGATCCAGCGCTGGGCGGCAAGCTCGATCTCCATTTCGAGATCGTGGGAGACGAGTCCGTGGGCGGGATCGTCGAGTCGGTCGAGCTCGCGGAGGACAACGAAATCGTCGAGGAAGAGTTCGTCTACTGCGTCCGGGAGTCCATGCTCAGCATGACCTTCGAACCGCCCAAAGGCGGAGGCTCCGTGACGGTGACCTATCCTTTCCTATTTTCGAACGAGGACGAGTCGGGCGACTAGATCGCCAGGCTATCGCGCTCCACGGGGCTGGCTGGCGCGCCTGGCCACCCATCCGACGCAACATTGCGTTCCCGTAGTAAAACCGTGGGTGCCCGAGCTTCGATCTGCCGCGGAAATGCGGCCACCGGCAGGTGGATAGGAGGCGGTGGGCATCCTGCGCAGAACTATCGATTGTGAACCAGTCGCCAAT
>JBFXBK010000624.1:0-3366 GCA_050183255.1 Polyangiaceae bacterium | reverse complement strand
CGTCTTCAGTGAAGCCAACAGTGCGCCAGCTGAGCGCGACCGCTTGCACCAGCTGAGAGCCAATTGCACAGCGCAGAGACACCAATCACGATGCGCCGCGCCCACGCACTTGGCCCCACCTCTAACTCCATCGCAGCTCGCGACGGCTTGCGGTCACTCGATAGCGGCGCCACCTCATCGGCGACAGCTCAGAAACGCCCGCAATTCGGTGCTTCGAGGCGCTAGGCGCAAAGCCGCTGACCCTGCATCCAGAATGATGTACTTCCAGACACTGAGGAGGATTCATGAGCGACATCGAGAACGCGTTGGACGGCATGGACGAAGTACAGCAGGCCCTCGCAGCGGAGCGCGCTGCTCAGGCCGAGTCCGAAGGCATGGCGATCCTAGGGGCAATGGTAGAAGCGGCGTACATCGTGGCGGTTGCGGACGGCTCGCTGAGCGAGAACGAGACGCACACGCTGATCGACGGCTTCCTGAAGCTCACCGAAGGTGACGTGGACTCCGACGCGATCGCAGGCATGCTGGAGTACGCCGGCGAGGGGCTGGAATCCGAAGGCCGCGACGCGCGATTTGAAGCGATCGCTGGCACGTTGGAGGACGACGCACTGCGTGAGGGCGTGTTCGTCGTGGCGAGCGCCGTCGCGTGGAAGGATGGCGGCATTGGTGAGAAGCAGGGCCTCGCCGTGCGCGCCTTGGGCAAGGCGTTCGGGTTCTCCGAGAACAAGCTGCAGACGCTGTTGGCCAAGGGCCGTCACGCCTGAAGTCCGACACCGGAGCACATTCGCTTCAGCTCCCAACGCTGAACGGACACTGAAGAGGACAGGGCAGCGTGAGCTGCCCTGTTGCTTTTTGTACGTCCTGGCGACCCGTGCGGCACCAACGCAGCGCGCAAGCCGCGCAGTCCGTGTTGGCAGTTCCGCTCCTGCTGAACGCAACGGTCAGGCCAGGCCCGGAAACGACCGCAGGTCGCTGCCGCGCGGTTCCGTAAGGCAAAGCTGCCCGCCAAGGCGATTGACTGGCCCGGCATGACTTGCATAAGTGCGTCGGTCGCCAAGGGAGCCGTACTTTGCTAACGCGGTGAAACGTGCGACGCCTGACGCCAAACGAACGTCAGGCACGATGCAATTGTACGCTGCCTCAGGGCTGGTTCAGCCGGCGCTCCTCCCCCAAAAAACAGCCTGTTTGGCGGGGAACTCCGCCGCGCTAGACGGAACGCGAGTGGCAGACAGACTACCGGTTCGTTCGTTGAACCCTAAGGCACTCGACTCACGCAACGGTTCGAAGGAGTGATCGAGGGGTGCAGCCGTTGATCCCGCGCGGCAACACGCGCTTCGAACGACGCGCTTCGAACGACCCGCTTCGAACTTTGAGGACACCAGGTAGGCGAACGCGGATAGGGTGAGATACCGTGGGAGCAATCTTGTGTTGCGATAGGAAAACGGTTTGACCTCGTACGCTCGTGTATGAGACATCAGATGCTCGGGTGCTTCTCGTCGCTCTGCGCGAAACGGAGAAGCGTGCGAACACTTGGAGCGTTACCCCTTCGCTCCTCCATCCGACCCTCCTTCTCGATTCCAGGCGCTCCAAGGAGCGCACCCCGACGAATACTCATGTGGAAACACTGTCAGGCAGTTCCACCGAGCAGCGAACGAGCGCACCGCGCCCGCTCGCCTTTGGGTATCTGCACGTACCGGGCGAACGAATCGGTCGCAGGAAGCATCGGACAGGACCCGCGCTGGCGCAGCGCATGGGACTCGCTTTCCGGGCTCGCGGGTTAATCCGGCGAAGATCCGAGTGACGGCTCACGTACATAGAACAAGTGGCTCTTTGGGTAGTAGCGGAGGTGGCATGAAGACAGTCGAAACGGGCGCTTCCACAAGGAAGCGAAAGAGACTCGGCCTCATGATGGGGTTGAGCGTTGGTATCGCCTCGGCGTTCGCGTCTACAGGCAGCTATGCGACGCACAATCACCAGACCACTCCCGCATCCGCGGGCACTTACGAGAAGGGCGAGCTGGAGATCCCGCTACATCGCGGCGGCGCCATTCCCTTCGAGCTCACCGTTCTCAAGACCAAGAACTGCAATGGCGAGGTCAAGCTCGACATCAAGTGGGACGAGGAAGAGAACTGGGTGAAGGTCCACGCCACGGGCAAAGGCGTGTTCGACCGTTTCCCTGACGTGGACCGCACGGAAGGCGTGAACTTCTTCCCGAACCCGATGCTCCCCGAGCCGGAAGACATCACCGACGGCTACTACCAACTGTGGCTGGTCGCGAGCGGACCGATGCTCGATTTCTACTTTGATCCGGTGACACTAGATCTGCTGGGCAGCTCGTGGGACTTCGACACGCCGCCCTCTCCGATCGTGATCCCGTTCCCGTCACTCAAGATGTTCCCCACGCCGAAGTTCCAGCCGAAGGCGAACGGCGACGTGGACCTCGAGTGGACGTTCCCCTTCGACCACGTGCGGCGCGGCGATCGCCCGGATCTTGGGCATCACCTGTTCACGTTCCCACCGCCGAATCTCTGCAACGTGAACCCTTACCGTGTGGATCTATCGGAGCTGCGTCCCTACATGACGCCGCCCTCGACGGTCGAGGATGCACCGCCATTCTCAGACTATGTCCGCTCGGGCATGCTGTTCGACATCACGGTGGAGCCGGCGGTCGCGTTCACGGACCCGCCACTGCAGACCCTGATCGGCACGTTCAGCAACACCACCTTGGTCGGCGGTGTCGTGCCCAAGGGCTGGTCACTGGACATCGACTCGGCCTTCGCCAGCGTCGCTCCACCCATCCGACCGTGGCCGGGAGCGGGTCAGTGTGCTGACTACTTCCAGCCGGTCCACACCCACGGCATCAACTTCTGTGCACCGCCTAGCCCCTGAGAGGAGGACGTCATGACGAAGACAAGTACATTGAGTCTGGTAGTCGCGATGACCCTCAGCGGAGGCTTCGCAGCATGCAGTCAAGGAGCGACGGGCAGTGAAGAGCCTGTCACTTCGAGCACGGATCAAGCGCTGTGCAACAACGGCAACGGCAACGGCAAGAAGCTCGTGCCGTCGGGCAGCCGCAGCCTGCACCTCGAGGCCCGTGTTCGGTTCAATCCCACCCAACCTGGGGCTGACGCCGAGAACGGTCGCAAGAAGTTCGGCTTGGCAGCTGACCTCGAGACGGAGGACACCTCTGAGGCGCTCTTCGAAGGCGCGTCGCTTCCGTACGGAGGCACTGTGACCAGCAACGGTCGCAGCTGCTTCACCTGCCACCGTGGTCTCGGAGCTCGCCTGGGTCTGCCTGCCCCGCCGCTGACCGACAGCATCGCGCTCACGGATACGTTGTTCACCGGCATCGACGCAGACGCCGGCGGC
>JBFXBK010000623.1:0-3392 GCA_050183255.1 Polyangiaceae bacterium | reverse complement strand
TCATCCACTGTGTTCACCGTGTAGGGCCGCGTCGGGTTCGTCGACGACGGCAGGACGTAGGGCTCCGCGCACGCCTTGATGATGTCGGGTGCGTGGCCCCCGCCGGCCCCCTCGGTGTGATAGGTGTGGATCGCGCGCCCCTTGAAGGCGGCGATGGTCGCCTCGACGAAGCCGGACTCGTTGAGCGTATCCGTATGGATCGCCACCTGGATGTCGGTTTGCTCAGCGACGCTCAGGCAGTTGTCGATGGCCGCCGGCGTGGTCCCCCAGTCTTCGTGGAGCTTGAGCCCCATCACCCCCGCAGCCACCTGCTCGAGCAACGCCTCGGGTAAGCTCGCGTTGCCCTTGCCCAAGAAGCCAAAGTTCATCGGCATGGCGTCTACCGCTTGCAGCATGCGCGCGATGTTCCAAGGCCCCGGGGTGCAGGTCGTCGCGTTGGTACCCGTCGCCGGTCCGGTGCCGCCTCCGATGAGCGTCGTCAAGCCGCTCATCAGCGCTTCGTCGACCAGCTGGGGACAGATGAAGTGAACGTGAGTGTCGATGCCGCCTGCCGTGAGGATCTGACCTTCACCCGCGATCGCCTCCGTGCCCGGACCAATCACGATATCCACGCCCGGCTGGACATCGGGGTTGCCAGCTTTGCCGATGCCAGCGATGCGCCCGTCCTTGATCCCGATGTCCGCCTTCACGATCCCCCAGTGGTCGAGGATCAAAGCGTTCGTGATCACGAGATCCACGGCTTCCGCGTTCGTGAGCTGGCTCTGGCCCATGCCGTCGCGGATCACCTTGCCGCCGCCGAATTTGACCTCGTCGCCATACTGCGTGTGATCGGCCTCGACCTGAATGATGAGCTGGGTATCCCCGAGGCGGACGCGGTCGCCTGTGGTGGGGCCGAACATCTCTGCGTAGGCGCGACGGTCCATGCGGCGAGACCCAGTCATTCCCCACCTCCGTCCGTCGGATCGAGCGGGCCCATGGTCAGAGCGCGAAACCCATACACATGCCGTCGTCCCGCGTAGGCGACCAGCGTGACTTTGCGGGACTCACCGGGCTCGAAGCGAACCGCAGTCCCCGCAGGGATATCCAAGCGGAAACCCTGCACCGCGGCGCGGTCGAAGTCGAGCGCAGCGTTGGTCTCCGCAAAGTGGTAGTGCGAGCCGACCTGGATCGGGCGATCACCGGTGTTCTTTACCTCGATGCTGACGCGCTCGCGCCCGGCGTTCAGCTCGATCTCTCCCGCGGCGGGGAAAACCTCCCCAGGGATCATGCGTTGTTCGCTCATGGTTCCTCAAACGATGGGGTCGTGGACCGTGACCAGTTTGGTGCCGTCGGGAAATGTCGCTTCCACTTGAACATCGTGGATCATCTCGGGCACGCCCTCCATGACGTCATCGCGTGAGAGCAGCGTGCGACCGTAGTCCATCAGCTGCGCAACGGTTTGCCCGTCTCGCGCGCCCTCGAGGATCGCGGCAGAGATGTAGGCGACCGCCTCCGGGTAGTTCAGCTTGAGTCCCCGCGCCTTGCGGCGTTCAGCCAGCAAACCTGCCGTGAAGATCAAGAGCTTGTCCTTTTCGCGCGGTAGTAGATCCATCCTCTCCTCACTTCGTGCACCGAGTGTGCTGCTCAGGTGTCCCAGATCCTCGGCCGGTGGGGTTCTAGCCCCCGTTCAATCTCTCGCCAGCGGCCCCACAGAGCCTCGAATGCTTCGCGCATGGGTCCGGGGGCATCAGCTAGGGCTCGCACCACAACCAACCCCTCGAGCCGCGTCAAGCCGACCACGAGCGTGTCGTCGCCAGTCGCGCGGATCTGCTCCGCGTCGAGCAGGTCGCGCAACGCGCGCTCCGTACCCGGCTCACCGCAGGTCAGCACCAGGCTCCCGAAGACTCGGTGCCCCTTGAGTCCCCACACAGCCGTCCGCAGCGGGTCCTGTGCGGCAAGCGCAAACCGCTCATGAAACACGCGGCGGCCCCGCTGCGAGCATCCCTCCCGCTCGTCGGCAGTCCGCTGCCAGATGGTCCAACGCTGCAACAGGGAGCCGCGCTCGAAACGCTCCCCCATGTGATGCCGCCCCAAGCAGACGATCTCCCAAGCGGCGAACGCAGCGCCCGGCTCGAGCTCCACCTCGGTGGACAGGTCGAGCTCTGCATCATTGAACACGAGCGTTTCCTGAGGGAACCACTCGAGGCTACTTCCAGCGGCGACTCGCAGGCGTTGCTCACTCCGGGCCAAACGACCAGCGCTCTTGTAGAACTTGGTGCTGGCCGGCGTCGTCCCGAACAGCGCCCCAGTCGCCGTCACGGTCACATCCACCGCGAGCACGTCGCCACCAGCGACGCCTCCTGGCGGGTGGAGAACGATGGCGTGACACGGACTCGGGCCCTCTGGATAGAGCACGCGCTGCAACGCGAGCGGCCCTGAGCGGCTGCGCTGGCGTATCACGCTCTCGCCTGCGCTCGCTCCCCCCACGCCTTCGCAAACCAGCTTCAGCTGGGCCCGCCAACCGGGTGTTTGGGATTCGAACGCGACGGCCAAGTCCAACTGCTACCATCCGCAGCGCGCCACGTCTCGAGAGAAACTCACAAGCGCCGCAGCGCCCACAACGTTGCCCGCTTCTACGAACAGCCACGAAAGCGGTCTGAAACACTGACGAAACCCGCGCCGGCACCCATTTCCTTGTGGGAACTCAAGCCAGCGAGAGTCGGCGTATTCCCTGACGGGAGCCCGTTGACTCAGCGAGCGGGAACCCCGTAAGTGAAGATGACGTTGGCCCTTACCGTCATGCCAACTGGACGTCTCCGCTCGCGGCGGCCGAGACGCAAGCCGGAGCTACCGCTTCAGAACGAAGGTAACGGGCACGCCAATCACGGCGATCTCGCCCTCGGGCGGATTGAACTTGGCGAGGAAAAACACGGCGTTCTTCATGCAGGTCACCAGCGAGTCCCTGGGCGGTATAGCGACCCCGGCGACCGTGGTCACCTTCCCCTCTGCCCCAACGTGGATCTTCAGGCGGACCTTGCCCTCGTAGTCCCGATCGACAGCAAGTTCTTGCCTGTAGCAATCGCGAAACGCCGCTCGCATTCCAGCGACGACCTGTGCCGCGTTGGACACCTGACCGCTAGGCGCCTTACGCTCTGGCGCGATGCGCTTTTCCTCCGGGAAAGCTGCGCTGGGTGGCCCGGGCGCCGCCGTAGGGGCACTGCCCGCGGCAGGTGGACCTGGAGACTGCGGCTCGGGCTCAACGGCCATTGGAGCCGGCGCTGCATAGATCGCCGGAGCCTCGGGCCAGACGCAGCCGCGCATCGGGTCAAACTGCATGCCTGGGTCGCAGGCACGGCCCGCTTGGGTGGCGCAGATGGTTCCGTTCCAAGTGGTGCCAGCAGGGCAGTCGCTCG
>JBFXBK010000622.1:0-3398 GCA_050183255.1 Polyangiaceae bacterium | reverse complement strand
AAGCCGCCTCCAGGATCGTCATTTGCGGTTCCGCAGGGAGCCATTTTTGACCTGGAGACATCGACGCAGAAGCGCGCTCAAGGGTTCAACCAGTGCTGCTACAGCTGGTGTTCGATCGCGCCCGGCGCCACCGGCGTGCAGACGGACCGCTGAGCCGCGTCACCAGCGCGCCGACTAAGCCGTTGGCCACACCGCGCGGCGGCCACACCGCGCGGCGGCCACACCGCGCGGAACTGACTTCAGGTGCAGACGCGGTTCCTGCCGGACTGCTTGGCGCGATAGAGGGCCTCGTCAGCGCGCTTGAACAGCTCGAGGGGCGCTTCTTGTTGGCCGATGGCGCGGGTAGCCACGCCGACGCTGATCGTCACTGGGATGGCTTGGTTCTGAAACTGGAAGTACTGCGCTTGCACAGCGGCGCGCAGTTGCTCGGCGATGGCGGCCGCTGGCGCGTGATCGCAGTTGAGCAGCATCACGGCGAACTCTTCGCCTCCGACGCGGCCGACCAAGTACTGCTGGGGCACCGCGCCGCGCGCGGTTGCTGCGAGCTGACGTAGCACCGCGTCTCCGGCGGCGTGGCCGAGCGTATCGTTGATGCGCTTGAAGTGATCCACATCAAAGACGATCACGCTGACGGGCTCGGCCGTTGCTCCAGGTCGGCTCAGCTCACTCGCGAGGGTATCGTTGTAGTGGCGCTTGTTGCTGACTCCCGTCAGACCATCAATGGTCATCAGGTCGTAGATTTCCTTATGGTATTGCGCCTCGATGTTGTTGCTGTCGAGGAACTTCATCAGGATCTTCCCAACGCCGACGCGATCACCATCCTGCAAACGGTGCGTCTCCACCCGACGGTCGTTGACGTAGGTGCCGTTGGTGGAGCCCAAGTCCTGAACTTGGTAGATCCCGGCCACCGATTCGACGCGGGCGTGGCGGCGACTGATCATGTCGCTGTCGAAGTGGACGGCGCACGCCGGGTCGCGCCCGATCACGACGGGTTGCTCCAGGTGGATCTGCGTGCCGATCTTCGGACCTACGATCACCACGAGGCACGCGGGGCCTGCTCGGTCAGGTCGTGGGGAGTCCGAGCTTTTCACCACCCGCGTCGCGGCGAGGTCAACTGACCGAGGTGGTTGTTCTGACGGCGGGCCTTCAGGCATCTCCCCAATATTGCCCGTCCGCCGATCGGCTGTCCATCGCACCGATGGGTGGCCACGAAATGCGGGGACAGACCTTCGGTTGCCCAGCACCCTCAGCGTCGAGGCTTGTGATTTTCCGATGGACGGGGCATTTGCGTGCCCGCCATGACTGCAAATGCATCGAAGCGCGATTCCGACCAGCCTTCAGTCGGGGTTACCTTGGGCACGCCGTACTACCCCGGCGCCACGAAGATCCTGCTGCTCGGCTCGGGTGAGCTTGGACGCGAGGTGGTGCTCGAAGCGATGCGGTTAGGCGTGGAGGTGGTTGCGTGTGACCGCTACGAGAACGCGCCGGCGATGCAGTTCGCACACCGCTCTCACGTGATCGACATGCTCGATCCCGCACAGATCCGCCGCGTGGTGATGCAGGAGCGGCCGAGCCTGATCGTGCCCGAAATCGAAGCGATCGCGACTCAAACCTTGGTGGAGCTCGAAGCTGAGGGCTGGACGGTGATCCCCACCGCACGCGCCACGCAGCTCACCATGGATCGCCAGGGGATCCGCAGCCTCGCCGCAGAGGAACTGAAGTTGCCAACCGGCGCGTACCGCTTCGCCGAGAGCCTGGCTGAGCTCGAGGCCGCGGTGGCGGAGCTGGGGCTGCCTTGCGTGGTCAAGCCTGTGATGTCGAGCTCGGGCAAGGGGCAGTCCACGGTCAAGACTCAAGGCGATGTGCAGCGGGCTTGGGACTACGCCATGAGCGGCTCGCGCGGAAAATCCGCGCGGATTATCGTCGAGGCGTTCGTGGAGTTTGACACGGAGATCACACTGCTCACGGTGCGTACGAAGCACGAAGGGACGCTCTTCTGTCCACCCATCGGCCATCGTCAGGAGCGGGGCGACTACCAAGAGTCGTGGCAGCCTGAGGCTCTGAGCGCACTGGCCCTGGAGCGTGCGCAGGACATCGCTGAACGCATCACCGGCGCCCTTGGAGGTCTCGGGCTATTCGGTGTGGAGATGTTCATCAAGGGCGACGACGTGCTCTTCAGCGAGGTCAGCCCGCGACCGCACGACACGGGCATGGTCACCCTGGCGACCCAAGACATGAGCGAGTTCGAGCTTCATGCGCGTGCGATCCTGGGTTTGCCCATCGGCAGCATCATCCAGCGCGCACCCGGCGCCTCGGCGGTGATCCTCGCGGAAGAGGCTGGGGTGAACCCGCGCTTCGTCGGTGTGGAGGGAGCGCTCGGCGACCCGCGCAATCGCCTGCGCTTGTTCGCGAAGCCAGACACGCGCAGGTACCGCCGCATGGGCGTGGTCGCTACCTACGGTGAAGACGTTCAGGAGTGCCGCGAGCGAGCGCAAGCTGCCGCGCGTGCGGTGCGCGTCGAGGTGGACAAGCTCCCGTGAGAGGGGCATGCGCCGCTTAGGAGCTAGCGGATCCCTTGCGCCTGGCCTTCGAAGCCTGGTGGCGCGATGATCTTGGCCTGCGGGCGAGCGAACAGGAAGCCCTGCATGAGGTCGCAGCCGCAAGCGAGCAGCACGTCGCGCTCGGCCTCCGTTTCCACGCCTTCCACGACGACCTGGGTGCCCATCTCTCCGCACAGCTGAACCATGCCAGCGACCAAGCGCTGCTTTACTGGATGATCCTGGATGTTGCGCACCAAGGACATGTCGAGCTTTGCAACGCTCGGAGTGAGGTGCGCAAACGATGACAGCCCTGCGTAGCCCGCACCCAGGTCGTCGACCGCCACGCGATAGCCGTGATCCTTGAGCACGCGTGCCCTCGCCGCGACATCACCCAAATCGTCCAACGCGCGACGCTCGGTGACCTCGAGCACGATCCGCTCGGCGTGCATGGCGAAGGGATCTGTTGGATCCAGCAAGTGGTCGTCGAAGATCTCTCGTGGGTGCAGGTTGACGAACAGGGGTGTGCCCGCCGGCAGGTGCTCCAACGCTGCGATGGCCCGATAGCGGATGGTACGTCCCAGTTCGAACACGCGGTCCAGTCGCTCTGCTGCATCGAGCAAGCCCTGGGGACCCGAAAGGTGCGCTGAAGCAGAGCGGCAGAGCGCCTCGTAGGCCACGACGCAATGTTCCCGCAGGGAAACGATTGGCTGGTACGCCATCCAGAGCCCATCAAGCGCTTCGGCGAATACGACTTCCAGGCCGCCGCGATCTCCGGCTCCTTGACTTAGCCCCATCAGCTCGAGGGCATCTCGCTTCAACTTGGCCAGACGATTTAGGCGCGCCGCGTCCTCCACCGCT
>JBFXBK010000621.1:0-3408 GCA_050183255.1 Polyangiaceae bacterium | reverse complement strand
CGAAGGCGAGGTCGCCTGGGCTGAAGATCAAGAGCGCGGGGGCGAGTTCGGCATCCGCTTCACGGCGTTGGACAGCGGTAGCGTCGACGCTCTGAAGAAGCTCTGTGGGATCCATGCGGAAAAGCAAGCTGAGCCTGAAGACGACTACGAGCTAGAGGCAGCGGCGGAGCCCGGCGAAGTGAAGCGCAAGCGCAAGACCACGGGCACGCGGGTGCGCCTCCACATCGATGGTTTGGGCTCGCCGATGAAGGCCCAGGTCCGTAAGGCTGGCGGTCGCGCGATGACCGTCGGTTCGAAGCTCGAGTTTCTCAAGCTAGGTCGCCATCTGGACATCGAGGATCTGGACGCTGGTGACCGCTCCGGAGCGTCGATCGAGACCGTAGATGTGGTCATCGATCCTCAGTCCCAAGTGCCACAGCTGGTGGTCTCCCTGGCGTATGACGAGGCGTTCGAAGACATCACGCCTCAGCCCAGCGTCGTCGACGCGGATCCGACTCACGGTGAGCTTCGCGAGTGCTCGGATGACGAGCTCGACGACGAGCTGGATGAGCCTGGGCCGGCGACGCGCATTGCTGGAACGCCAGAGCGAGTCGCTGCGCACGCGGTCGCGTCGGAGCTCGACGATGACGACCTCGACGATGAACCGGACTTCGACTCCGACTATGACGGGGTGGACGCCGAGTACGACGATGAGCGAGAGCCGAATGCGTTCCAAACCAAGCTAGGCGCCGCCGCTTCACAGGCTGGTGAGATCGCGAAGAACACGGGCACGGCGCTCAAGCACGTAGGCGCCAACGCTGCCTCCAAGCTCGGCGGCTGGATCAAGACCGCCCGCAGTAAGAAGGCGGGTAAGGCGGAACCCCGCACCCAGTCAGCTCCTGCCACGCGGAAACAATCTGCTGGGCGCAGGATGCAGAGCGGGCCACCCTCTGGTGTGCTCAGCAGTGACGCTCGTCGGCTGCGGCCGCAGTCGATGCGCGGCTCAAAGCTGCCGCCGAGCCAGGCGCGACGCCAGGAAGCAGCACCAGAAGCTCCGCCGCCCACCTCGAAGAAGCTGAAGCGCTACGGCGCAATCGCCGGCGCCGCGGTGATGTTGACGACCGTTGCGGTGCTTGCCATGAAGAAGCCCGCTGCGCCCGCCGGGGGCGACGAAGCGCTCAGCAAGCCCGTCGCGGCCGAGGAAACACCCCTCGCGCCGAGCGAAGACGTCACCAACGTGGACGAGCAAGGCAACCCGATCCCCGCCAACGCGGCACAAGCACCGGCTCCGGCGCAGGAAGATCCCCAGGGAAAGACTACGCCCAACGGAATCAGCGCCGACGTCCCGCTGTTTGGCCCGACCAACATGGCCCCCACTGAGGCGGCCCCGGTCGACGAGGCCGCAGGGGCCTCGGCGCTGGATGAACCCGTCGACGATACCCCGCCGGTAGCCGATGAGGCGTGGGACGATGGCGGCGACAAGGGCGACAAGGGCGACAAGGCGGAAGACAAGCCAACGGCGGAGAAGGTCGATCCCAAGAGCGTGAAGCCCTGGGGCCGCGGCACCGTCTCCCGCCCGACGATTCACCGTATCCGCTTGGATGGGCCCGGCGGGGCGATTCAAGGCGCGATCAACCCGACGGGCTTCGTCGTGGTGATCCCGGGCCGCAAGGTAATGGAGTCTGGGGACTCGATCTCCAAGCGCGACAAGCGCATCGCGCGGGTGAAGACGTCGAACGGCGGCAACGGCGCGCAGATCACCTTTCAGTTCAAGAATGGCATCCCGGGCTACCGCGTGCGGCTGCGCAAGGACTTCGTCGAGTTCCTGATCAGTGAACCGAAGAAGGGCGGCGCGCTGGCCAAGCGTTAGTTCCGGTGAATGACCAGCGCGCGGTTTCTCGCTCTTGACTTGGGTGTTCAGCAACGCTCCGTAGTAGAGCTGCGGCTGTGAGCGCGAAGGGTACAGAGCGAGGCCACAGCGCAGCGATGGGCCGCGGGTCAACACGCGCACTGCGCTCGTTTCCAGGCTTTCAGACGCTAGAGCTCCTCGGCACCGGGCCTATCGCGGACCGCTTCAAGGCGCTCCAGCAGCCGCTCGGGCGTACCGTCCTGATCAAGGCGCTTTCCCCGAGCATCCTGCCGTCGTCGCCGTTTGCTGCCAGCCTCGAACACGAGGCGAGGCTCCTCGCCCAGCTCGAGCACCCGAACCTGCTCAAGCTCTACGACTTTGAACGCAATGACGACTCGATGTGGCTCGTGCTCGAGTACGTCGAGGGTGTGAGCTTGCGTGCGCTCCTGCGTTCCGGCGCAGAGGTAAGAACTCTCGAGCCCCTGGAAGCGGTGAGCGTCACGCTCGAGATAACCCGCGCCCTCGAGCATGCTCACGAGCACGGCATCGTTCACCGCAACCTGCGCCCAGACAACGTCCTCTTGACGCCAAGCGGCGGGCTCAAGCTGCTCGAGTTCGCCGCGGCGAGCGATGAGCGTATCCCCACGGCACCGGAGCTGATGGATGGTGAGGTCGCGGCTCCCGCGTACTTCTCACCAGAACAGATCCTCGGTGAGCCGCCGGACCCGCGCAGCGACTTGTTCGCGCTCGGTGTCATGCTCTACGAGATGATAGGTGGGCAGCGCCCATTTGACGGTCCCGATCTGCGCTCGACCACGCAGCGTATTCGTCACGACGTGCCGCCAGCGCTCTCTCGTGTCGCGCCTCAGGTTCCGGCTCAGCTGGAGCGCATCGTGCAACGGCTGCTGGAGAAGATGCCTTCAGATCGCTTCGGATCCGCGGCAGAACTCAGCCTGGCGCTGCGCGTGGTGTTGGAGGAAGACGAGCGAACTCCTGCCGAACATATCCGGCGCGCGTTGGGCCGCGCGGGCCTTGCGCCGGTGGAAGAGCTGGGGGCGGATCCGGCTCCGGTAGAGGAGGCCCCGCGAAGCCTGGGCAGCGCGCTGATCGGCATGCTCGTAACCTGTGCGCTCGTTTTCGTAGGCGGAACCGTGATCCAGGTCATTTCCGCGCGGGAGGGAGCCATCCCCAGTGTGACCCAGGGTTCTCACGCGCTCGAGCTGCGCCCCAGCGATGCTGGCTACTTGCGGGTCGTCGCGGACCCGTGGGCCTACGTGATCGTCGACGGCGAAAAGGTCGAAACGACGCCATTCTCCGAGCCAATCCCGCTCCGCCCAGGTACGCACTACGTGCGCCTCGAGCACCCCGCAGCGCCGACCGAGCGGCGCACCATCACGCTGGCATCGGGCGAGAGCATCCTGCTCGACGTGAAGCTTGACGTACCTCGGCGCCCAGAGCTCGAGCTGCGGCCGAACGATGCGGGCGCGGATGCGGCCGACGCCTCTCCCTGAAGTGACTGGCGGACTCCGGGCAGAGCGGAGAAGATGATGCCGTGAGCGGTCTCAGCGAAGCGTTCGACG
>JBFXBK010000620.1:0-3410 GCA_050183255.1 Polyangiaceae bacterium | reverse complement strand
ACAGCTTGAAGCGAGAGCTGGCAAGCATGTTGGTGACGGTCACCGCGGTGGTTCTGGTTGCGGCGCTGTGTTTCGTGCGAGTGCCCGGAACGGAGTTCGGCGAGGACCTGTTGTGGAAGACCGCAACGAGTACTTCCGCAGGGATTTTACTGGCGACTGTTCTCGCGGGGGTGTTGGTCAAGCGCGCCGCAGGTGGGGTGGTCAGTCCGCTGAGCGTCGTGCGGGTGATCCTGGCGATGACCGTCGCGATCGTGGTCGCCCGGCACCTCCCGTATGCGGGCAAACTCATGACCCTCGTGTACGCCGCAGTCGTGGTCGCGATCTACATGCTCGTGCTGCTCATCACGCGCGAGCTCGGCGCCGCTGACCTGCAGAACATCAAGGCGGTCATCTCTCGGCGTAAGAAGTAGTCAGACGTGCCCGGGGTAGCCGAAGCGATCGACGAGAGCGCGGTGGGCGGCCAGAGCCGGGCCGTCGCCCTGAAGCTCTGCTCGGCGGTAGCCAGTCCCTAGGCTCACCACTTCAATGGTTCGCGCCACCACGTCATGGACGAAGCGCGCTCGCCACGGGCCAAAAGCGATCGACGACGTCGGCCCTTCCACGCGGATCCGCCGGTAGGGCCGCGGCGCTGGCCCCGTCTCGAGTAGTGTCACGAGCTTCGACTCAAGGTCCTCGCCGTTCACTCTGAGGAACGCAAGCTGCTCTGTTGCTCTCGGGGCAAACGTCACCTGCCAGTCGGACGCTGGACGCCTCGGGATCGCGACGTCGCCGTGTTGCACGGCGTAGTCGGCTGGGCGTTGTTCTAGCCACCCGCTGTTTGCCTCGGGGATACAGTCGGTGTAGGGAACGTAGGGCTTGAGATCGAGAATCGGCGTACCGTCCACGAGGTCCAGCCCGCCGACTCGGATTTGCAGCCCTTCGATACCGATCAGCGAGACCGCTGATAACCCGATCGCGTTGGGGCGGTGCGGCGAGCGAGTGGCAAAGACCCCGCGACGCTGCTCACTGCGCGGCGGCAGCACCTTCGGGCGCCAGTTTTCGACCTGGTGGAAGTGAAACAGTACCCACAGGTGACTCCAGCTTTCGACGTCTTCCAGCGCGTGCTCAAGGCCGGACTGCGGCAACAGCTCGATGGTCCCGGGTGCGCTCAGGTTTGACTGACGCGGAACCTCCGCTTTCGTGCGGTAGCTCGTCCTCGCAAAGCCGATCGGGTTGATGGCGATCACTAGTTGAGTGTCGCTCCGCGCTGCAACTTGCGCTCGAGATTCAGGATCGCGTCGGGATCGAAGCGTCCAAACGGCGAGACGATGGTCCAGTCCGTTAGTTGATCGAGCGAGTGCAGGCCGCGCTGACCCAGTTCGAGCGCCACCGCGAATGGCTGATTGGTGAGCGTCGCGTCTACCTGGCCGTCGATCAGACCATGCACCTGAAACCACAGGTGCTCTTTACCGCCATCGGGTTCAGCGTTGACCGGGAAACCAAGCTTGACCAAGAATGCCCAGCCGGGATCGCTCGCATGGGACCCAAGCAGGTTCAGGAAGCGTGGCAGGCGCTCCGATGCGAGGAGCATCATGCGCTGAGTTTCCGCGTGAGAAACGTACAGGAGCGGGTTGTCACGTAAGGTCGGCAGGTGCCGCGCCACGGACTCGTAGCCGACTTCAGTCGGCGCGACGATCACCGCCCGCAGTCCGGTGTGGGCGTCATCTTCGCGATCCGCGGAGCCTCCAACTGAGGAGCCCGAGAGGCGCTTCAAACCGTCTTCCCACGCGAGCCATGCGAGGTCGAGGTCGCGACCTATCTCGAAGCGTTCGCCTGGTGGTGGGGGGCCCTGGTTGAGGAAGAGTGCGGCGACCCGTCCGAGCAACTCGGCGCCGAGGTTCGAGTCGCTCTGGGGGATGCCTAGGAGGTCCAGGTCCGGATAGCCCGTACGCAGCATGCCATGAGTGTGCAGCCAGACGTCGTCACCAGCGTCACCCGTTACCGCGTGGATCGAGTACAGGGTGCTTGGTGACGGCGGGATGTCGCTCTCGGCGAGGTCTCGCAGCCAGCTGGCGGGCCGTGGGGCGAAGGCGTCCGCATCGAGCAACAACGCCGGGTTGGGAACGAGTGCGTTGAGCAACCGCAGCTGCTGGTGAAACGCTGCCAGGGGCTCTTCACCGAAGTTCACGCTGAGCCCGAGTTGCCAGCGAGCACTTTGAACGTGCTCGAAGTCTGGACCATCGATGCGTGCCTCTAGGTCGGCGTAGCTGCCGTCTGCAACGGGCTCGAGCCAGATGCGCAGCCATCCGCCGAGGGCTGCTTGCCCCGGAGCTTGTTCCGGGTCGAACAAGAACTCCACGGCCCAGCCTTGATCCGGCGGCTCCTCGGGTTCGCGTACCTCGTCAACGCTGATCCCCAGCTCGTCGAGTGCGTCTTGCACGTCGTCCGCGCTAGGCGGGGCGTCGTCCGGGTGCACTAGCGCGATCAGGGTCGACTCAGAGGGTTCCCGCTCACCCGCGAGGAAGCTCTCCGGGAAGGGCAGCATGACTAGCCGGCAAAGCCGCGCAGTCGGGACTCCTGGCGCCGATAGAGTTCGATCGCGCCGGTCAGGACTCGCTTCGCCGCGTCCGCACCTTCGAGCTTCTCGACGACCACGTTCTTGAGTTCCAGTGCCTTGTAGTCCTGGAAGAAGCGCCGCAGCTCGCTGCCCGTGTGCCTCGGGAGTTCTTCGACTGAGAAGTAGTCCGCGAAGGCCGGGTCGTGGACGTGGACGGCGACGATTTTGTCGTCTTCCTTACCTTCGTCGGCCATCCGCATCAGGCCCACCGGGCGTGCGACCAGCATTGCGAGGGGTACGACGGGCTCCGAGCTCAAGACCAAAACATCGAGCGGGTCGCCGTCATCGCAGTAGGTGCGAGGGATGAAGCCGTAATTCGCGGGATAGATGACCGAGCTGTGAAGCACGCGGTCGACCCGCAGTAAGCCCGACGACTTGTCGAGCTCGTACTTGACCTTCGAGCCTTTCGGGATCTCGATGACCGCATAGAAGTCCATGCTGTCGGGGTCTGGGTGTGTGGGGAGGTCGTGCCAGGGATGAACCACGGCGCGCTCTCTAACTCGCGCCCGGCCTCGGTGCAAACCGGGTCCCACGTTTGGCGACCCTTTGCGGGCAGCGGAACTCCTAGGTTGGATGCGTTTTCTCGCGACTTACGCCGTGGGACCACTAGAGTCCCCGGCATGCTGATCGACGACATCAAGGCTCGCTTCAGGGAAGCGATGAAGGCGCGGCGCGAAGTCGAGCGCGAGATCCTGCGAGTGGCAATCGGCGATATCACCACCCGGGACGCCACTAGCGACGACGACGTGCAAGCAGTGCTGAAGAAGCTCTTGAAGTCCAACGAGGAGACTCTGGGGCACAATGTAAGCGACGA
>JBFXBK010000619.1:0-3478 GCA_050183255.1 Polyangiaceae bacterium | reverse complement strand
GCTCCGGGGAAGCACCTCAGGGCACCGGCGCCCGGGCACCGCGCGCTTCAGCACCCTCAGAGCACGCTGGGGTCGGCCAGCCCGAGCGCACCGCGGAGCCGCTGCGGACCGAGGCGCCCATCGCCGTACCCGATCCAGCGCCCCACGGACGCGTCTACAGCGTTCGCTACATTTCTTGGATCTGGATCCCCAGGGATGCGGAGAAGCCGCGGGGCAAATGGGTGAAGCTCGGCTTCATCCGTACCGGCTACGGTGTCCCCCTGCGCGAACCCGGACTCGCTCCACCGCGGGACCTGTGTCGCCAGGGATACTACGCAATTGAACCGCGCGGATACGTGTGCGCGGACGGCACGACGACCCGCGATCCGGAGCACCCCGTAGTCCAGGCGATGCACGAGGCCGGCGTCGACCTGCTCGAGCAGAACCCAGAGGCGGTGTTTCCGTACCACTATGCGTTCAGCATCGGCGCTCCCATGTACGAGCGCTTGCCAACGGACGAGCAACACCGCCTGGTGATGATGCGCTTTCGCGAGCGCCCCTTGAAGCTTGGCGACTGGGCCAAGGGCTTCGAGGATTTGACGACTCGAGAACCTATCCAGGCGAACGGTCCAGCGCCGCGCTTCATCACCGAGCGAGGCAAGAGCCCCCTCGCGGGCGACAACCTGGTGCGCAAGAACCTGCCTCACGGGAGCATGGTCTCCTACTCCCGCGCGTTTACAGCGAACGGCCGCGTGTGGCTGGTCACGCCCGATCTCACGCTGGTGCCGGCGGACCGCGTGCGCCCTTACACTCCCTCAGACTTCCGCGGCGTCGAGCTAGGGCGGCTGAAGTTGCCCTTGGCTTGGGCCCGCAAGCAGCCCCGGGAAATCTATCGCGTCGAGGACGACGCGCTTGCGGTGACGGGTGAGCAGCTAGCGCCGGGTGCGCCCATCGAGCTGAGCGGGGAGGAGCGCAAGTTCCGCGGCGACCGCTACGTCGCCACCCGGGATGGACGCTGGCTCCGCCACGATCACGTGCGCGTCGCCCGTGAGGTGAAGCCGCCCAGCGCCATCCGCGGAGACCGCACCTGGATCTACCTCTCCCTGACGGAGTACACCCTAGTCGCTTACCGCGGGGCAACGCCGGTGTACGCGACGTTGCACGCTCCGGGTCGCGGTGGCACCCATCGCGGCAAGGGCAGCGTGAAGAACTACACCACGCCCCTCGGCGCATTTCCCCTGAACTGGAAGGAACGCTGGGGCACCATGAGCCCCGACCCCGGAGCGCCAACCAGCTTCTGGATCAGCGACGTGATGTGGACGCAGTACTTCAAGCAGCCGTACGCGCTCCACGGGGCGTACTGGCACGAGAGCTTCGGGGAGCGCATGAGCGCTGGCTGCCCGAACCTCGCGCCGCGAGACGCCCGCTGGCTCTTCGACTTCAGCGAGCCCAAGCTGCCGCCGGGCTGGCAAGGGATCAGCCCCGAGCCCGGCGCTGAGAGCACGCTGATTGTGCTGGGTGGCTAGTCACGCCGCGCTGTGGCGCATCACGTCCGATGAGCGCAGCACCTGGCTCGCGAGCTGGGCTGCGATGTCGAGGCCGCGCATCGTCAGGCGTGCCCTGCCGGCGTCTACCAAGCCGCGTGCCTCGAGCCGTAGCAGCGCCTCAGCCGTTTCCGCGCGGCTCAGGTCCAGGGCGCGCCCGAGACTAAGAGAGTTCGGGCGACGGGTGTCGCGGGATTGTTGGTAGAGTTCGACGAGGACTTGGCTATCGCTGGCGGTCATGGGTCCTTGGTAGCTGAACCACTGTAAACCTGTCCAGTTTCTGACAAGCAGTACACAGCTTTTGTTCAGTATACCCTCACCCCCAAACAGACGAATGATTTCAGCTGTTTAAGTAAATTCGCCGAGCTCAGCGCCAGCTCCGGTAGCCTGTGCGCGTGCGATTTTTCTCCACACGCCAGCGCGGGGTTTGGATTGGGTTAGGTGCCGCGTTCCTCTGCCTGCCACTGCTGGCAAGCAACCTGGTTCAGGGTGAGCCGCAAGCCGGAGTAGCACCCCGCAAAGCGACTGCCGCGGAGCTGGCGGCTCACACCCGAGTGTTCGCGCAGGCTGGAGATTGGGCGCTCTCGAACTCCCAGCTCACCGCCGTGATCCGCAAGCGCGACGGCTGGCTCACCGAGCTGTGGCGGCGCCCGTTGATTCTACCCAGCGTGCCGGCGCTGGGAGTCGACACCCAGGTGGACGCGCTGTGGCAGTTCAACCAGGTCGCCAGCGTGGGCAAGAAGGACTACGCCTTCAGCGCGAAGTCGAGCCGCGCGCTGAAGGATGGCGTCGAAGTCACGAGCGAGCTCGAGTTGAACGGCCGCGTGCTGCGCGCGATCTCGCTGTTCCGCGTGGATCCAAAGCAAGCAAAGCTGGTGATCGAGACGCGCTACTCCGCGAGCGATGGTGCAGCAGTCGGAGCGCGCCTGGGCGACTCCTTCAAGTGGGGCAACGTACAGTACTACGTGTCGGGCCTCGGCAAGCCGCGCATGAAGTACAAGGGCGCGGCGAAGTGGATCGGACGCAAGGGAGCGCAGGGCGATCTGCTGCTCCGCCCACTGCCGGGCACCAGCATGAGCCTCGACTACGGCGCTCGCATCCGGGGCTTCCAGGGCACGATCAAGGCGCACTATTTCAGGGAGCTCGGCGCCGGCAAGGAGCTGGTTGCGCGACGCGAGCTGAGCTTCGAGCCGCTGCCGATAGACCCGCCGTCACCGACTCCCACCGGGCGCCTGGAGCTGAACCTGGTGGACGAGAACGGCCGCGGCATCGCCGGCAAGCTGACCGTCGATCGCGTTGGCAGCAAGCAGCGGGTGTTCGATGAAGACGGCGACCTGGATGGGGCGGATCGCTTCGTGTGGACCGGTAATGGGCACGTGTCCATTCCACTGCCAGTGGGGCGCTACAAGGTTCTGGCGACAGCAGGCCTCGAGCGCGACGCCCGTAGCTACGACGTAAACATCAAGCTCGGCGAGACGGCACGTTTCCACGCGGAGTTGCCGCGAGTCTTGAGCACGCCCAGCTGGACGAGCGCGGACTTCCACCTGCACCAGGTGCCGAGCGTCGACGCGGACATTTCACTGGCCGCGCGCGTCGTGTCTATCGCAGCTGAAGGAGTAGAGCTCGCCGTCGCGACGGACCATTACGTGGTGACTGACCTGGGCCCGACGCGGGCAGCGCTGTTGAGAGACGGCATCCTCACCACCGACTTTCAGACCGTGACCGGCTGCGAGGTGAGCACCCTCGGCAACCGCTTTGGGCACTTCAACGTGTTCCCGCTCAGCGTGGAAAAGAACGTCGCCTATCAAGACACGACGCCACAGGGCCTGTTCGCCAGCGCGCGCAAGGCATCTCCCCACGGAATACTTCAGGTGAATCATCCGCGCTGGGATCCGGCCATCAGCTACTTCTCCGCCTACGAGGTGAGTGAGGCAGACGGCGCCCCAGGCAAGGCC
>JBFXBK010000618.1:0-3505 GCA_050183255.1 Polyangiaceae bacterium | reverse complement strand
TGCGGCGGCGGGCGCCTGTGAGCGCCGTGTGGTGAGCGTCAGAGCCCGGTGTGGCTAAGCCCCTCATAAGTCGATCTGCGAAAGAAGCGCGTCTTGACGACCTTTCCCGACGTTTGCCCCGCCAGGTGATAACCCCAGCGAACGGCTTCCACCCACGCGGCCAATTGCTCGTTGGTCCGATCCTTGGCGGCCCAAACGCTTCAGGCTTCGGCTAGTCTCTTCGGTATGAAGCTTGCGAAGGCGACCTCGATGTTGAGAAGCAACTGCTCCGTGAACCTGACCAGAACCATCGCAGCTTGTACGGTTGCGAGCGCAGTCTTCGCGCTGCCGAGCCTTGCGTCCGCCGAGTCCGTGATCAAGCGTCCGGGGGCTCATCCGAAGTACGACTTCGAACTCGAGCCGCACCTGGTGTTCCAGTGGGACAACCGCTGGGGCAGTGACGACGGGTTTGGACCTGGCGCGCGCTTCAATATTCCCTTCCTGGATAACGGCCCCATCTCCTCGATCAACAACAACATGGCCATCGGTGTGGGCCTAGACTTGACGTTCGGTAGCAATGACTGTGGCTGGTACTGGCGTGACCGCGGCGTGCCATGGGACGATCGCTACGATTGCAGCGTGACCGAGGTGTGGGTGCCGGTCGTCCTGCAGTGGAACTTTTTCCTTACGGATATTATCAGCGTGTTCGGTGAGCCAGGCCTGGCGTTCGCGCACCGCAGCTACGACTGGCACTGGTACTGCAACAACGTGAACGGCGAGGTCTGTGATTACAGCGGCACCCGGAATGACCTCGAGTTCGTATTCTGGGGTGGCGCCCGCTTTCAGTTCAGTGACACGGTCGGACTGACGGTGCGACTCGGTTCACCGTACGTGTCGATTGGCGCAAACTTCCTGTTCTGAGGACCCATGCGACGTTGGCGCTTCCCGTTGCTGCTCACCGCCGCGCTCGCCAGCGTGAGCAGCTGTGGTGGTCGATCCGCCGAACCCGGCACTGGATCTGGCGGAACAGCGGGTGCTGGCGGCAGCGGGGGAGGAGGCAGCGTTTGCGCGCTGCCCGCGGAAGGCGGCATGTGCAACGCGTATTTCCCCCGCTGGTGGTTCAACGCGGAAACGCAGCGCTGCGAGCCATTCGTGTGGGGTGGCTGCGGCGGCAACGGGAACAACTTCGAGTCGGCTGAAGCGTGCGTCGCAGGTTGTGCCTCTCAGAGCATCGATGACGTGTGCCAGGCGGTTGGCTGCCCTGAAGGGGACGTGTGCGTCTACTTCAGCGAGCTGGCTGGCTGCGGCACGCCCTGCATCGAAGGCAGCGGCTGCCCAAACGGCACCCACTGCAGCTGTGGCTCGAGTTGTTCTGGGTGCGACGACTGCGCGCTGGTGTGTCGCTCGACGTGAACGCCTCTCCTGCCTGATTGAGAAGTTTCAACCCTCAAGGAAATCGGTGCGCTGCTCACCCGTGATCGGACGCCAAAGCGCTGGCCGAGCGGTCGCTTGGCTTCTCTCGTAGCGTGTCGAGGCATAGACTCCTGGGGTCTTTTATCCCTTAAGGAGACTCCCCAATGACCCGAATCGGCTTGACCCTGTGCCTGTGTTTTCCCCTCGTCGTGGCCTGTGGTGGTGCGACGGATATCGACTACCAAGGTCCCGATGGCGGCGAAGCCGGTGGTGCAGGTGGGAGCGGCGGTAGCGTGGCCAATGGCGGGACTGGTGCGGATGGGGGCTCGACGGCGGTCGGCGGTTCCGGCGGCGCGGTCAACGGTGGGAGTGCAGGGGATGCAGGCGCTGGCAACGCGGGCACAGGCAACGCGGGCGCTGGAGGTTCTCCGGGCGGAAACGGCGGAGATGCCGGTACGGGTCAAGGTGGCGGCGGCAACGGCGGCAGCGCCGGCACGAGCCAGGGCGGCAGCGGTGGCAGCACCATGATCCTGTGCAACACCCCAATGGATTGCCCGCCGGCTCCCGGTGGCCTGCCCGTGCAAATCGACGCATGCTGCACGCCCCAAGGGACCTGCGGCGTGAGTTCCAGCTTCATCGGTGGCGGTCAGTGCATCGAAGGCGGTCAGCCTGGCACGCCCAGCAACGAGTGTATGGGCTTCAGCCAGGGCGGGTTCACCCTCGACGGCTGCTGCAAGCCGGACGGCACCTGCGGCGTGCTCGACACCTTCCTCGGCCTCGGCTGCGTCGACCCGTCACAGTTTGGCGCGCCGGGCGGCGGCGGCACCTGCACGCCCTGAGCTACAAGTTGAAGCGCCCGCCCAGGAGCGTTGACGTGAAGACCAGCCCACATCGGCTAGCTGGTCGGACTGCCGTTGAACCCTGGGGAAACGCTCAGAGCGCGAGACTCCCGCCAAAGACCAGCGAGAGGCTGGTATGAATCACGTGCCCATCCTGCAGATAGGACTCGCCGTTCGAGAAGCGCCGCAATCCGAACGCGCCTTCGAGCGCCAGCGTCAACGTCGTGAGGTCGCGGTCCGCCTGCCAGCTCACCACTGGCGCCGCGTGCAGCTCCGTGCCCACGCCGAATAGCGTCGCGTCCCCGAGCTGTCCCACGCGGGGCTCCCAGTTGATGGTCGGGCCAAAGCCCAAGTAGAGCCCGGCCTTGCTGCGCGGACGCTCGAGCGTCGGGCTGCGATACTCGAGGTCGATCGGATACCAGCTCAGCCGTGCCTCGATCAGCACGCTGCTGATAGTGCGATTGCCTTGCAGCGTCGCGGAGTAACCCGCGCCCATACCGAGCTCGAAGCGCGGGCTGAAGTCGATGCCAAACAGCAGCCTGCCGCCGACCAACCACGGTGTGTCCGTGCTGTCGCCGGAGTCGGGGTAGAAGCCATCCTCGCCACCTGCGCGCACGGAGACCAGGGGGCTCGCCAACGTCTCGAGGTGCAGCCGGGTGTGCAGGCCGCTCGGCAGCGGCCCGGGCGGCGGAATGAACAGCGGCGCGGCGAGCAGCAGGTGCAGCATCGAACGAAGGAATAGCACGTCCGATGCTGCGGGGCGCCTGTCCGCCTAGCGAGCAGGTCGACCCGATGCGCCCCTCACCCCCAAAAAATCAGATCACTCGTCTTCGTCAGCGTCAGCGCGGCGGGCCTGAGCTTCCTTCAGGCGCTCCCCGATGATGCGACGCAGCGCCGGGAGATCGTAGCGGCTCGGGCGATCGCCTTCTTCCATGTGGGCGACTTCCTGCGCGATTGAATCCGCGTGGAAGCGGGGCCGCTCAGGGATCTTCAGTGCGTCGCCGAGCTTGCCCAGCGCCTCGGTCTCGGCGTCTGCGACGACACCGTCGAGGCGGGTCATCCAGGAGGCCACCGCGTAGACGAACAAGCGATCTTCCTTGTTCAGGTTGCCGCGGTCGATCACCCCGATGTCCACCGGGTTCTTCGTGGCTTCCTCGATCTCCGCGATCTCGTCGAGCTCGAGGCCCTCTTCGATGGCGGTGCGCACGATGGCGTCCGCCTCCTCGCTGTCGAGTTGCCCGTCAGCCCATCCAATGGCGGCCAGGGCAATGAAT
>JBFXBK010000617.1:0-3507 GCA_050183255.1 Polyangiaceae bacterium | reverse complement strand
GTACATCGTCGGCTTGAACGTCGCGATCCTGGTGTTCGTGGGAGGCGCGCTGAACTGGTGGGTCGCGATCCCGATCCTCTCGGCGATGCAGCCCGCGGCGGAAGGCAGCGCGGCGGATGTCGCTGGTATGCTGTGGAGCACCAAGACGCGCTACATCGGCGTTGGCGCGATGGTGGTGGGCGGTCTGTGGGCGCTGATCAAGCTTCGCACCAGCTTGATCGCTGGCATCCGCTCGGGGATCGCAGCCTATCGCGAGTCAAAGAAGGAAGGTGGCGGCGCGCCCCTGCGCACCGAAGACGACATGCCGATGCAGTGGGTCGGCATCGCGATCGTGCTGAGCATTTTCCCCTTGTTCGGCATCTTCTACCACATCACCCATGTGATCTGGGTGAGCGCGGTGATGAGCGTGGTGATGCTGGTCGCCGGCTTCTTGTTCTCGGCGGTCGCCGGCTACATGGCAGGGCTGGTTGGTTCCTCGAATAACCCCATCTCGGGCGTCACCATCGCCACCATCCTCACCTCTTCGCTGTTGCTCCTTGGGTTGCTCGGCTCCGATAGCAAGATTGGCCCCGCGGCAGCTATTCTGATCGGAAGCGTTGTGTGTTGCGCGGCGGCGATCGCCGGCGACAACATGCAAGACTTGAAGGCCGGACAGATCTTGGGTGCTACCCCGAGGAAACAGCAGTACATGCAGATCCTCGGCGTAGTCGCGGCCTCCGTCGTGGTCGCCCCGGTGCTCAACTTGTTGCTCACGGCGTACGGAATTGGCGTGCCGACGGAAGCTCACCCGAAGCCCCTCGGTGCACCGCAAGCGAACCTGATGGCGAGCGTCGCCAAGGGCGTCTTCCACGGCGGCCTGCCCTGGGGCATGGTGGCAATCGGCGCGGCGCTTGGTGTTGGCGTGATCATCCTCGACCTGGTCCTGGAGGCAAAGGGCAGCGAGTTTCGCACGCCCGTGCTTGCCGTTGCCGTCGGGATCTATCTGCCGTTCGAGCTCTCGGTGCCGATCCTCGCCGGCGGGCTGGTCGCTCACTTCGCAGAGCGCGCCCAAAAGCAGCGTGTCGCCAGGGCCACCGAAGCCGAACGCCCTCAGCTCGAAGCGCAGGCGGAGACTGCGGGCCGCCACGGGCTCTTGTTCGGCGCCGGTCTGATCACGGGCGAGGCGCTGGTCGGGATCGGGATGGCGGTGCCGATTGTAGTCACAGGTAAGAGTGACGTGCTGGCCGTGTTCGGAACTCACGATGGATCGTGGCCCGGCGTGTTGCTGTTGCTGTTCGTGCTCTTCGGCTTAGGCATCGTAGCCGCCGGGCGTCCCAAGACCGTGGACATCGATTGACCGCGCTTAGCGGTAGCTCGACAAAACACGCTTCGGCGCCGTTGGGAACTGTCGTGCGACACACACCTGGGGAGCGTCGTGTTAGCCTCTGGGGAAGTGGGGGCACCTTTCTTTGCGTGGCGTCAGCGGCCCAGGTGGAAGCAAGCGGTAGCTTCTGGGCTCCTGGCAAGCATCGGCACTTCGGGATGTGGCGGGTTGCTGGGCGGCTCTCCTCACCCCCAAAATCCAAGCGGAAATTTAGCGCCGACAGATCCGACGCCCTTGGGGCGCTGTAAGATCGCCGCCAGCGCAAGTAACCCGCTGGTCACTGAGTGGCCCGCGTCGGAGAAGGCGCACCTCGAGAGTCTGATGGGGACGCGCACGGTCGCCGTGCAGTTCTCTGGTTGCGAGATGCGCATCATCGACGCCTGTCGCTTGCCTGGTCACTACGCCTGGCGTCGCACCACGCTCGCGACGGACACCATCGAGATCACCAACGCAGACGATCTGTACGCGAAGCTGCCCCTCGGCGCCGTGAGCCTCGAAGGTGAGCTCGAGCGCAGTGGGCGGCTCGCGGTGCGCACCACGGTTGCTGGTCAGATGCAGCTCGAGGGGCTCCAGGCGGAGCTCGCGAAGAGCGATGCCTGCGTCGACGCGACTCACGTGGTGAGCGCCGTGAGTGTTGGTGCGTTCAAGCTGCTGTCCGGCGGCGCGGCGCGTGCTCAAGGCGGCGGTAGCGGGCTGGGAGTGAGCGCCGGAGTTTCCACGCAGCAAACTGAGTCGATCATGCGAGAGAGCGGCGTGCAGGACTCCTGTTCCTCCGCCACCGCCGAGACGGCCGACCCGCAGTGTAGCGCACCGATTCAGCTGTTCCTGGAGCCGCTGAGGCGCGCTGGCCCGGGCAAAGTCGACGCCAGCGCGCTCCAGGAGCAAGTCGCGAAGCAGGCGGGCGGCGTACAGCTGAGCTTTGCACCGCCCGAGGAAGGCGAGCGCTGGACGCTCAGAGACGCCGGTGGCGCTGAGCTGTGTGACCTGCCCTGTCAGCGCTGGGTCGGGCAAAGCAGCGGCTATTACTTGCAGCGGGAGCGCATGGGTGACGTGGAGGTCGCGACCGTGCCAATGCCTCCAGCGTTTGCGTATCCTCCCGGAAGTGCACTCGAGGCGAGCTATCGACCCGAACGCGGGAACCCTTTCTGGGCCAACCTGACGTTCTACTTCGTTGGCTTGCCCACGGCGGCGCTGGGCGCAGTGTTCCTTGGATTCGGCTTGGAACAGACCATCAGCGGACGCGACTGCTCCGAATTTCGAGACTGTCCGCTGTTCGGCAGTGCTGGCGGGAACCTCGGCTTCTCCCTGTTTTACCTCTCGATGGCTGGCGCCTCCACGTACTGGTACCTCTGGAGTCACGAGGCTGAGGTGGAGGTGAAGCGTCCGGGCGAAGAGGCGCGCGGCGGTGCGCCCCGCTGGGCGAACGGCGCACCGAGCGGCTTCTCCAGCGTGCGACTGTCAGCGAGCGGTCTGAGCGGCAGCTTCTGGTGACACGTCGCGGCTGGCGAGCTGGCCCACTAGCTTGAGAATTAGCCAGGCGGAAATGCCCAGGACCACACCTGTCCAGGCGGAGGCGCTTGGCCGCGCGAAGTGCTGGGCGACCAGCGCGCCGAGCAATGCGCCGGCGCACTGCCCCAGCGTGTGACCGAACAGATCGAGGGCCGCGAGGCGCCCGAGCAAATGATCTGGCGCCAGGCGCTGCAGCCGCGTCGTCGCAGCGACCCAGTTGGCGCCCACTCCAACGCCCCACACGAACACTGCGAGGGCGAGCCAGGTGCCGTCGGGCGCCAGCGCCAGCGCACCAACACCGAGGAAGGCGCTCCAGGTCGTCGCGTTCCACCACCAAGCGGAGCGATCGTCCGGCGACCAGCGCGCCCACACGAGCGGCCCAACCCCGGTACCGAAGGCGCGCACGCACTGGAGCGCACCGAGGAGCAGGGCCGTGGCGCCGAACCAGCTCGCGGCGCCGAGGCTCTCCGCGCGCTCGTTCAGGAGCACCCAGCCACCGCCGTTCACGATCGCCGCGGGCGTCTTTGCTAGCGCTGCCTCGAGGATACGGCGGTCGCCTCTGACATGAGAAACGGCTGCGAACAGCTGGTTGCCAAGTGAGCTTCGCGCGCTGCTCTGGTGCTCGCTCTTCAGGC
>JBFXBK010000616.1:0-3529 GCA_050183255.1 Polyangiaceae bacterium | reverse complement strand
ACAAGCCAATGAACTCAGGCGCGTCGGGGATGCTGCCAGCACCGATGCCGTGCTTGAGGACCAGGTCGCCCATAGTTCTGGTCAGGTCCCCGACGTAGCGCCGGACGTCCTGCCTATCCGGAGCGAGACTGACGATGGGGTAGCCGACGAGTTGGCCAGGAGCGTGCAGCGTCACGTCCCCACCCCGACCGACCTCGACCAGCTCGATTCCGCGGGCCTCCAGGAGCGGCTTCGAGAGCAACACGTGCTCGAGTTTCGCGCCGCGTCCCAGAGTGATCACGGGCTCGTGCTCCAGAAGCAGCACGGTATCCCCAATCAGCTGCTGCTGACGCGCAGCCAGAAGCTGCTGTTGGAGCTCGTGTACGGCGCCATATGCGCGTCGCCCAAGCCACACACCGCGGAGCGTTCGGGTCACGCTTGGTTGCTAGCCCCACCCTAGCCACCTGCCAAGTGGAAGCCGTGCTCTCAGCCCCAGCGTGTAAATCCCTGGCCGCTTGACCGAATTGTGTGCCCACGACGCCAGTGGGTGTGGCTAAGATCCCTTAGGTGACTCCAAGTCAGAGTTCGAGTTCCTGGGCCCTCCACGGACGCGCCCAAGCATCCACCCTGCGCGTCCGCGAAGCGTTCGTCAGAGAGCGCTACGGAGAGGCGGGCCACGCCCGACTCCTCGAACACGCCAGCGAGCGCCTGCGCCAAATACTGACGGTCGCAGACCCATCCGACGGCTGGATCAGCTTCGATCACTTCGTGGAGCTGTGTGTCCTCGTCGACCGCCTATTCGGCCGCGGCGATCATGGGCTGATTTTGCAGATGGGGCGCTACTCCGCGGAGCACACATCGGGCGTCTGGAGGTCCATGTTTCAGCGAGGCATGGACGTGAACCAGTTCATGGAGATCGCGTCGGGGCTCTGGCACCGCCACTACGACTCGGGGCGAGTCGTAGGCAAGAGTACCCGCGAGAACGAGACGGAGCTGACCATCGAAGACATGCCGCTCCCCCATCGCGCACACTGCCTGAGCGTGAAGGGCTGGCTCGAGGGCGTGTTCAGCTTCAGCCCGGATACCCGCGTGGAAATTCTGGAGCTGAGCTGTCGCGCGTCGGGGAATCCCAGCTGCCGGATGCGCCTTACCTGGCGCTGAGCCTTACTCGACCTCGCCGTCGTCGGTCGCTGGCTGGGCCTTGAGCAAATCCTCGTCGCTCATATTCACGGACTTGCTGAGGTCCACGCCGCGCTGGCCACCTGAGGCCGCTGGCGCAGCCGTCGGCTTGATCATCACGTCCGACTCGGGGAGCCCGCTCGAGCTCCCCTCGTCGCTGGGGTCTTCGCCTTCGTCGCTGCCGTCACTGGCTTCGCTGCTCGAGGCAGCGGGCGCATCGGCCTCCGGCTCTGCGAGGGCGGGCGGCATCTTGATCTCGGCGAACAGCGCATCGTAGGGCTTCTTGAACTCTTCGAACTCGGCGCGTTCGCCACTTGGAAGGACCTGGAGTGCGTCGAACTTCAGCGTCTTCATCGCGTCGACGAACTTGCCCTTGTGCTTGCAGATGAAGTGCAGATGGGGCCCGGTAGCGCTACCCGTCGATCCGACGTAGCCGATGACCTGCTCTCGTTCGACGCGGTCTCCAACCTTGAGTCCCTGGGCGAAACGCGACATGTGCGCGTAGCCGGTCTCGTAGTCGTTGTCGTGCTTGATCATCACCAGGTTGCCCGCGCGTCCGGCGACGCCGATGAACTTCACAGTGCCGTAGGAACTCGCCCGGATGGGAGTGCCTGTGCCTGCACCAAAGTCCGTTCCGGTGTGGGGCATGCGCTTGTGAAGCACCGGATGCATACGGTTCGGGTTGAAGTTCGAGGTCACCGGCGCACCGGGGATTGGCCTTCGCCAGTACCCTTCACCAGGCGCCCGCCCCTTGTCATCGTAGTATCCCTTGGAGCGAGAACCGCGGAAGTAGTAGATGCGGACCGCCTTGTCACCTTTTCCTTGGGGAATATATTCGAGCGCTTCAACCCCGGCGTAGCGCGCGAACTCACCGAGCACGGTGACCTCCTGGGCCACGACTTTCAGTACGTCGCCCTTCTCGAACTGCTCGATGGACATCTGGCCTTTGAGCGCCTTCGACACGACGCTCGCGAGGCCCGCTTCAAGGCCTGCGTGCTTCGCGTCCACGTCGAGTCCGGCACCGGTGATGCGGATGGCCCCCTTCACCTGGGCGCGGTCGACTTTGAGGTCGAGCTTGCTGCCGCGCAGCAGACCCGCACTGTCTTCCTTGGCCTGGTAGACCTCTTCCTTGCTGACCTCGTACTCGAACGCCTTGAGGCGTTTGCTGCCGCGCTCAATCAGCGCAACGAACCGATCGCTGCGGTCGCACTTCTCGAGGTCCCGCAGATCCTTCAGTGCGGTCAGGGCGCGGTACGCTTGAGCCTTCTCGAGGCCCGCGTCCTGAATCGCCTTCAAGAAGGGATCGCGACCGATTTCGCCTTCAATCACCTGCATGCCCGGCTTGTCTTTGTCGTCCGCGATGCGCCAGGGCCCGGGCAACTTCACGCGCTTCGGCCGCTCTTGCTGTTCATCCGTCGCGGCAAGCTGCGCAGGTCCGGCATCCACCACGGCTGCAGCAGGCTCGACGTCGCTCGGGAACTTACGGGGTGCGACGTGAATCAACACGAAGATCAGCGCGGCCACGATGGCCACCCCGAAGCCCGTCGCAAACACCGCGAGCCACGTGGGGGAGACACCATCCTTGGAGCGGACGATGGCTGGCACCGAGCGGCTGCTCGGTCCTTCCAAGCCGATTTCATCCAGCTCACGCTCGAGCGGATTGGTCGGGGGGGAGAAGTCCCGGCCGATCTCGTCTAGGCCACCGTCTCGAGACTCCAGCTCGAGCTGTCTGGCGCGCTCGGGATCCGCCTCGCGGGCCTTCGCGAGCAGCAACTCTCGCATGGCGCCACCACGAGCCACGGGAGTCGGCGTGGGCTCCGGGATGTCAGCGTCCGGCTCTTCCAGCGCGCTTTCGTTTCCGTATGGTTCTTCCTCACCCCCGAAATCCGCAGTGGAGGGTGCAGCGACTTCGCTGACGTCGCTGGGTACCGAACGGGGCGCGGGGGGCAGATCGAGGGGCGGCAGCGACACCTGGCGGGTCTCGGCGGGCGGGCCATCGGAGACACGTCCTTGCGGTGCCTCAGGCTCCCCCTGCGGACGCGAGGCGGGCGCAGCGTCGGCTTCGGCAGCCGAAAAGACTGGTTCTGTCTCGCCCGAGTCGCCCACCAGCGGGTCGACGACACGGCCGACTAGTCGAGGTCCACCTGGCTGCGACGACACGGCTCGCGACTTAGCAGCGGCTCTGAACCGGAGCAAGCAAGCACGCGCCACAACCACTGAACTTGCGTCAAGCATCAGCGAGGGTTGGTCAGCGTGATTGTTTAAGCGTCAAGTTTGGTCGACACTGATCTTCTATGGACGACCATCTGAAGCAGATCCTGCTGCTCGGGCGTGAGCACTACGCCAACCGCGAGTACGACCAGGCAGAGTA
>JBFXBK010000615.1:0-3586 GCA_050183255.1 Polyangiaceae bacterium | reverse complement strand
TGGCCGCGCACAAGCGGCAGCCGAAGCCGTCCACGCCCCCCACGGACGTCACTGTGGAAGCTTGATCACCTGAGTGTCTGCGACATGGTCGTGAAGGCAGCGTCGATCCTCGCGGAAAATGTACAAGGCGTCGATGGCGCCCAAACAGAAGATCAGGAAGGACACGGCGCCCAGAATCCAGCTGCGCATCACCACGCCGTGAACGAAGCCGACCGGCTTGCCGTCCATGCGCACGATGCGGATGCGCTGCATCTTCTTGCCGATCGTCTGCCCGCTCTTGGCGACCAGGAACCACTGCAGGATGTTCATTGGCATCGAGGACACCAAGAATATCAGCTGGATTTGTAAGTCTGCGTCAGGGTCGGCGACGTCCAGGTCCATGAAGTGCGACGCCACGGCGAGCCCGACCGCGGACGTGACCAGCAGCAACAACCTATCGGTGATCGCTGCCATCAGGCGCTGATCCCGGTCGGCGAGGTTGGCGCTGGCTTCGCTCATGGATCGGATCGCAGGGCGCGCCCGGAGATGATCACCAGGTTGCCGGTGTCGACTCCCGCGGGTCCATCACCCGTCATTTCGTTCAGCATCAAGTCCGTGGTCCCGTCGCCGTCCAGGTCGGCGCTGGCTGCGCTGTAGCCCAAGATGTCGCCTTGGCCCAGCGCATCGTTCCCGTGCGCGCCGAGCAGCTGTTCCCAGCGGAGCTTTGGTGGACTGGCAGCGCCCAAGTCGAGCAACGCCGGCAAGCTCTGACCGCCGTAGATCACGTGCACCATGCCTGCGTAGCTGCGCCCTGAGCGGCTCGCGTGAGGCGACGCAATGGCGACATCTGCCACGCCGTCTCCGTCGAAATCTCCCGCTGCGGCGGTGTCCCCCGTGATGTCTCCACCTTGAGCGCCCACTACCTCGAACAGCTTGCCACTCTCACGCAGGGTCGCGAGCTGGTGCTCGCCGTTCAGCAGCGCGCCAGCAGAAAACACCACGTGCGCCGTACCCGCGCGGGGACGCAACACCTCGCCCGCGCCGTTACCGATGATGTCACCAAGGAACAAGTCGGCCTCGGCGTCACCGTTCACGTCACCGAGCCCGAGTATCTCTTCGCCGAAGCGGACATTCATCTCGTCGCCGACCAGCGAACCGCTCGCCTGGGTCGCGCGGCTGCCGCTCAGCCAAGCCTCAGCGATGGCCGCGCCTGAAAAGAACCAGACAGCTCCATGGGGGACGCCACCGCTCGGATGCGTGAGCTTGCTATGGGCGCCGTCAGGCGGGATCCCTGCTCCGGCGCGCTCGATAGTCGCCGCCACGATCGCATCGCCCTGCCCGTCCGCGTCCAGGTCTGCGAGCTGGCAGCTGGCTCCGAAGTGTGCTTCCGCAGGGATATCTTGAACACTCAGCTCTGCACAGTTCTCCCCGGGCAGCTCGGCGAGGCGCAAGCTACCCCCCGGAGCGAGCCATGAGCCGCCGCGCACCGCGTAGGCCGCGCCTTGGTGCACCTCGCTCCCACGAGACACCTGGTCCGCGCCAAGCAGCAGGTCAGCCACACCGTCCCCGTCCATGTCACCACTGCGAAACCAGACTCCGAGCCGGTCTCCGTCGGCGTCCCCGACCAGCGTCGTTACGCTGACCGCGGGCGCGGCGAGCTCCAACACTCCCCCGCTCAAGCTGCGCAGCGGGGGACCACCGACAATCACGCTAACCGCACCGGGGAACACCGCGCTCCCGAGATCGGACGCAAAGTTCTGGCGCCCGACAAGTACATCCGCGAGACCATCCCCGGTCACGTCATCGAGCCAAATTTCGTTTCCTGCCATTTCCGCGAGGTTCTCTCCGTGGACGTGCACCACGCGCCCACCGGGCACCGACGCGTCCACCTCACCCGTCAGCCCGCCGTCTCCGAACACGATCGCGACGATGCCCGCAGACGTGCGCGCCACGCCATCGCGCGCTGGCGGCGTACCGAGGAACGAGGCAACTAGAAAATCGGGATTGCCATCGCCGTCGATATCCTTACCGCCCGCGATGGGAGTGCCACGTTCACCACTGCCTGGCGGCCCGTACACCCTCAAGAGCGGCAGCTCAGCGACGTCGATCACCCCTGGGTCAACGGGGGGCGACGCGGCACCTTCGCCGCAGCCCCACATGCAGGCAAGCAACCCAAGCTGAACCCAGCGCGGTCTCATGAAGCAGCTTCAACCGCTGCGAAGTGCTCTAGCAAGGCGCTGTTCACACGCTCCGCGCACTGAAACACCGCGCCGTGTCCGCCGTCTGGCAGGGTCACTTTTTTTGCCCCAGGGATACGTCGTGCCAAGAGATCACTGTGGCTCGGACGCACCAGGATGTCGCGAGCCGGCTTGATCACGAGGCTCGGTACCCGGAGCGCTTTCAGCGCCTGCCGCGTGTCATGCCTCAGGATGGCGAGCAACTGTCCGCGAAGCGTCTTTGGGTTGGCGCGGTTCTTCAGGCCGCGGTTCATGCGCTCGGAGAGCACCTCCAAGCGCACGCTGGCGCGGAACTCCGGCGGATACAGCAGCTCGATCAGTGCCGCAGGCCGCTTCTCGACGGGCAACACGTTGGCTTTCGCGAACAAGCGCAGGCCTTCCAGGGTCGGGACGAGCCCCAGGGGCCCGCCTGCGTGGGTCGCGATCAAGCTCAGGCTGAGCAGCCGCTCCGGCGCGGACAGCGCAAGGTGCTGAGCCACCATGCCGCCCATGGAGACGCCTACCACATGGGCGCGCTGCCAGCCCAACGCGTCGAGGACGCGCTGCGCGTCGGCGGCGAGCTTCCCCATGGATGCACGACGAATGGTGGAGTCGCTCGCCCCGATCCCCGGGTGATCGTAGCAGGCTACCGGGTGCTGCCCACTCAGGCCCTCGATCTGAGGCTCCCACATGCTCCCAGGCATACCGAAGCCCATGATCAAGAGCACCGGCGCGCCCGGCGCGTCCGCGCCACGCAGCTGATACGCGATGCGCGGCGCCGTCGCCGTGTACTGCACGTTGTCGACGGAAGCGTTCATTGTCCGGGGATCAAGCCCTTCAATCCAGGCAGCCCCTGGAGGCTGTTCATCCCCGCGGTAACGAGCTGTTGCTGGGTCACGACGCCCTTCATGGTGAAGGGCAGGTTCACGTTCAGGCTCTTGCCGCCGACGGTCACGGTGCCCTCGATGACATAGGGCACCTCCGTCTTGCTGGCGGCGAGGCTCATCAAGGCGGGCAAGCTGTTGAAGGGAATCGTGACGTCAGCGGTGAGCGGGCTCGTCGCCTTGGAGGGCAGGGAGATCGCCGTGGGTGAAGTCACCTCACTGAGCTTGATGCTGGAGTCGAAGGTCACCTTGGCCTTCACCGACTGAACATTGAGGTCGAAGCCGTTGGGGTTGTAGGCGTCGAACTCGAGACGCAGCGTGACCCCCGTCGGCCCCACCGACTGAATCGTGCCCTTCTTCGGGGTGATGGTCGGAGGCTGAGGCTTGGAGCAACCGGCGCTCACGAAGCTCGCACCTAGCGCTAGCATGATCCCGAGCAGCGCCGTCCTTCGCCGCGCGGAAACTACGAAGGCGCCTCGAGCAATGAGACGTGTGGCCAAGCCGAAC
>JBFXBK010000614.1:0-3593 GCA_050183255.1 Polyangiaceae bacterium | reverse complement strand
AGGAAGCGCCGCCCGTGGCGCCGCGGCACCAAAGCGGGGGCTGCGAGACGTCGCACCATGTGCGATTCTGGCGACCACGCAGCTTGACCCCTCGGGGTGGGCCCACTAGAGCGCCGCCATGTCTTCACCCCGTCCGCTGGCCGCGCGCCTCGTGTTCATCGCCCTGCTCGGGCTGCTCTCGTTTGGCGCCGCCTGCGTTCCTCAGGCCACTGGGCCGCGGATTCGTGTGGCGACCGCGACCCCCCCAGCTGGCTGACGCCGAGAAGGAAGACCAGGTCTGGTACGAGTTCCAGCAAGGCGACGTCATCCCGGTGCACTTCGCGTTCCTTGGGGTGAGCGAGGGCGGCATGCGGGAGCCGCTGGTGTTCCGGGCGAAGCAGCAGTTCTGGTTCGTGACGTTCAAGAACGGTCCGATGCAGATCAGCTTCGATGGCAAGACGTTCGCCGGTGAGCGAGCCATTCAGTCGTTGATCGCGGTCGTGCCGCGTAAGGACGGACAAGGCGGTCAGCTCGGCTGGATCATCTACATGGGGCAAGGCAACCCTGAGGCGGAACTGAAGGCGCTGATCGAGCAGCAATCCGGCGGCGCACCTCCGCAGCAGTGATCTCGGCCAAGCAGCGGATGTACCTTCTCGTCCCATTCGCGTTTTCGTTTCCGCGAGGGTGAGAAGGCGATCGCTGAGCGTATTTCGTTCAATGATGCACGGATTTCGGGTCGCTCTGGCTGTCGCGCTGCTTCCGATATTGGGCCTCGTCGGCTGTGGCAGCGATGACGCGAGTGACGGCGCAGGTGGCAGCTCGGGGAACTCCCAGGGCGGCAGCGCGGGGCAGCTGATCGGCGGAAACGGGTCAGGAGCCGGTAGCTTCGGCGGTAGCTCAGGCGCGAACGGCGGCAGCGGAGGGCTGCCCACTACGTGCGACTTTCCGCTTTCGGGTGAGCTGCGTGAGATCGACCCACTGGTCGCGAATGGGAGCTTCGAATACTTTTCTCCAACCAGCTGTCGAATGACTGGCGACAGTTCGGCGGACGGCCCCATCACCATCGTCCGCGCGACCTCGAGCAACGGGGCCTTGTATCGCTACTCGGCGCTGACCTTCACGTGGGACTGGGTTAGCTACTCCGAGGGCGAGCTGGTCAACGCAGCGGAGATCCGTCCACTCCCCGAGGATACCGACATCAGCGTCACGCTGCGCGATAAGGTGGACCCGACGCATGAAGTGGACGTCGTGTTCCGTCTGTCTGGGACTGAGTTCACCGTGCTGTCGGCGAGCGAGCGCAACTAGTTTGGCGGCTCGTCTGATTCCGTGCGAAAATAGGCGTCGGCCTACTGATCCACCGTGAACACAACAGCTTGCCCGCGCTGCGCAGCCTTCAAGAATAGCTCCCGCACGGCCTTGAAGTAGGACCACGTGTAGTCGCGGTCCTGCTCGCCATACTCCGGCGCGTAGTCTCTCGGGCACACCGTCTCGTACCGGTGGCGGAACCAGGCTTCGTCGAGGTCTCGAATCGCCGCAGCGGCCGCTGCGACTTCATCAGCAAGGGCCAGGCAGATGATGTAGTCGTCGCCGTCGCAGAGCTGACGCGGACCGAGCACCACGCTGTTGAGCGGCGGCTCCCCGTTGCCGAACAGCAGCTCACCGTCGGTCAGGCAGCGGTGCATCGCATCCCAGGCTTTGTCGGACTCCGCCAGGTTGTGCTTGTCCCACGCCTCTTCCAGCTCTTCGACCAGCTCCAGCAGCGTGTCGTCGTCGCCCTCGGCCGCTTGAAAACGCTGGGCCATTTCCGGAGAGATCGCAAAGTGCACGCCGCGGGCCGTCATCCGCAGAGCTTCTAGCAACGGCGATTCGGCTGCAACAGGCGACTTCCGGACGCGAGACTGGCGTCCCGAACGCCGCGGCCCCAGGCTTTCGGCCATGCAGGGGTATGCGAGCTGTTCGCTGTGTGAGGCTTCTTGTGGGTTGGCGATAGAGCACGACGGTCAGAACGTGACGTCGATTCGCGGGGACACTCAAGACCCGTTCAGTAAGGGTTACTTGTGCCCCAAGGCGATGGGCCTCAAGGATATCCACGAGGATCCAAACCGCGTGCTGTATCCGATGAAGCGCGTCGGTGGTCGCCTGATGCGCACCACCTGGGAAGACGCGCTCGGCATCGTCGCGCGGCGCTTCGCGGAGATCCAGGCCCGCCACGGCAAGGACGCCGTTGCCATGTACGGTGGCAATCCCCTCGGGCACAGCTACGCCGGCACCCTCGGCTTCGTGTTGCTCCACACGGTGATCGGCAGCAAGAACCGCTACAGCTCTCAGTCCGTGGATGCGTTGCCGCGCCTGTTCACCACCTATCACCTGTACGGCAACCAGGCGCTGCTGCCGGTCCCAGACCTCGCACGCACCGACTACCTGTTGATGCTCGGGGCAAACCCCATGGTCAGCAACGGCAGCATCATGACGGCGCCGGGCTTCAAGCAGCGCATCCGGGATTTGCGGGGGAGAGGAGCGAAGCTGGTGGTCGTCGACCCGCGCCGCACGGAAACAGCCAAGGAGGCGGACGAACACGTCTTCATCCGTCCCGGGACGGACGCTTTCTTCCTCCTCGGTATGCTGTCTGCCATCTTCGAGGCGGGCCTCGAAGCTCCGGGGCGCCTCTCGGAGTTCACCGATGGTCTCGAGGAGCTCAAGAGCGTCGCGCTGCGCTTCCCCCCGGAGCGCGTCGCCGCGGTTTGCGGTATCCCTGCGGATAAGATCCGTGAGCTGGCGAACGCCTTCGCCACGGCCAAGCGCGCAGCTTGCTACGGCCGCCTCGGCACCTCCACGCAGCAGTTCGGGGCCCTCGCGTCTTGGCTGTTCGAGGCGCTGAACGTCGTCACCGGGAACCTGGATCGCGAAGGCGGCATGATGTTCAACACCCCCGCGGTCGATCTGGCGAAGCTCGCCGCCATGATCGGCCTGCGCGGCAGCTACGCTGCGTTCCGTACGCGGGTGCGCGGCTTGCCGGAGTTCGCCAAGGAGCTGCCCTCCGCCGCGTTTGCCGAGGAGATGGATACGCCTGGTCCTGGTCAGATCCGCGGACTGATCACCGTCGCGGGTAATCCTGCGCTGTCCCTCGCCAATGGACCACGCGTCGAGCGCGCCCTCGGCAAACTCGATTTCATGGTGTCCGTCGACATCTACATCAACGAGACGTCGCGCCACGCTGACGTCATCTTGCCCACCACGTTTGGCCTCGAGCGCGACAACTACCCGTTGCTCTCGAGCTCCATGGCAGTCAGTAACCATGCCCGCTACTCCGAGCCGCTCCTCACCCCCAAGGGAGAGCTGAAGAGCGACTGGGACGTGCTCACGCTGTTGAGCGCAAAGTTGCTCGAAGCGCGTGGCGGAGGCGCTCACGTAGCTGCCGGGGCGCTGCGAGCTTTCGTTTCCGCGGTGAAACCAAGGCAGATCTTGGGGCTCTTGCTGCGCTTCGGGCCCCACAAGCTGCGGTTTTCCGACTTGGGAGAGCACGGCATCGACCTCGGTCCCCTCGAGATGCGTTTGCCGGAGGCCTTGCAGACGCCTTCCCGGCGCATCGAGCTCGCGCCCACGGTGCTGGTGGC
>JBFXBK010000613.1:0-3600 GCA_050183255.1 Polyangiaceae bacterium | reverse complement strand
GTTGGACGGGGCGCACACTTGGCCGTCTTGTCGCAGTGGAGCCCGCTGACGCAGGAGAACATCTGGCAGCTGTCCCCGAGCTGGCCGCTGATCGGCACGCAGTCGCCACCCCAGCAAGTGTTCCCTGCGGCAACAGAACAGTAGCGCTCGGTGTAGTCTTTGATGATCACGCCCGAGAACCAACTCCCGGTGTCGGGCCAGGGGCGTTCGCTGGTGTGCGTGCACTTCTCTCCAGCGGACACGTTGGTGAACGCGACGCAGCGATCCGCACCATCTTCGTTCGTGCACTTCACGGTGGCTCCGCTCACCTCGGCGCACTCGTCGTTGTCTGCGCACGGTTCCCCAAGCGCCTTGTCACCTACCCACACGTGCTCGCAGCTTTCAGGCGAGCGAGCAGCATCGCACGCCCTGGCGGCGGCCAAGCGGTCTTCCAGACACCTCTTGAGGCTTGCTTCACTCAGGTGGTGCCCAGCCGCAAGTTGCTGCTCCGCTTGACCCTGAAGCCATAACATTTCCCTGTAGATATACGAACCGCATCCCGACCTGGTGTAGAGGTTCCAGTCTTTGAGACAACACGGCTCCAGAGCCGGACAGTACTCGTCGGCATAACCCGAGAAAGCGGCCTCGATCGCCGCGTCCTCGGCGCTCGTGTCGATTGCTCCACCGGCCCCGGCGCAGCTGGCGCTACCCGCCACACCGGTGCTGCCAGCTGCGCTGCTCCCAGCGACTCCCCCGCTGTTTCCGCCCGTTCCCACGCCAGCAACACCGCCCGAGCTGCCCCCAAAGCCAGCGGCGCTGCCACCAGTGCCCCCCGCGCCGAAACCAGCCTGACTCGAGCCTGCAGAGCCACCAGAGCCGCCCGTCGTCTCGCCATTACAGCCCGCGGCGCTCGCGATCACCCCGAGACCCACCAGCGCCCGCCCGATCCGCGCCCAGGAGACGCGAACACTCCGTTTTCCGCCCGAGCTGCCCACGAAGTGATTGTACCCCGACTCGCATACAGCGCGCTAGCCCGCGCGAGTTCCCCTCAACTACCGCCCGGTTACTCATGCCGGCGCTCACACCCCGCTTCCGCGAGGGAACGTAGCGCCTCCCGGCTACAGGCCGCCATTCCAGCAGCACCACAGGCACTCTCCGCCTTTTTCCAGCGTTCCTCTGCCGTGTCGGAGTGCGCACGCTCCTCCAGCACGGCTGCTTGAGCGAGCAGCTCTACCCCGTGGGCCGTCGCGTCCTCATCGAGGTTCCCGGCCCAGGGTAAGTACTCCTGGGTCACTTTTAGGCTCTGCTCCGTGGGCGCGTTGCAAAACATCACTCGCGCGTGGGCGCGCTGCGCGGCGTACACCTCGGAGTAGTTCGAAAAGCGCTGGGACAGGCTGAGAGTCGTGAAGAAGAAGCCGAGCCCAGCGCCGACGACGAGCGCGGGGATCGCAACGATCCAGGACCAACGCCGCGCCTGCTTCCGCGAGGCGCGCCGCGCCTCGCTCACGACCTGGATGTCGGTGTCGGTCACTGCTTGCATCCGTTCTGGACACGCTCCCGCCAAGTCTCCCGCGTGCACTTCGGATCGCGGCAGTGTCCGAGGATGATCGTCCACTGGGCGTTCGCTTGCTCCCCTCGGCCCAGGCGCTCATTCAGCATCGCCAGTTCCGCGCGAAAGTAATCTGCTTCGCGCTCGTTCAGTCGCGGCTCATCGAAGGGCGGCTTGGATTCCACGTGCTCCACCCGTGCCTCCACGTGAGGCAGGGCAACCTCTGGCGGCGCGTGGCAAAAGTAGGCTCTAGCCGTGTTCCCGCGGGCAGCGTCCGCCAAAAAGAAATGCAACTTGTCCTCTCGCTCCGCGAACCGCATGCCATACCAAGCACCAAACCCGCCCCCAACGAGCGCGATCAAGAACAGCTGTGAAGTTCGAAGCTTCATCTAGCGACTCATACACAGCCGAGCAGGGGGACCACTCCTGCGCATAAATATAGCAGAACGAACGCGAGCCCCAGCAGGAGCTGGAGCCCCCACCACTCAGCGTGGAGGGCGCCATACCACATAGCGAGGAGCACGCTGCCGCCGACCAGCGCGAAGCCCCCGAGTTCGTCCGGCAGGATGAGGCTCAAGGCCGGCCCTTCGACCGCGAGCCATGGCGAGCACAGGACGCGCCCATCAGCCCAAGCTGGCGCGCACCACCAGATCAAGCTGTGCAGCCCCAAGCTCGCGAAGACCGCAGGGAACCATCCGTCCACGCCTTCAAGGCTACACGCACCGCGAGGCGAGAATGAGGAGGACCGGTGGAGACGGCGCGGAGAATCGACCCTGGCCCCAAGCAAAGAGGCTAATCGTGCCCCAACCGCCAACGCCAGGAGCGGAAGCACCAGAGCCCGTCTCGACGAGGGTCCCCGAATCCAGCGCAACGCCCAGGCCTTCGCAAACGATGCCAGGTACTGCCAAGATGGCGGCGCGCCAGATCCAGAAAGTCGAACGTGAGCCAGTCCCCCACGCTCAGGGAACCGGGCCGCAGCCTAAGTATTCCGCGGAGAGGAACGCTAGCGCGGACTCACAGCTTCTCGAAGTCGCTCTTCGAATGCCGCTCAGCGAGGCCGGGCTCGTCGCCCCAGCTCTTGTTGACGACGCGGCCGCGGCGCACGCCAGGGCGCTCGGCGATCTGCTCGGTCCAGCGCAGCACGTGCTTGTACTCGTGCGCCGAGAGGAACTCTGCCGCGTTGTAGGCCTTGTTCTTCACCAGGCCGCCGTACCACGGCCAGATCGCCATGTCCGCGATGGAGTATTCACCCGCGAGGAACTCATGATCCGCGAGGCGACGGTCGAGCACATCGAGCTGGCGCTTGACCTCCATCGCGTAGCGATTGATCGGGTACTCCTGCTTGGTCGGCGCATAGGCGTAGAAGTGCCCAAAGCCGCCGCCTAGCAGCGGCGCTGCGCCCATTTGCCAGAACAGCCAGCTCAGCGCCTCCGTGCGCTTGCTCGGGTCCTTCGGCAAGAAGGACCCAAACTTTTCCGCGAGGTAAAGCAGAATGGACCCCGACTCGAACACCCGCTGGGGCTCCTTGCCGCTCCGGTCGAGCAACGCCGGGATCTTCGAGTTCGGGTTGATGTCAACGAAGCCGCTGCCGAACTGATCGCCCTCCATGATGTTGATCAGCCACGCGTCGTACTCGGCGTCGTGCCCCGCCTCCAGTAGCTCCTCGAACAGGATGGTCACCTTCTGACCGTTGGGCGTCGCCAGGGAGTAGAGCTGGAACGGATGCTCCCCGATGGGCAGCTCCTTGTCGTGAGTCGGGCCGGCGATGGGGCGGTTGATATTGGAGAAGTTCCCGCCACTCTCCTTGTCCCAGGTCCAAACTTTCGGCGGCGTGTAGCTCTCAGTCATGGCTCAATCCTTCGCATTCCGTCCCGCTCGGGGCGAGAGCCATGCATGGTGCGATCCCCCCCGCGCGTCCACCCCAGGCAGTGTTGCGTCACCGGAACGCTGCCGTGCGCGGACAGCAACTTCTCCATCCACCGCAATTTCCCGAGATTTCCAGGGGTTTGGGGGGAGGAGCGCCTTCACCAGACACAGTCAGCTGGGTGGCTCCTTCAAACTCTTGATCCGGG
>JBFXBK010000612.1:0-3600 GCA_050183255.1 Polyangiaceae bacterium | reverse complement strand
GCGGGGGGTAATCGAGGAGACTAAGAGCACCGCAAAGCTGATCTACGACGGTAAGGAGTACGAGCTTCCAGTCCTGGAAGGCACCGAGGGAGAGCTGGGCGTCGACATCCAAGCCCTACGCAAAGTCAGCGGCTTGGTCACCTTAGACCCGGGCTACGGAAACACCGCCTCTTGCAAGAGCAGCGTCACCTTCATCGATGGCGAAAAGGGGATCCTGCGTTACCGCGGTTATCCGATCGAGCAGGTAGCCACCCGCGCCCGCTTCACCGAGGTCTGCTACCTCCTGATCTACGGGCATCGTCCGAACAAGGAAGACCTCGCCACGTTCCGTGAGCGCATGACGAAGCACACGCTGCTCCACGAGGACATGAAGAAGTTCTACGAGGGCTACGCGTCAGGCGCACACCCGATGGCCATCATGGCCGCCATGGTCGCGAGCCTCTCGACCTTCTACCCGGACACGGAAGAAGAGCTGGATCGCAACATCATCCGCGTGCTGGCCAAGAGCAAGACCCTCGCGGCTTTCGCCTTCAAGAAGTCGATCGGCCATCCCTTCATCTACCCGCGCAACGATCTGAGCTGGCCCTCGAACTTCCTGCGCATGATGTTCGCCGTGCCCGCCGAGGACTACGAGGTCCCGAAGGTCTACGAAGACGCGATGAACATGCTCCTGATCCTCCACGCGGATCACGAGCAGAACTGCAGCACCTCGACCATGCGCATGGTCGGCAGCAGCGAAGCGAACCTCTTTGCGTCCATTTCCGCAGCGATTTGTGGCCTGTGGGGTCCCCGTCATGGCGGCGCCAACCAGGCCGTGATCGAGATGCTGGACAACATCCAGGCGTCTGGCGGCGACTGCGACGGCTTCCTCGAGAAGGTGAAGACCGGCGACCCGAACACGCGTCTGATGGGCTTCGGGCACCGCGTCTACAAGAACTTCGATCCGCGCGCGAAGCTGCTGAAGGAGCAGGCGGATGCGATCTTCGAGCGCATGGGCATCCACGACCCGTTGCTCGACCTCGCCAAGAAGCTCGAAGAGCGCGCGCTAAGCGACGAGTACTTCATCAAGCGCAAGCTCTACCCCAACGTCGACTTCTACAGCGGTATCATCTACCGCGCGATGGGGATCCCCACGGAAATGTTCACCGTGATGTTCGTGCTGGGTCGCCTCCCCGGCTGGATCGCCCACTGGATGGAGCAGCGCAACGATCCCGAGGGCTACCGCATCCACCGCCCACGCCAGATCTACATGGGCGAAACGGAGCGCGAGTTCGAGGACTGGGGTACCAAAGCTCTCTAGGGTCCGAACAGTCGCAAGGCTTTGGAAGCCCGCTCAACCGAGCGGGCTTTCGCCATTTCGCGCTCGGAGGCGCGAGCTATCAACTCCGCTACGCCTCCCCTCCCCCCTGTAAGCACTTATGCAAGCACTTCCCGATCAGGGGGTGAGGCGCGCCGTGTTTCCACTGCTTTCCGCCGGGATCAACACGTCTGAGCAGCGCGAAAAACTGGGCCAAGCCTCCCCGCGCTGGCTAAGCGCTGGGGTATGCGCCGCGCGCTCCGCTTTAGCCTGTGTTTCAGCTCGGTCGGCTTGGCCATCAGCCTGGTGGGATGTCGACTGATCGAAGAACACCAAGAACCCCAACGCGAAGTGGCGCCGGTAGCAGTCGACACCGCAGCGGAACAGCCCAAGTCAAAGGCAAAGGCCAGCCACAAGCGACGCCACAAGCCGGCGCCGCTCGCCACGGTCGCGCCGGTTGCTCAGGAGAGCGAGACGCCGGACGAGGCGGAGCCCGAGGACGAAACGAGCCAAGCCGGAGCAGCGACTGACGACACGAACGCATGCCCCGAGGACATGGTGCTCGTGAGCGGCAACTACTGTCGTAACGTCCAACACACGTGCCTCGAGTACGTGATGGATATCGAAGGCTCTCCCGATAAGGACCGCTGCAAGAAGTACTCCCCCGTGGTCGAGTGCAAGGACACCAAGCCGCGGCGCGAGATGCGCTACTGCGTCGACCGCTACGAGTGGCCGAACAAGAAAGGCGAAGTTCCCTACACCCTGACCAGCTGGGAGGACGCAGCCCGCATGTGCAATGCCGTAGGGAAACGGCTGTGCACGGAGAGCGAGTTCAACTTCGCGTGTGAAGGCGAAGAGATGCGCCCACACGCCACGGGCTTCGAGCGCGACGACAAGAAGTGCAACATCGACAAGCCGTGGCACAAGCGTCGCAAGGAGATGCTGCCGCGCGCGCAATGCGAACTGAACGCGACGTGCAAGGCCGAGATGGATCGCCTCGATGGCCGCGAACCTTCCGGCTCACGCGAAGAATGCGTCTCCCCGTTCGGCGTCTACGACATGAACGGCAACGTCAACGAGTGGGTCAGCATGCCTTGGAAGAGCCCAGGCAAGCGCTCAGCCGTGAAGGGCGGCTGGTGGGGCCCAGTACGTAACCGCTGCCGCCCGATCGTCCAGAGCCACGGCGAGACGTACATCGGGTATGAGGTCGGCTTCCGCTGCTGCTCGGATGCCGACCAGCCAACCAAGGCCGCTTCAGCGAGCGATGACGCAAGCCAGAGCGAATCGGCGAAGCTAGAAGCAAGCGACGGCTCGAGCCAGACGGCGACCACACCGAAGCCAGCCGCCCAGCAGCGCACCGCGTCGCTAAGTCCCGCGAAGGAATGAGGAGCCCCCCAGGCGGCGTTCTGCGACAGTCTGCCGCAGCTGAGTTGGGCGTTTGCTGCGGTCAGCACCGCGTTTCACCCACAAACCCGTCGAAATGGGGCGGTTTGCGGCTGGACGAGAGGCCACCTGGGGTTCAGTCTTTGGCCCCGTGTTGGTTCTGCGTTGGTTGTCCGTGTGCCTGTTGGGAGTGAGCCTTTGCCTGAGCGCGGGGAGCGCCTCAGCCAAAGAGCGCTACCACACCGTGTACAAGGGCCAGCGTCTCGGCTCGATTGCCAAGCGCTACAACGTCAGCGTCGATGCGCTGTGCGCCGCCAATGGCATCACCCGCAAGGACACCATCCAGCCCGGCCAGAAGCTGCTCATTCCGGAGAAGGGCGAGTCCGTCGAGGAAGCCGCAAAGCGGGCGAAGAGGAGCGCGCCGACGGATGACGACACGAAGGCCACCGAGGACAAGCCGTCTCGGAAGGCTCAGAGGGCAAAGACAGACCGCGCCAAGGCGGATCGCAAGGCCCCGCGGCGCAAGAGTTCGCGTCGCAAGTCCTCCTGGAAGGTGCACACCATCGGCAAGGGTCAACGCCTTGGCTCCATCGCCAAGCGCTATCACGTGAGCGTCGCGGCACTCACGTACGCCAACGATATCACGCGCGGCACCGTGATTCAGCCAGGCCAAAAGCTCGTAATTCCCGAGCGCGATGATGAGAACGGTGAGGCCGCGCGCAAGGCTCGAGATGCCGGTCGCGTTCCGGGTCTCGAGTCGCGGAAGGACCGCAGCGACCGCGCTTCCCGCGCCGACGCGGTCGGCGGTTCCTCGCGGAAATCACGCCGAGGCAAAGAAAGCTGGAAAGACTATCGCCGGCGCCCGGCCAAGCGTGGCTACGTGACCCTGATCGGCCTCGCGGGGTCCTGGAAAGGCTACG
>JBFXBK010000611.1:0-3603 GCA_050183255.1 Polyangiaceae bacterium | reverse complement strand
GTCATGCGCGTACAGGTCGCCGTGACCCTCCCATGACTCATCGCTGACCGTGAGTGGGTCGCTCGCTGGCTCCAGGTTGGTCGACATATCCGTGAGGATGCAGACCTCTCGTGGCTCACCCCGCGCCGTGCTCTGAAAGTAGAAGTAGAGCCCGGCGCGTTCGCAGAGCCGGCGCAGGAAGTCCTCGTCGGTCTCGTCGTACTGCACCACGTAGCGCTGAACCGCGTGCGTCTCGCTCAGCCGTAGCTCGATGGTCTCGTTGTCCCAGCCCGACGCAAGCAAGAGCTGGCGCGCGATCTCCGGGAGAGACAAGTTCTGAAATGTGCGGCTTCGCCGCGTCAGCCTCAGCCTCGCGATGCCGGACTCGAGCCGCACCTGGTAGCAGTACCGTAGGCTGTCTGCCTGGTGCTGACCGGGACGAGCGACATGGGTCATGCGGCACACCAGGCCGAGGAGCGAGCGCGTCGCGTGCTCTCCGTCCAGCTGCAGTGCGCCCCACGTCCCGAGGAATGTGCGGACGTCCAAGTACTCGCCGCTGGTGAACTCCACTTCGAGGCACATCGCGCGCCCGACTTCTTCAGAGCCGTGAACGCTCAAACACTGGAGAGCTTCGACGCCAACGAGTGCGAGGGTTGCTGAAGATTGCATGGCGATACGCACCGTGGGGTCCAGGCGCTGGAGACGTGTCGGCCGCTCAGCGGTCTGGTTGCGTGAAAACGTGCAGCTTCGAAAGTGTCTGAAATTGTTCTGGATTCCTTTTCGGCCTTGGACATCTCTCAGGCGCGCGAGAGCTGGCAACTGGCCGCTCGACGGCTGATGGGCAACACGCGCGACGAAACTTCCCGGGAGGCTAGCGCTTCGTACGTCACTCCTCCGAAGCTGCCTCGCGACCGCGCGGACTGCTGCACTTCGCCGCACCCATGGGACATCGGCGGCGAGACCGCGCGGCTCCCGATGAGCACTGCGGACAAACTTCGCTCCTCACCCCCAAAAAGCGAGTAGTGGCTCTAGTCAGGTGACGTGACGGTCGTAGTATCCCGCTGTGACGTTGTCGTTGGATCAATACGCCCGGGTCGTTACCGCACTGGAATTGTTGGGGCTGCCTCAGGCAGACGTGCTGGCCGCCGAGTGTATCTCGCTGGCGGAGTGGGAGAGCCTCAAGGCGCCGCTCGAGGCGCGGCTCGAGGACGCGGCTCTCGATGATGATTTCCTTGAGGAATATGTGGCGGCGAGTCAACGAGCGCTGATGCACTTCAGGCGCCGCGTGGCTCCCCTCGACCGGGACCCGCTGGCCTGGTTCGCGTTCCTCAAGTGCTTCGGCGAGAGCGCGAATCCGAGCCGGTTGGCTCGCGAGCTGGGGCTCACTGAGATCGACCTCGCGAACCTGGGGGCATACTGGGTAGGTGCGCTTCCGGGTCTCGCGCCGCGCCTGCGGATTCGAGCGGCCGAGGTGCCTCCGCGGGTGCCCAAGTTGCGGCTGGGACTACAAGTTTATCCGACCCCGGCGGATCCCATTGGCATCGCTCCCTGACTGTGCGACGCCGTTCTTGCGCGCATGCCGAGTCTGAAGAAGCTGTTCGACAACGGGAAACGCAGATACCAAGAGCTCCGCGACGGCGCTGAAGAAGCCATCGTGCGGCGTGAGTGGGCGACCTTTGGGCGGCACTGGCTCGAGCCCTACTACGCCGAGTCCAACTGCTTTGGACTCGGAGCGCTCGTGTCGCTTCCTATCGACGACACCCGCGGACTGGTGGAGCACGGCTTCGACGCTGCCGGGCGGCTGCGTGTCGTTCGGAACTACAACGCGCTGAACAAGCGCGAGTGGCTCCCAGGCAGAGGCCCCGAGCGTCCCGCCAGGGAGCAGTACTTCGACTACGCTGACGAAGAAGTCATCGCGACGCTGTTCGATCACGATGAGAAGAAGCCGGTCATCAACGTCGCGCGCTATCGCTACGAGGGCACACAGCTCATAGAGGTTCAGACCCGTTACAAGAACGGCAACGAGCGCACGGAAACCTTCGAGTGGGCCGATGGGCGCCCCGTCAGGGCGCGCGTGTCGCAACCAGGGAATGAGCGCGTGCTGGAGTACAAGCACGACGCGGCTGGTGAACTCGAGCTGGTCGAGTGGGTCTACGCCAACGGTAGCCGTGCGGAAATGTTTCGACGCATTCGCGAGGAACCAGAAGTCGTCTTCGAACGGGTCCGCGGCGCGCTGCTCGCGAGCACGCGATCTCACCTGCCCACGCTCGACGTCGGCGCCAAGGTTGCGGCCGTCGCGCTGTGGCTCGATATGGAGTCGCACGATCACTTATTGCCACCTCAGCTCGCACTGCTGACCGAAGCAGAACAAGCAGACTTCCTCAGTGAGCACGCGGACGACGCAGCGACCTTCCTGTGGCACCCCGTCGAGTGGGAGAACTACGACACCCAGGAACTCGAGTTCGAAGACGAATCGCTCCACCGCGCAGCGAGTGATGCAAACCAGCTGGTCTGGCAACGTTCCTTGCATGACGCCGCGCGACTCTTGGTCGATTCCGTGTGCCGCGAGCTCAACGAAGAAGGCGTGTCGACGCTCCTGGAGACGACCCCAGACTGTATCATATTCCCCGTGGATATTACGTCCGGGGATGGTGAGCAGGGGGTGAGGCGCGTCGTTACCCCAGCACAGCTGACCGCGCTGAAGCGTAAAGGCTTGTTGAGAGACTAAGGGCCCGCGAACGGGGAATTCAATTGTCCTCGCGCCCGATCCTCTTGCTGCGGCGTGCGGCCTCGTCGTCCGCTCCTCAAAATACCCAAGTATTCCTGCGGTGCTCCCTCCTCGGGCGCCCGCCTCGCGGCGGTCTCAGCCGCGATCATCGATCGACTTCCCCGTTCGCGGGCCCTAAGAGACCCGCCCGATGGCGATGCGCGTCTCGAACGTACGCCACTTCAACCCGACCCAGCCGTACTCGATCGGCCGGCCCTCGGAGTCGGTCAAGAGCAAGATGGTGCCCATCCCGAAGCCATTTCGGCCGACGCGAGTGTCGTCGTCGTGATGCAAGCTGCTCGCGTCAGCGACTCGCAGCAAGTAAGCACCCGGGGAGTCGGGCACCGCGACCGGGGGCAGCACCGCAAACGCGACGTGCCCGGTATTCGTCGATTTCGTGAGCACCTTCGGCTTCAACCAGGCGATCAAGTCGCCCGGCTGAATGTCCGCGACGTGCTCGATCTTTTGCCAGCCAGCGCGCGGTGCGTCCGTAGGGCTGCGCGCGATGGTGCGATAGTAGTCCCGCGCCAACGGTCGCCCGCGCACGCCTTGGAAGCTCGCGCTGCGTGCCATCGGGCTCGCCTTGCCGAGGATGTAGTGCACCAAGCCTGAGCAGTCGAAGTGGTAGACCCCCTCCTCAGCATCCACACGGAAACCATGGGTGTACTCGCTGTCCTGCAGCGTCTCGGAGATGTGCCCGAGCGCCTGCATGACCTGGTTCTGGTCCCAGGCGATCTCGGTGTCTGGACTCAGGGTGGCCTTGCGCGGTGCAGTGTTCGCAGGTGGCGCAGCGCTCGGCGTGGTCGGTGCTCTTGCGATGCTGACGGACTTTGGCGCAGGTGGTCGTTCCTGAGTCG
>JBFXBK010000610.1:0-3620 GCA_050183255.1 Polyangiaceae bacterium | reverse complement strand
CGTCGAGGGACACATCAACGCCGCAGCCGGCGGCGAACGCCATTTCGCACAAGGTCACGAACAAGCCGCCATCGCTGCGATCGTGGTACGCCAAGAGCAGGCCCTGAGCATTCAGCTCCTGAATTGCCGCGAAGAAATATTTCAGCTTGGCAGCGTCATCGACGTCCGGCGCGCCGCTGCCGACGTGACCATACACCTGGCACAGCGCTGAGCCACCCAGGCGGCACGCGCCCGCTCCAAGGTCCACCAGCAAGAGCGCCGTCTCGCCTTCGTCCATGCGGAGCTCCGGAGTCAGGTGCTTGCGCACATCGCTGACCGGCGCAAACGCCGACACGATGAGCGACAGCGGAGCGGTCACGCTCTTCTGACTCTGCTCGCCGGTCTCGCCGTCTACCTCGGTCCTCAGCGTGCGCATGCTCATGGAGTCTTTGCCTACGGGAATGGTCAAGCCGAGGGCCGGACACAGCTCGAGGCCCACCGCTTGCACCGCGTCGTAGAGCGCGGTGTCTTCACCGGGGTGCCCAGCGGCACACATCCAGTTGGCGCTCAACTTCACGCGCTCGAGCGACTCGACCGGGGCCGCCGCCAGGTTGGTGAGCGCCTCACCCACGGCCATGCGCGCGCTGGCCTTGGCGTCCAGGAGCGCCACGGGCGTGCGCTCACCCATGCTCATCGCTTCACCGGCAAAGCCCGTGTAGTCGTTCAAGGTGAGCGCGCAGTCGGCCACCGGCACTTGATACGGCCCAACCATCTGATCCCGGGCGATGAGCCCCGTCACCGTACGATCCCCGATGCTGATGAGGTACGTCTTGTCCGCCACGCTGGGCAACGCCAGCACGCGGCGTGCGGCCTCCTCCAGCTCGATGCTGGCGAGCTCGAAGTTAGTTCCGCGCGGCTTCGGTCGCTGCACGTCGCGGGTCATCTTCGGCGGCTTGCCGAACAGCACCTCGAGGGGTAAGTCGATGGGGCGATTGTCGAAGCGCTCGTCGCTGAGCAAGAGGCGCTCTTCGCGGGTCGCCACACCGACCACGGCGTAGGGGCAGCGCTCGCGCTTGGCGATGCGCTCGAACTCTTCGAGGCGGGCCTTGTCGAGGGCCAGCACGTAGCGCTCTTGCGCCTCGTTGCACCAGATCTCCAAGGGGGAGAGCCCGGGTTCGGCGTTCGGTACGCGACGGAGCTCGAAGTCCGCACCGCGGTCGCTGTCGTGCACCAGCTCCGGCAGCGCGTTGGAGAGGCCACCCGCGCCGACGTCGTGGATGCTCAGGATCGGGTTCGCATCTCCCAGCGCCCAGCAGCGATCGATCACCTCCTGGCAGCGACGCTGCATCTCGGGGGTGTCGCGCTGTACAGAGGCGAAGTCCATGGCGGCGTGGCTGCTCCCGGAGGCCATGCTGCTGGCCGCGCCGCCCCCGAGGCCGATCAGCATGGCCGGTCCTCCGAGCACCACGATCGGCGCGCCTTCTGGGATCTTCTCTTTCAGCACGTGTTCCGGACGCACGTTGCCGAGGCCGCCAGCGAGCATGATCGGCTTGTGGTAGCCGCGCACCTCGCTGGACCCGTTTACGTGGGGAAACGCGACCTCGAGGCTGCGCATGTAGCCGAGGATGTTGGGGCGGCCGAACTCGTTGTTGAATCCAGCGCCGCCCAGCGGGCCTTCCAGCATGATGTCCAGGGCGCTGACGATGCGCTCGGGCTTGCCCACGCCGGTGGCCTCCCAGGGCTGCTCGAAACCAGGGATGCGCAGGTTCGATACGGAGAAACCGGTCAGTCCCGCCTTGGGCTTTGCGCCTCTGCCCGTTGCGCCCTCATCGCGGATCTCTCCCCCCGATCCCGTTGAAGCGCCGGGATGCGGAGAAATGGCAGTGGGGTGGTTGTGGGTCTCGACCTTCATCAAGACGTGTGCGGGTTCCTCCACGCTGATGTATTCGGCGCTGTTTGGATCCGCAAAGAAACGCGTCGCCGGGCTACCCTCCATCACCGCCGCGTTGTCGCTGTAGGCGCTGAGCACATGCTCCGGCGTGATCTCGTAGGTGTTCTGGATCATGGCGAAGAGCGAGTGCGCCTGCGCTTCTCCGTCGATCAGCCAGTCAGCCTTGAAGATCTTGTGGCGGCAGTGCTCGCTGTTGGCCTGAGCAAACATCATCAGCTCGATGTCGCTCGGGTCGCGCCCAAGCTCACCGAACGCGTGCACCAGGTAGTCGATCTCGTCCTCTGCCAGGGCGAGCCCGAGCTCCTGATTGGCGCGCACCAGAGCGCTGCGCCCCTGTTCCCGCACGGGAAAGCGGTTGAAGGTGTTCGCTGCCTGGTGCGCGAACAGGCCGACTAGCTCCTGGTCGCTGCCAAACACCACCTGGGTCATGCGATCGTGGAGCAACGCGTCCACCGCCGCGACCTCCGCCTCGGAGAGCGAACCTTCCAGGCTGTAGCAGACCCCACGCTCGAGGCGCTCCAGGCCCTGCAAGCCGCAAATCAGCGCGATGTCCGTGGCCTTGCTCGACCAGGGCGAGATCGTCCCAGGGCGCGGCACTACGATGCGTTTATTTCCTTGCGGATTTTTCTGGGGGAGAGTAGGGCCGTAGACCAACAGGGACTGCAACGTCCCGAGCTGGGATGCATTCAAGGCGTCGCGCGTCGCCAGGTACGCCACGTGGACGAACTCCGCATACACCCCGCTGAGACCCGGCGCGAGGCTCTGCGCGTCCATCAGCAGTCGCTCGGTGCGAAACGCCGAAAGCGCCGGTTGGCCGGGTAATACCAGCACCCGACTCGGGTCGGCGCCGTGCACGGCCTGGCTGACTTCACTCAGGAAGTACGGAGTGGACGACGGGCGCTGAGCGCCGGGAGCAGAGGGGCGCGCTGAGTCAGTCACGGCGCCGCCTTACACCATCGGGGCGGAGCCGGCCACCCAGCGCAGCGCCAATCGCTCGGCGGATGCTTCAGCCTGCCTGGAGGCAGCCATCACGCTGGTTACACGGCGGCAACACGGGCCACACACCGACAGCCGCGCTACACATCGGCGCGATGCACTTGCCCGCTCCCACCCGACGCGATCTCGAACGGGCGGAGGCGCGAGCGCAGGCCGTCGCTACATGCTTCGCCCTGAGCGCGCGGCTCGATCCAGAGGTGGCGACGACCTGGCACCTCGCGGGTGAGCACGCTGGTCGGCCCATCGAGATCGAGCTTGGCTCACCACGCTTGCGTCGCTGGGGCGCGCGCGCCGTGACCCACTGGCTGCACCTCACGCTGCACGAAGCGACCTGGCTGCCCGTCGACGCTGAGCTACGTCCTGCGTCGCGCAACGTGTGGCAGTGGCGAGAGGGCGAGCCGGGCGAGGAGCCTCACTTGCGCGTGCGTCATGCAGAGCTCGGTGTCTTGCAATACCTGCTGCTCCCCGAGTCGCTACACCACGATGCGCTCTCGCGGGCTGAGCACGCACTGCGGAGCCTACCCAGGGACGTCTCATGGTTCAGGGCAACCCACGACGGCTGGCAGATGCGCGTGAGCCAGCTGGACGAGGCGACGCCGCCCGAAGAGGTGTTGCAGCGCCTGGCCGCGTGGCAGGGGATGCAGCCGCTCAGCTAGCTCGAGACGCGCCACTCAGGGGCATTCCAATCAGACGT
>JBFXBK010000609.1:0-3626 GCA_050183255.1 Polyangiaceae bacterium | reverse complement strand
CGCGCGGCACTCGCGAACCCCGTTCTTCGGCGATCGGAGCTGCTACGTGTGCCACGCCGACTACGGCATGTACGGCTACGCGATGACCACGGCCGGCGGCATGCGCCACGTCTACGAGTACTACCTCGGTGGCTACAAGGACATGACCCTCGAAGAGGCGGAGAAGAAGATCCACCTCAGAAAGCCCTCCGACAACACGAACTGCCGCCAGTGTCACACGACCACCGCGAGCGTGTGGCGCTCCGTCCCTGACCACATCTCGTTGAGCGCTGAGCTCGCGTCGAACCGCGTGAGCTGCACCAGCGCGGGGTGCCATGGTTACGCACACCCGTTCAGCAAGGCGGCACAAGGAGCGAGCAGCGCGGCGCCCGGCGTCACTCCAGGCTCCAGCTCTGCAGGTACTGCAGGCTCAGCACCGCCAGCCTCGAGCGGAGGCGCGCCGTGAGTCGCGTCGGCCACTGGCTGGTCCACCAATCCGTCACGCACCTGCTGCGCATCGCCTGCGTGGCGGCGCTGCTCGCGCTGTCACTCATGGCGTACTCGGTGATCTCGCTGAAGCCGCTCCCCGTGGTGTTCGCGATGAGCGTGGGTCACGGCATCGGTATCTTCGCCTTCCTTTGCTACTTGCTCGCGGTGATTCTGGACACTCGACGCAGCACCCCGCGGCCGAGCGCTGCTCCCTCACCCCCGGCGGAACCTGCAAAGGCTGCAAAAGACTCCTCATCGCCTGCAGACCCTGCCGAGGATGAAGCCGATGAGGACGAAGGCGACGACGACGAAGCCCAGCGGGCGTGAGCTGTTCCGCGCGGCACACGCGGAGCGAAAAATCTTCGGACGATCCTGAGCCTGCGCGTTCTTTGCGCGTTTCGGACGCCCCGACAAAAACCGCAAAAGTTTCGGCTGTTTTTGGGGGTGAGGCGCTTCGTCGTGAGCGACGTGGCCTGCTATAAACAGCCCGTTCGAAAGGGTTGCTGGCTATGAAAACAACGTCCCTCGTCCTGATATTGGCGGGCGCCTTCGGCGCCGCTCTGGCTTGTTCTGGAAGTGATGGCGCCGACGGCAAGCAAGGCCCCCAGGGTGAACCGGGCCCTGCGGGCGACGCTGGCCCTCCCGGCGATCCGGGTATCCCCGGGGAAGCAGGTCCGCCTGGTGATCCGGGAACCAACGGTGATTCGGGCACCACACCAGACGGTGGCCTGACTGCTTCGTGCCTCGGTCCCTGCCACGGCTTCACGGGCATCGTGGAGCAATGGAAGAGCAGCACCCACTTCGCGACGTACATCGCGAACCTCGGCGGCGAAGAGGTCGAGACCTGGACCGGTGAGCGCGCGTGCGGCAACTGCCACGCCATCGACGCCATCGAGCAACGCGTCGCGGGCAACGTGCTGACTCCCGGCGGAAGCGCGCCGACCCACGTCGCCAATGGTCAGATCAGCTACCTCAAGGGCAGCGCCGTCACCGAGTCCAACTACGGAGGGCACGCCAGCGTCGCCGTGGTGCACTGCACGACCTGCCACGACTCGAGCCCCCAGAACGATCCGCACCGCACCGGCAAGCAAGTCTACGAAGCGGGCGACTTCCCGCTGCGCGGTCCGACCGGCGCCACGGACCAGACCTACATCGAGAAGAGCTCGAGCGTGGGCGTCTCCGACGGCACCCAGGCGGGCACCTACAACAAGGGCAACGCCTGCATCTGGTGTCACAAGTCGCGCAAGGACGTGACCAACTACATCACCGCGAGCAACCGCTTCTCGAGCTACTGGGGCCCCCATGAGGGACCGCAGTCGGATATCTACACGGGCAAGGGCGGCTACCAGTACACGGGCCAGACCTACACCTCGTCGTCGCACCAGGCGTTCACCAATGGCTGCGTTGACTGCCACATGGCACCGGTCGCCTCGAACGGCGACATCGGGGATCACTCGTTCCGTCCTCAGCTCTCCACCTGCCAGTCAGCAGGCTGCCACGTCGCCGCCACGAGCTTCGACGTAGCCGGTGGCCAGAGCGCGATGAAGGAAGGTATCCGCGAGCTGCGCAAGGCGCTCAACGACAAGGGCTACCTGTCGCGCGCTGGTGTGGCTCCCCTCACCGCCGCTCAGCTGGCAGACGACTTCTTCATCGAAGATCAGCCAGCCAGCGTCAGCAACGTCCCCGCGGACGAAGCCGGCGCGATGTACAACTACCTGTTGCTTGCGCGCGGAAGCGGCTTCGGCGTGCACAACCCCGTCTACACCCGCCAGCTGATCTACGACTCAGTCTTCTCGCTGACGGGATCGGCACCGGCGACCATCCCGACTCGCCCACAGTGATCTAGCGGGTACAGAGAAACGGGGCGTCCCTTGGGGCGCCCCGTTTGGTTTTGTTGCCTCCCCCGCGCCGCGCGTTACCGCGCGGCACGCCCCCTCCCGGCACCGGCGCGTCTCGCTCCGCTCGCGCGCGCGGGCGGAGGGGGTGACTACAGCGCAACCCCCGCGCGCACGCCGACCCAATTCGAGTTCCAGAGCACCGATTTGCAGGTGTCGTCGAGTTCGACTCGGCTGCCGTCAGCGTTTTCGCGGTGGTAGTCGTAGAAGCAGCCGGTGGACCAGAAGTAGCGCACGCCGATCCGCACAGCAGAGACGGGCGCGAAGTCGTAGCCGATCCCGGCACGCACGAAGTCGATGCCATTGGCGACCAAGCGATCGCCAGTTGAAGAAGAACCGCTGTACTCGATGTGACGGCGGTAGCCCGCACTGAAGATCACGAGCAGCTCTCCGGCCTTGCTGAAGAGCACGCGCCAGCGCGCGAGCGCGCCCACCGCGAGCGCTTCACGCTCCTTCTCCGTGCCGCCAGTCTCCGCGAACACCGAGGGGTTCAACCACTGCACGTAGCCGCCGAAGGACCAGCGCTCGAGGGGTCGAAACGCGGCGTCCAAGCCATAGCCAGTGACCGGCCCCGCGAGCACGCGATCATCCAGCTCGAGCCCGACGATCGCGTTCCCGCCGAACTCGAAGCCGTAGCCGTAGTCAGGTGGCCTGTCTTTATCGCGCGGAGCTTGCTCCTCCGGCGATCCGGTAGCGACGACGTTGGAGTTTGGCGCCGCCTGAGCGACACACGGAGTGAGTAGGCCCCCGATAAGCAAAGGAGCAGCACAGAGCCGCATGGCTGAAAGCTAGCGCACGCAACGGGGACTCGCAGCTCAGCTCTGTGCGGGCAGTTGCTTGGGTAGCTCGGGTGGCTGAGCGGCGGTCCTCACCCCGAACCCGTGAGCATCACCCGAAGGCTTTGAGCAGGCTCTCGGCGATGCGCTCGGCGGTTTTTCCGTCCCAGAATTTCGGGATGCGGCCGTCGAGCTTGCGGCTCATGACCTCTTGGTAGGCGGGCAAGATGGTCTCGCGACGACTGCCCGCGAGCACGTTGGTTCCCTCATCGATGGTGCACGGGCGCTCGGTGTTCTCCCGCAGGGTGACGCAGGGCGTGCCGAGCACGGTAGTTTCCTCCTGGATCCCACCGGAGTCGCTGAGCACGACCTTCGCCGACGCCATCAGGCGCAGGAAGTCCATGTACCCGAGTGGCTCCACCAGCTTCCAGCGGCCGCCGTCGAGCTCGAGACCCATGTCCTTCAGGCGCGCGCGGGTGCGTGGGTG
>JBFXBK010000608.1:0-3638 GCA_050183255.1 Polyangiaceae bacterium | reverse complement strand
GCCGTTCACCACGAACGTCAAGAGACGCCGCCTCGCGTCGACGTCGCTCTCGCGCTCGGCGGCTTCGAATGCAAGCAGCACGCGCCGCCGGATCTCTACGGCGTCGTCTAGCGTCTTCAGGCCCAGGGCGTGGCGCGCCCAGGCGTCGTTTCCGAAGAAGTTCGTCTTCGCGCCAGCAGCGACGACCAGGTAGTCGTAGCTGAGGCTGTCTCCGTGGTCGAGGTGGAGGCGCTTGTTTCCAAGCTCAACGCGGGTGACCTCTCCGAGCAGCACCCGGCAGTTCGTCTGATGCTTGAGGATGGCTCGAATCGGTGCAGCGATTTCCGCGGGGGAAAGGCCAGCCATCGCGACTTGATACAAGAGCGGCTGGAACAGGTGATGGTTCGAGCGGTCGACGAGGGTGACCTCGACGTCGTCGCCCTTCAGTGCCTTCGCGACCTCCAGACCGCCAAAGCCGCCACCCACGATCACGACCCGCGGACGCTTCTTTTCAGCCATCTTGCTTCTCCGAGCTCGCACGATACGCGACGCACTGGCGCACGGGGAGCTGGGGGTACTTGCGCAGCCGTGGGTCCGTCTTGCTCGCCTCGCATAGCCAGAACGTGCTGCCTCGCGCCGACTGGATGCTGCGAGCGTGGTCGCAAGACACGCACAGCCCGACGCGAACCGTGGTTGGGTCGTGGCTCATCGCAAGCGGCACATAGCGCCCCGGATTCGCGCTGCCCAGTCTTTCTTACGGGCCAGCCAGACTTGTCTGGGGTCAGACGAGCGCGGCTTCAACCTCGCGCACGTCTGCCTCGGTGAGCTGTAGCGAGCAGGCACGCGAACTGTCGGAGATGCTCTCCACCCGTCGGGCGCCCGGGATGGGCACGACCATCGGGCTCTTCGCCATCAGCCACGCCAACACCAAGCGGTAGACGGTCACTCGGCGACGCTTCGCCTCTTGACCCAAGCGCCCAAGCCCAAGCTCGGGGGCCTCGCGGGAGCCCCCAAACGGCGAATAGGCCAGAAACGTGATGCGATGCTTGGTGCAGTAGTCGATCACGCCGCTGGTCTCGGCGCTGCGATCGTGGGCGTTGAAACGGTTCTGTACGCTGGCGATGGGGACGATCGAGCGCGCTTCCGCGATCTGCTGCGTGCTGACGTTGGAGAGGCCGACGTAGCGAGCCTTTCCCTGCTCTACCAGTCGCGCAAGGGCGCCCACGCTGTCGGCGAAAGGGACCCGTGAGTCCGGAGAGTGGAGCTGCAGCAGGTCGATGGTCTGCGTGCCGAGCGCTTTGAGGCTCGCCTCTGCGGCCTCGAGCAGTCGCTCAGGGCGCGCGTCGACTCGCCATGCTCCTCCAGGTCGCACACATCCAACCTTGGTGGCCACGAGCACCTTTTCCGTGCGGCCACGCAGCGCGTCGCGGATCAGCGCCTCGTTGTGGTTGAAGTCTGACTCGTCGAGGCAGTAGGCGTCTGCCGTGTCGATCAGCGTGATGCCCTTGGATAGGGCTGCGTGGATCGTCTCGATCGCGGCTTCACGAGGAGGTCGGCCCTGAATCGACAGCAGCATCCCCCCAAGGCCGATGGCGCTGATGCTCGGTCCGTCGGCCCCGAGCTGGCGGTACTGCATGCGATCGTTCTTGCTCACTGACTCGGCCCCCGTGCTTGCGGCTCGAGCTTGGAAAAACCTGCCGCGAGCAGTGAACCGTCCTGGCGCAGCACTAAGCCTCCGAACCGACACTTTTCCACGAGGATACCTTCGAGGCAGCCGAGGCGTGGATCCTCGATGCGCACGCTGTCTCCTTCGTCGAGCGCCGCGAAGCGTTTCACTCGCGCGGCCAGAGCGCTGAGCTCGGGGTCGCTGTCCTCGCTGGGGTGGGCAAGCACCTGTAGCGGCTGGATCCGCGCTTTGTCTGCCTTGCGCACGACGCCCCCTCGAGTGAGCACGAGGCGTTGGTCGCCCGATTCGCCGAGCAGGACGCCGACTAGGCTGACCACGGCCGATGTCTCGAGGGCAACCAGTTCGCCTGCATCCTTTGGCGTCGGTGCGCGGCCGCCCAACTGGGCGCGCAGCTGATCCGCGCGTGGCGCGCCGGCCGTCGTTGGGTCGGCGTCAGTCACCGGCAAACCGAGTACGCGCACCATGTTGCGAGCATAGTCGCCTCGGGGTGCGATCGCGATGAGTTTGGGGAAACCGACTCCCCTGCGCAGCTTGCATCGCCTTCGCTTCGCCGTGCTCAGCCCAACGGAGTGCGCCAAAAGAAGCCACGTACGTGGCGATCTGCCTGGAACGCGCTGAGGCGCTCGAGGTCTAGGGTCACCCGGAGCAGCCCCGCGTCGCCTGAACCTGGGGCAGGGATGAACAAGCGAGCTGGGTCAACCTGGGTCGGATCGGCGAAGCCCGCGACGCCGCTGGGTGCCAGGCGCGGGAGGCGAGAGTCCACAGCCCAGTCGCTCACCCCCACGTAGCAGCCGAACTCATACGCGCGGCTGATCGCCAGGTGCCGCCACATCGTGCGGCTGTAGTCCGGAGTCGGTTTGCGCGACACCGAGAGGGCCGGGACCAAGACCAGAGATGGTAGCTTCTTGCAGGCTTGGAACAGGTCGGAGAACCAGAAGTCTGCGCACACCAGCACGAGACAATGCAGCCCGGCGATGGTGCCTTCTCCCAGCGCTTCGCCTGGTTCGACCCAGTGTCGCTCGTCGGCATACGGCCGTAATTTTTCATATTGAAACAGTAGCTGCCCCTGAGGTCCGAAGGCGCCTCCCGTGTTGCGCGCTCGATCGCCGAGCTCACGGTGCTGAGTGCCGCCCACGACGTAGCAGCCCAGGCTCTTGGCCAGCGCTTCCATCCCTCGCAGATAGGCGTCCGCGGCGCGACTGACCTCGAAGTGCTCCGGTAGCACGAGGATGTCGGAGGCTTCGGGGGCCGGCTGAGCCTCGAGCAAGCGCTTCAGCGCTTCCAGGTTTTGATCGGTACTCTCGAAGCCGAGCTTGGGCTGAGCCAACCAGAGGTGCATGCTCCAGAGTCTAGTGGCGAGTCAGCGAAGCGGGCAGCCCCTGTGGGCCGACGTCGCGCTATGCTCGCGGGATGCACTGGGTCTTCGCCTATGGCTCGAACATGGACCTCGGGGATCTCACGAACTGGTTTCAAGGCAAGGGGCTAGGTAACCCGCGAGTGCTTCACCTGGCGGTGGGCAGCCTGCCTGAGCACCGCTTGGTGTGGAATTACCGTTCTCTCAGCCGAGGCGCGGGGGCCGCCAACGTGGAGATCGCAAGTCAGAGCAGCGTACCCGGCTTATTGCTGCAGCTCGATGAGGCCACGTTGCTTGCACTCGACCAGAAGGAAGGTCACCCGGAGCGCTACCGGCGTGAGCACCTGACGTGCCGCGTGTGGTCCGGTGAGCCGCGAGATGCCTGGGTGTATCGCGTGCAGCCGGAGTTTAGACAGCCGGCCTTCGTGGCGCCCACGCGGGGGTATCGCGATCTTCTGCTGTGTGCGGCACGCAGGCATGGTTTCCCTGCGGATTACGTGGCCGCCTTGGAGTCGCTGGAGCTCGCCGACTGATCAGCCTACGCCAGGGAGCTGCTTCTTGAAGTAGTACTCGACGGTGTCGCTCTGGTCGAACAGCTCCCGCGTCTCTTCGCCCCGC
>JBFXBK010000607.1:0-3650 GCA_050183255.1 Polyangiaceae bacterium | reverse complement strand
GCAGGCCTTGGACAAGTTCGAGCCCGAGCTCGGCTACCGCTTCGGGACCTACGCTGCGTTCTGGATCCGCGCGCGAATGATCAACCACGTGCTTGCGACCTGGAGCATCGTCCAGACTCGCAGTGGTGTCATGCGCAGCCGCATGTTCTTCAAGCTGCGTCGCGAGCGCTCGCGCCTGCAGGCAAAGCTCGGTGATCCGGAGCTCGTGAAGCAAGAGCTGGCGAAGCAATTCGATCTCAGCGACGACGCGGTGCAGGCGATGTTGCAGCGCCTGGATTCTGGGGACGTGTCTCTGGATCGCAGCGTGCGCGAAGACTCCTCGCCGATGATTGAGCAGATGGAGTCCGATACCGAGAGCCAGGAGTCCACGTTGATGCGCGAGCAACGGCAGCGCGTGGTGCGAGAGGTGGTGGAGCGCGCGCTCAGGGACCTCGACGCGCGGGAACGCCGCATCGTGCGCGAGCGCCTCATGGCTGAAGACGGCGAAGCCCTGAGCTTGGCTGAGCTCGGGCGGCGCATGGGCATCAGCCGTGAGCGTGCGCGTCAGCTCGAGAGCCGCGCCCGGAAGAAGCTCGCGCAGTCGTTGAGCGGTCACGTGGACTACGTCGCCGCAGCCTGACGCGGATGAACCTGGCGGTTTTTCGGATGGGGGTGAGGGGCTGCGACTGACCTCACCCCTAAAAAAATTGTCTAGGGTCTTGGACTGCCGGAGCGGCAGCGACTCAACCCATGCGGTGTTCGATCTCCGGTTCCGCCTGGAAAAAGCGATTGCGATCGGGATCATTGAAAGACTGATAGTCGATCAGCCAAGGCGTGATTTCGCTGGCGCCGTTCTTCAGCCGTAGCGTCATCGCCTTGGGCGTCACCGAGCGGTAGCTGCTCTCTTTGGGCAGGTCGTGGTTGTCATGTCCACCTGCCGAGAACAGCGAAATGAGCAGCTGGTTCTCGTCGTCGTAGATGCGCTTGAAGCCTTCGTCGAACTTCTCGTGGCCACGCACCAGCGTGTGGCACCCCATGCGCTGCAGGAACGCCTGAGACTGCAGCCGCCCGAACGGGAACCGCGCAGATTGCTCCTGAAGTGACGCCGGGATGACGTCCGCGCTGGACGGGTCGCTCCACATCATCTGGAAGCGGATGTCCCAGTCGTTGAGGCTCGAGAGGTCCTTGTATTTCTCCTTCAGCAGCAGATCCCTGGGGATACCGCCGTGCACGAACAAGAAGCGGTCGAAGAACAGCATGTTCGGCATCGCGTCGAACAGCTTCATGTAGTGCTGGAACACCTCGGCAGGCACGTGCGGCTTGAGCGTGTTGATGGCCTCAGCGGGCTTCACGCCTCCGTACACCTTGCCCTGGTGCTCGAAGTAGTACTCGTGGTTGCCGCGCAGCACGTAGACGTGCTCGGGCGCCGTCGAGAACACTTGCAAGACCGATCGCAGCACGCCCTGGTAGCTGAACATGCCGCGATCGATGTAGTCGCCCAGCAGCACTAGAATCGGGTATGTCGAGTTCTGCGGATCCGCGCGGTACTTCCCGACTTTGGTGAAGAAGTCGGATTGCATCAGCACGCCCTTCATGCAGCTGTAGCACCCGTGCAGGTCGCCGACGACGGTGAGCTCGTAGTCGACGTTCTCCTTGGCGGGGTGGATGTAGACGTGGGAGTCGAGGAATGGGTCCTGCCCCGCGAACTCTTGGACCTGCTTCCTCCCGGTGAGCTTGCCCGCACCGCGCGCCCGCTGATCCTCGAACAGGCCAATCACCCGATCCAAGAGCTCGCGATCCGCCTTGATCTGCTTCAGCAGCTTCTCCGGATCCTTGCTGTAGTGGTGCTCGAACTGGTCGAAGAAGGGATGATTGTCTTGGGCCAGCGCTGGCTTGGTGGTCTCGGCGATGGCGACTGGCTTGCGCTCCTCTTCGTCGTCGAGGAGCTCGACCTCCAAGTCTTCCTCCAGCAGGTGAGCTAGCTCGCCACGAAACTTCACTTCCGCGGGGTGCACCTGGCCGTCGGCGTGAATCAGCTCGTCGATGGTGTCCATCAACCCTTCTTGATTCTTTTGGTCGAACGACTTGAAGATCTCGAAGCAGCGCAGCTTGAGCTTGGAGTGTACGAACTGATCTTGGTTCTCTCCGTCAGCAACCGCCTCGGTGAAGAGGTCCTTCACCTGGCGGTCAATGCCTTCGAAAACCTCGTGGAAATGCTTCGTGTACTTGCCGATTAGCTCGCTGCGAAGCTTGGTGTCGTCCTTGGTCACGGCGCCGTCGACCCGGTGCTCCACCAGCTTCTTGATGTAGTCACGGACGAACGTCTTCTCGGAATCATCGAAGTCGCCGTCGATGTAGCCGAAGGTCGTCAGGTAGAAGATCACCGCGCGCATCTGGCGCTCTGCGGTGGGTCCGTCTTGACTAAAGGTGAGCATGGTTCCGAAGAATATTCGCGGAAAAGGGAACCGAGCAAACGTCAAATGCGGCCAAGTCGTCGTCCCTTCTCGAAGGCTGCGGCTGCCTTCGAAGCTGCGGCTGCCTTCGAAGCTGCGGCTGCCTCGAAGCTGCGGCTGCCTTCGAAGCTGCGGCTGCCTCGAAGCAACGCCCTCGAAGGAACGCAGCGCTTCCTTTAGGCGACCTACGGCTCTGACGCGCGTGCGGAATCATCCAGCGCCGTTTCCTGCGGCGCGGCGCGATTCGCCCCTCGATGCCTTAGCGAGTGTACTAGAGTAGCGGGCTCCGATGAAGTCGCAGGTATCGCACGCGCGGACTTGGGTGCTGCAGATCGCGGTGCTGGGTGGGGCAGCGCTTCTGGTGTTCTGGGGCTTTTATGCCTGGGACGTGGCACGCGCTGCGAAGCCGAGCGCGCTCGATAACTACCTCGAGTTTGACCCGGGCAGCATCACGGACGCGGTCTCATCCCTCGCCGGCATGATCCTGGCCGTCTTCGGTATCGTCATCACCGTGGTCTCCATCATCGTGCAACTGTCTGCAGAGCGCTACACCGGTGTTGCGCGAATGTTCTTGCGAGATCGCGTGAACCTATCGGTGATGGCCTACTACGTCGTGGCGTGCGTGTGCGGCGTCTGCGTCAGCCTTTCGCTTCACCACGACTTCGTGCCGGTAGTGACGCTAGCGGTGATGCTCATGGCCACCGCGTTCGGCTTGGTGCTGATGGCCCCCTACTTCAGCTATGTGTTCTGGTTCCTCGAGCCGATGAACATCATCGCTCGCATCCGACGTGACGCAGTGAACACCATCGTGCGCGGAAGCGCGCAGACGGATCCGGAGCGCTCAGCGCAGGGTCAAGTCGGAGCGCTCGCCGCGATGGAAGAGCTCACGGACCTCACAAGCAACTCGATCAGCGGGAAAGACAAGATCATCGCCAGCGGCGCCGTGGACGCGATCAAGGACTTCACCCTCGAGTACCTGGCCAAGAAGTCTTCCGCATCGCCCGTCTGGTTCAAGATCGGCCCAGGCATCCGCGAAAACCCGAACTTCGTTGCGATGGACCCCGAGAGCCTCGCGGATCTCAAGGAGCATCATACCTGGGTCGAGTGGAAAGCGATGCGCCAGTACTTCGGCATCTACAACGAGGCCCTCGGGTCGATGCGTGACATCAACTACCTGATCGCCATCGACACCCGTTACATTGGAGAAGCCGCAGGGGC
>JBFXBK010000606.1:0-3665 GCA_050183255.1 Polyangiaceae bacterium | reverse complement strand
TGCCTTGATAGTTCCGCGCGGCAGAGCCTGTATGGCGCCACGCAACGCAGCGCGACGCCGCGCGGAACAGGACGGGCAGCATGAAGAACCTTCGCTTCGGAATCGAGATTGAGACGGTGGGCAAGAACCGGGAGACGCTCGCACGAGCCCTTCAGAGTGTGGTCGGGGGAACGCTGGTTCCGATCGCAGACCGCTGGGAGGTCATCGACTCCCGCGGACGCACCTGGAGGCTGGTCCCGGACGGGTCACTCGCCGACCGCTACAACAGCGGCGAACTGGTCTCGCCCATCCTCGAGTACACGGACATCGAGGAGCTGCAGCAGGTGGTGCGCGCCCTCCGGAAAGCGGGAGCCCGCACCGACCACAGCACAGGCATCCACATCCACGTCGATGGCGCCCGCTTCGACGCGAAGAGCACCGCGAACCTGGTGAAGATGATCCACAAGCAAGAGCTGCTGCTCGAGCACGCGCTCGGAGTGAGCGAGTCCCGGCGCCGCACCTACTGCCGCCGCATCGACAGTGAGTTCATGCGCCGCCTCGAAGCCCGGCGCCCCAAGACGCTGAGCGACATCAGCCGCGCTTGGTACGGAAACGCGACCACGAGCCCTTCGCGCTACCACCACAGCCGATACGCGGGGCTCAACGTCAACGCCCTCTTCTTCCGCGGCGCATTCGAGTTCCGCTACTTCAACGGAACGCTGCACGCGGGCGAGGTGAAGGCCTACATCCAGCTGGTCCTGGCGCTCGCCGCCAAAGCGCTCAAGTCGAAGGCCGCCTCGAGCAAGCGCCGCGACTTCAACCCCGCCACCGCAAAGTACGACATGCGGGTGGTACTCCTCGGGCTCGGATTGATCGGTCCCGAGTTCAAGACAGCGCGCCTCCACCTCACGAAGCGCCTGGCTGGCTCCGCCGCTTGGAAGGGCGAGCGTCGCGACCGCCGCACGGGAGGAAGCCATGCGCACGCCGCGTGAGTCGGAGAAGGCCACCCGGGGCGCGCTGGACGCGCCCTGCGCACGAAAGAGCCGCGGGAGCGAGGCGCAGGGCGACAGCTCCCCTCCCCCGCCCAGCGGGGCGATGTGGGGCCCCTACGCGGAGCGGCTGATGAGCCGCCCGGAGCCACGGGCCACGCGGGTGTTCGTGTACGGGACGCTGCTGAAGGATGAGCCGAACCATCGAGTCCTCCGCGACGCGCGCTTCATCGCACGAGCTCGGACCGCACCGCGGTTCACGCTACTCGACCTGGGCCCGTTCCCCGGCATGATCGACGTGGGCGACAGCGCCATCGAGGGCGAGGTGTACGACGTCACCGAACCCATCCTGCGCGCCCTCGATCGCTTGGAGAGCCATCCCCACTTCTTTCGTCGCCAGTGGATCACCCTCGGCGATCGCTCGCACGCGCAGGCCTACCTGCTGCGCCTCGAGCACCGCCGAGACTTTTCTGTTATTCCGTCGGGCAACTGGCGGAGGAGGAACGAACGATGAAGATCACCATGCGAGATGGCCGTGCCTTCCAAGGCACCGCGCTTCAGATCGTCCGAGCCATGCAAGACATCGCGTTCGACGCCAGCCACTTCACCACCGCCGAGTACGTCCGCTGGGTCGTCGACAACGCCCAGCGCTTCGAAGAGGTCGCGCTTGACGTCACCGGTGAGACTGACGACGAGCTCGCAGAGTCGCTGGTGGGTGAGATGGTGCGGGTGGGGTTGGCGAAGTAAACTCAGTCGAGTGCGTACCAGACGCCATAGAAGAACAGCACCGTCAGCGGCCCCGCGATCACACATGCGATCGTCGCCCTGTTGAGTCGCCGCGCGAGCTTCGGATCCGACTCTCGCTTGAGCAACGCAAGCACGGCAAGCACCATCGGCACGGGGCTGAACGGCCCGCAGCCGTAGCAAGGTGAGAGCATCGCCACGACCAACCACCCCACCACCCAGCGCGGCGTCATGAGGTCCGGATCCGGTGCGTCACCGCCGGGTTGTGGAGGCAGGTACGGATTCACCGACGCAAGTGTGCCATCACGCTTCAAAACAGCTCAAGTGCGTTCGTCGAGCGTTTCCCTTGACCGCTTCCGCGCGAATGGCCGCTTTTCAGCAAAAGCGGCTATTCACTCCAGAGCTACAAGGGCGACACGCCCGCAATCCATGGCTGCCCGGGGGGCGCCGCCTTGGAAAAGCAGGTTTCCGGCTCACTGGAGCTGCACAGTGGAAAGCACTTCTTCGACTCCTCACGGATCGCATCGTTGTACCTATAGAACCGAAGCAGGCAGATCGCGCTCAGCTCCGGCTCTGTCCGCGAGCAAACCATGCTGCTCCGACACGTTTCGAAGGTCTGCTGGTCTGTCAGACTGCTAGCGAAGCCAGCGGTCTCGGTCAGGACCACCCACCAGCGATTCGACCTAGTTAGATCGCAACCAGTGTCTGATCCGGTGGCGACAACGTCGTTAAAGAACCGCAAAGCCAGTTCTTGCGACAGATATCCCGTTCCCGCAACTTCCAGCTCGCATTGTGAATTGCACGAGCCAACGTCAAGGGCGGAATCGCATGTCTGAAACACGTTGCAGGCATCTGTGCAGAGCTGACTCGGCATACCCCCCGCTCCGCCCACACCACCACTGCCTGCTGTCGAGCCAGTGCCCCCCGAGCTAGCACCGGCCGTGCCCCCGGGTCCCGCTCCCGCTTGGCCCCCGGTCGCACCTGAGGCCGCAACGCCACCAGAACCGCCAGTGGCAGACTGCACTCCCTCATCCGACCCGCAGCCTACGACGACCATAAGGCCCAGCGTGGCAAGTAGCTTCCGCATATCAGAACTGTAGCCCAGGCCCTAGCTCCTGAACACTCGTTTCAAAGCACATGTCGGGCGCGAGCCACGTTGGTGAGATGCTGGGTAATAGTGTCTCGAGTCAGGCGCAAGTCATCCGGGTGAGCATGAAAAGGCATAGCCCCAGGGAAACGAAGTCGACCGGGCCAGGACGCTTCGCCAACCCATGCAGCCGCGGACGCTTCCCAGACCGTCGCACCAACGCGGTGCCGTAGCGCTCGTCGGCGTCCCCATTCGACCCTCGCTCAAGCTCTTGGTCGCAGCTCGAGCTCCAATGACTTCCGACTCACTTCGAGCCAATCCGGCGCATCAAGCGGCTCAGGGTCACGGGTACGGCTGACCAGCGGGCCGGAGTGGCTCATGTTGCCACGCCGATACTCGACGGCTTTCAAACCTTGCTGGACGTGTACAAGTGATACCGACTATCTATCTGCTCGCCTCGCCTCAACGATCACGTCCTCGCCAGCAGCAACCTTCAGGACTTGCTCGAGAGGCATTTGGAACCAGAGCTCTCCAATATCCGAGAAATAGCTGAAGCAGAATTCCATCTCTGTGGCGTCAAACCCTCCAAGGAATGGCCCCTCCTGAAACCAATCGTCACTCTCGTGCTCAGCCCATTCCCCGAGAGTCCAATTGGTAGACTTAACCTCGTTCGCGATCGCTCTGAAGTGGCTACCATTGAGTGGAATCGTCATCATCGGTACATCAATAGGGCACTAGGCCCGAATCAAGCGCTTGCATGACACGAAATTGGGCTCGCCGGCGCTCGGTCCAAGCCGGCGTGCGGTGGGCGCAGCTTGCCGCCGCAGCCGGACGGGCTGCCGATGGCTTGGTTGTGGAGGTTCATG
>JBFXBK010000605.1:0-3665 GCA_050183255.1 Polyangiaceae bacterium | reverse complement strand
AGTCCTTGAAGGCGTCCTCGAGGCCGTGCTTCACCTGCGCGATCTCGATGCCGCCGACGACGTTGAAGGTCGCGCCTTGAGGCGCGAAGAGCGCCTTCTGATGCTGCTTGACGTCGTTCAGCGTGATGTGGCTCAAGCTGACGCGATCGCCAGTCGGTGAGTAGCTCCCGTAGCCCTTGCCGAAGAGCACCGTGCGAGCGACGTTGATGCGACCAGTGCCCGTGTCCTTCTCGTCGGCGGTGGCCTGGCTGATGAGCTGAGCCTTGCGCCGGGTGAAGTCTTTGGCGTTGAGCTTCGGGTGCATCACGATATCCGCGAGGATCTTCATCGAGGCATCGAAGTTCGGGGCGAGCAGGCTCATCCCGAGGTCCACGCTGTCGGTCGCGGCGCGGCCACCGTAGTCGGTTGCGAGGCGCTGCAGCTCTTCACTGAGCGCCAGCGCGTCGAGCTTGCCGGCGCCTTCGTCCAGCATGTCGGTGGTGATCTGGGTCAGGCCTTCTTTGCCCACCGGGTCGCTGGAGGCGCCGTTGGGCAGCACCAGCTGGACGCTCACGAGGGGCGTGCTGCCCATCTTGAGGTACCAGAGCTTCGCGCCGTTCGAGAGCGGCAGCTCGGTGACCTCCGGCGGCCCCCACTCTGGCGCGGGTCCGGGCTCGGGCAGCGCGGCGCGGTTGACCAGCGCCGGCGGGGCTTCATCGGCGACGCCTGACGTGGGCGTCGTCGGAGTCGGGGTCGGCGTCTCCGCTGGCGGTGTGTTTCCGCACGCAACCATGAGGAGGCCACCGGTGACTAGCCCGGCGAACAAGGAACCTGTTGCCATACGGCGGTTCAGGAAGCTGCGTCGCATCTCACCCACCCCCCATGCTGTCGCTGATTTCGGGTTTTGGCCCCGGGGAAATGTCGATGCGCACGTAGTTCTCGAGGTCGAGGAACTTCGCAGCGGCTTCGACTTCCTTGGCACCGACGGCGGTGTAACGCGCCAAGTCCTTGCTCACGTAGTCGGGATCTCCGGTGAAGTGGTAGTAGCCGCTGAGCAGCTGCGCGCGGCTCAGCACGCTCTGCACCCGGCCGTAGTAGCTCTTCTTCCAGCCATTCAAGGAGCGCTCGAGCTCGTCCTGAGTCGGTGGCTTCGCGAGCGCCTTCTTCAGCGCGGCAAACAAGGCTTTGCCCAGTTGCTCCGCGGTCGTCTTCTTGTCCGCAGCGGTCGCCTCTACCACGTACACCGAGCCGAGCTGGCTCGACGCCTGGTACGCGCTCACGTCCTTCGCGATCTTCTGGTCGAACACCAGGGGCTTGTAGAGGCGGCTCGTCTTGCCGTCACTGAGGACGCTCGCGAGCACATCCAGCGCCGCGTCCCCATCCGCGAACAGCGCGGGCGTCGGCCAGGCGAAATAGACCTTCGGCGTCGCGACGGCGTCGGTGTACTTCAGGTGCTTGACGCCTTGAAGCTTCACCGGTTCCACCTTGGGCGTGGTGGAGCGAGTGCCAGACGACGCCTGGTCGAAGTACTTCTCCACGAGCTTCTTGGCGTCTTCCGGCTTGAAGTCGCCGACCAACGTGAGCACGGCGTTGGCAGGGTTGTAGTACTGCTTGAAGAACGCGCGCACGTCGTCGAGGGACGCGTGGGTCAGGTCGTCGTGGGAGCCGATCGTCAGGTGACGATACGGATGCCCTTCGGGGTAGATCGCTTCCGAGAGGTAAAACCAGAACATGCCGTAGGGCTGGTTCTCGTAGCTCTGACGCCGCTCGTTCTTGACGACGTCGCGCTGGTTGTCGAGCTTCGCTTGGTCGAGCTTCGGCAAGAGACCGAACATGCGATCGGACTCCATCCACAGCGCGAGCTCCAGGTACTGACTCGGGACGCGCTCGAAGTAGTTCGTGCGATCGGTGTTCGTGGTGCCGTTGACGACGCCTCCGATCGGCTCGAAGGGGGCGAAGTACTCGTGGTCGAAGTGCTCCGAGCCCTGGAACATCAAGTGCTCGAACAGGTGAGCGAAGCCGCTCTTGCCCTTCACTTCGTACGCTGAGCCCACCAAGTAGCGAACCTCCACGGCGACCACGGGCAGGCTGTGATCCGGACTCATCAGCACGGTGAGACCGTTCTTCAGCGTGTGTTTCTGTACCGGGATGCTGACGCCAGGCGTCGCCGCCGTCGCCGCATGGGCAAGCGAAGCCCCCGGTCCCGTCCAGGTCGCCGCGCTCAGGGCCGCGCCACCAAGTAGCGCGAGCGCCGTTCTGCGCTTGAGGAGCGGCAACCGCCGCGTATCACGTTTCATCAGTGTGTCTCCTTGAGAGGCCAAACGAGTACCAAACATCCCGTGAGTCGGGGTTATGGATGCGCGTCAGACCATGGAAAACGCTCGGGGCTTACGCCTTGGGAGGCGCCTGGTGCGAGAACGCTCAGCTCAGAACCATGCAGTCCTACGGGCATTCCCGGAACGCGTGTTTCGGCTAACTCCCAGGAATGTCAGCGGTCCCACCATCTGGCGTCGGCGGAGGCGTGAGCTCTGGTTCGCGACCAGTCGGCTGGCCCAAAGCGCGAGCCTTCGCGAGTGGCGCTCTCCCCCGTCTCCCGCTCACGAAAGGATCTTTGGTATGGGGCGTCCATGCGACGCGCATCTCTGACTGCTTTCGTTTGCTCCTGGCTCGCCGCCGCGTGTTCTCCCGCCGCGACCCCCTCTCCCCCGCCCTCCCCGACTCCGCCTGAGCCCGTGGTTCACGATCCGCCGCCTAGCGCGCCGAGATTCGAAAATCCAGGCGGCATGTGGCTGCCAGGACAGCTCGCGGAGCCGATGCATCAGCAGGCGTTCGAACGCCTCGGCGTCAAGCTCACACCGGAGCAACTGACGAAGCCTTTCGAGCCGCCGCTCGGCGCCGTCGTTTACCTCGGTGGGTGCTCCGCGTCGTTCGTGTCGCCTGACGGCTTGATCATCACGAACCACCACTGCGTGACCGGCGCGCTGCAGTACAGCTCGACGCCCAAGGACGATCTGGTCAACAACGGTTTCCTCGCGAAAACGCGCAAGGCAGAGCGTTCGAATGGTCCAGCGGCGCGCGTCTACGTCACGCAGCGCTACGAAGACGTGACCGACAAGGTGCGCGAGGGCTTGGACAAGATCGCGGATCCGGCAAAGCGTTACCTCGAGATCGAGAAGCGCGAGAAGGCGCTGGTCAAGGCGTGCGAAGAGAAGACGCCCAACGTGCGCTGTCAGGTCTCTGACTTCTTTGGAGGCTCCCGCTACCAACTCATCGAACGCCTCGAACTGCGAGACATTCGCCTGGTGTACGCCCCTCACCGCGGAATCGGGAATTTTGGGGGTGAGATCGACAACTGGCGCTGGCCGCGCCACACCGGCGACTACGGCTTCTATCGTGCATACGTCGGCAAGGACGGTCAGCCTGCAGACTATGCAGAAGACAACGTCCCGTACCACCCGAAGTACACGTTGAAGCTCCCCACGCAGCCACTCAGGAAGGGCGACTTCGTGATGGTGACTGGCTACCCCGCGAACACCACGCGCCTGGCGACGGCGTTCGAGGTGAAAGAAGCCGTGGAGTGGTACTACCCGAAGCGCATCGCGCTGTGTGAACACTACCTCCCGGTGCTCGAGGAGGTCGGCAAGTCGGATCCCGACGCCGCGCTCAAGGCGACACCTTGGGTGCGG
>JBFXBK010000604.1:0-3674 GCA_050183255.1 Polyangiaceae bacterium | reverse complement strand
CTTTGCCGCGCTCAGGGACCAGCTGCAAGCGGCGGCAGAGGCATTCTCTGCTGACGCCGCGGCGCTCGCCGGCATCCTGCATGGCCTGGTGGGTGATGTAGAGCGCGCCCTCGGGGAGCCTCTCGAGGTGTTTCCCGTCGCGCACCACTCGCCGAGCTCGGCATTGCACATGCTGCGGCGCCTGCAAGCGCGACCGCCCCGGGCGATCTACCTCGAGTGCTGCGAGGATTTGCAGGCCTGCCTCGAGCTGCTCCCCGAGTGCAAGCTGCCGGTCGCGCTGCAAGCGTTTGCTTCCCGCGCGGAAGCGTTTCCGAGCGCGTGGGCGCCGCTCAGCGTCGTGTGTCCGATCACGGAGTTCTCTGCAGAGCAGCAGGTGATCGCCTACTGCATGCAGCACCCCGAGTGCGAGCTGGTGTTCGTCGACCGCTCCGTGGACCACTGGTTTCAATGGAAGCCGCAAGACGACCACGCACTCGAAGCCGATCTGCCCGAGGAGGCGCAAGACGACGGCGACGACGCGGGGCTCCACGGCTCGGCTTTGGGCGTGCAGATCGGCGCCCTCGAGCCCACCTTCAGGCAGTTCAGCGAAACCCTGGTGAAGAACGCACGGGTCGCGCACTTCTCGGAGTGGTGGGATCAGTACGTCGAAGAGGCGGCGGTGGACGCGGGGTATCAGGACTATCGGCAGATCTACTTCCTGATCGGCAGCTTGTTCCGCCGTCTGGGTTCCAGGGATCGCGACCGCGAAGAGGACGAGAAGCGCGAGCGCTTCATGTGGACGCGCATCAAGCAGCACCTGCAGGCAAACTCCATCGACCCCCGGGACGCGATGTACGTCTGCGGCGCCAACCACACGGCGAGCTACGTGCCCGAGTTTGGCAGCGCGAGCGGGGAGCTGTGGAGCATCCCGGAGCGCACGGACACGAAGTGGCTCTACGGCGTGCTGCCTTCGAGCTTCGCCGCCATCGAGCATCAGTTTGCGCATCCGCGCGGATTCTTGATGCTGGCAGAGCGCCGCTGGACTCAGGGGGTGAGGGAAGGCTCCCTCAAGCCTTACCGAGTGAGCAAGCCCGTGAAAAAGCCCGCAAAAGCCAGCAAGAAGGCAGCCAAGGTGAAGTCGGTGCCGAGCGCGCCCGCCCAAGGCGACCCGGAGGACGCCGCTCGGCTGGACGCGCTCCGCACGTTCCTTCACGAGGCGCCCCCGGCGCTGCGTGAAGACGAAGCCGAACTCGCGCGCTGGAGCGCAGGCATCGTGTCCGCCGCGCGCAAGCACGGCTACTTGTCGACGACGGCGGACTCCATCGCCATCTACCAGACGGCGACACTGCTCGCCCACATGCGCAATCGCCTGCGCCCGTCGCCCTACGACTTCCGCGACGCAGCCGTCACCTGCCTCGAGAAGGACTCGGTTCCTCCGGGAAAGCGCGACATCAACAAGCTCTGCGATTTGCTGCTCGGCGGCGATCGCGTGGGCCAGGTCGGTTACGAGTCGCTGCCGCCTCTGGCCAAGGACGTCTACGATCGGCTCGCTGTGCTGCCGATCAAAATTGACGCGCGCACCGTCCAGCGCGCGCTGCTCGACTTCGACAAGCACCCCGAGTACGTCGCCGCGTCGGACCTCTTGTGGAAGCTGCGCTACTTGCTCGCAGACGACTACTCCGTGCGTCCCATCATGGGCGAGCGCGTCCTCGGCGGAAAGGCCCGTCAGGAGAGCTGGGACATCGCCATCGGCAAGCGCCAGGCCGGCGTGATTCAGCTCGGCTATGAGGGTGTCACCATCGAGCACGTGCTGGAGCGGCGCCTCAAGCGGCGCGCCTTCGCCCAGAGCGCGCGCTGCCACGACGCCCTGGAGGTCGTCGAAGCCAGCATCCTCTACCTCAAGAGCGAGCGCCTGACTGAAGAGCTCGGTGTGCACGCCGTGAAGCTCCTCATCCTCGAGCCAGACACGCACCACGCGCGCGACATCTACCGGCGCATCAGCCGCTTGATTCACTACTACCGCGCGGAACAAGGTCTGCCGGAGTGGGTGGGGCGCTTCGTCACCACGGGGTATTCTCACTACTGTACGCTGCTGCCGAGCGCGTTCGCCGATCGCGGCGTGAGCGCGGAGGATCTCGCGGCGATGCTCGAGTTCATCCTCACGTTGGAGAGCCTCGCGCTGTCCCTCGGCTGCGAGCGCAGCCAGTTCGTGATCGCGATCAGGCAGGCGGCTCCAGAGGTGGATGACGCGACGAAGCTAGGCCTCTTATGGTCCGTGGAGAGCGTGCTCCAGATCATCGACTTTCAGGAGCTGCGCGCGCGCCTCGAGCGCGTCTTTGACAATGAGCTAACGCTCAAGGCCTTGCCCGAGTACCTGAGTGGCTTCGTGCTGGCGCTGGCCTTCGCGCCGGTGATCGCGCGCTTCACGGTAGAGCTCTTGAGCAAGGCGTTCGAGCGCTTGCCGGATCACGTGCTGATGCCCTGGTTGCCGAAGCTCATCATGACCTTTCAGCGCCACGGCCAGGAGGGCCTGCCGCTGTTGTTCCGGGAAGCCGGCAGCCTGTATCCGCGCGGCTTGGACGCGCTGGAGCAGTGGATCCCGCCGTGGGAGCGCCAGGCAAAGCAGCAAGCCACCGCTACGGCGCCGGCCGATCCACGCAGCGCCGCGGCCTGGAACCTGCTCAAGGCATTCCCTGAGCCCCTCGACGCCATTGCTATCAGCCTCGGGGTCGAAGGGGTTTGGGGGGAGAGCGCTCCGGCCGAGGACGCCAGCGGCTCTGCGAAGTCAGCGGACGCGGATCCGCGTATCAGCGCGGCACGCGCCTTACTCGAGGCTTTCCCTGAGGCGCTCGAGGCGTGGGCCACGCTCAAGGGCTAGCTCAGGAGTCGCTGGGCTGCGGCAGCTGGGGCTTGGCACGCTTGCGCATCACCCCGTAGAGGATGAGCCCAGCGCCCAAGGGGATGCACACGATCGCGCTCGCTAGGCCGTTCATCGCGTTCGAGATCCCCTCCGCGAGGACGACCGCCTTCTGGGAAGGGTCGACCGACTCTCCCCCGACCACGCTGAAGGCCTGGAGGTAGCCCCAGATCGCAATGCCAAGCGGCGCGAGCGCGATCAGCACCCCGGCGACGACGAACGGCCAGCGCAGAACCTTGTTCGGGGGAGAGGTCACGCGCGCGCCTTGCGCTCCCGGATGCGCTCGCGCACGTTTTCTCCGTAGATCACGTTCTTGATGTATTTCCCTGCGAGAAACTTCTGAGGGAACGGCATCGGGTAGCGACTGAGCTCGTCGAGGCTCCGCAGGTGGTCGGAGCTGAGCTCGACCGTCGCGGCACCCAGGGTGTCCTCGATTTGCGAGACCTTGCGCGCACCCACGATCGGGATGTAGCGCTGGCCTTGGCTGAGCACCCACGCCGTCGCTACCTGGGTAGACGTCACGCCGATCTCATCCGCGATGCGGTCCACTTCCCGTGCAATGGCGAGGTTCTGCTCGCTGGTGCGGCCGCTGGAGTCGTTGCCGCCTTTCCGCAGGGAGTCAATGTCGCCGTCGTCGCGGGTGTACTTGCCGGTCAATACGCCGCCCCCCAGGGGCGCCCAGGCGAGCACCGAGAGCTCGAAGTAGTCGGCCATGCGTAAGAGTTCGTGCTCCACGCTGCGCTCCAGCAGGCTGTACTCGATCTGCAGGCCCACGAAG
>JBFXBK010000603.1:0-3685 GCA_050183255.1 Polyangiaceae bacterium | reverse complement strand
TCGCGGTGTTCGATCAGGTCGGCGACGTGTACCGCTGCGTGATGCTTCGCACGTTCGACGGCGTGCCGTTCGCGGAGCAGGAAGCCGAGCTTCGCCGGGTGCTTTCGGTGCTCCCCGTCGCTCGACTCTCCATCGACCGCAGCGGCATCGGCATGAACCTCGCTGAGAACCTGGCTCGGGACTTCCCGCAGGTGGCAGCTGAGGCGTTCACCAACGAGTCGAAGGAGCGCTGGGCGACGGACTTCAAGATCTTGCTCCAGCGCCAAGACGTGCACCTGCCGCGGCGGCGCGAGCTGGTTGGGCAGATCCATGCGATCAAGCGTCGCGTACTTCCGTCCGGCAAGGTGAGCTTCGACGCGGAGCGCACGAGCAAGGGTCACGCTGACAAGTTCTGGGCGGTGGCGCTGGCTTGCCAGAAGGAGCGCGGAGCGCCAAAGGCGCGGAGCGTGGACGTTGGGGTCAGGGTGATTGGGTAGTTTCGCCGTTGGAACCAGGGGTCAAGAGGCTAGCTGTTGTTCGCCTATGTCGGCTGGGAGTATCATCACGACATGCGGTGGCTGATAGTCGGGGCCAGCCTGCTGGTCGTTGCGTGCGGGGGATATCTCAACAGCGGTCCGGCGCCGGCTGTTCACGCGCCCGTCGCGAAGGCGCAGCCGGATGGGCGCTGGCCGTTGAAGATCGAGATCTCGGGCGACGAGACCCAAGACGTGAGCGTGGCGTTGGACTGGATCTTGCGCGACAACAAGTCGATCGAACGCGTGAGTCAGGGCGGACTGGCAACCATTCGACTCTCTGGTGTCCAGAACCGAGACGTTGGCTATTGCTCGTGGCGTCTGGAGGTCGACGCGCGCCGACCGGACGGAACTGAGTTGGTACGCGACGTAAAGGAGTATGAGAAAGGGGCGATCTGGTCGAACGTCGAGGGTGAGTGCGAAAAGATGATCACCCAATCTATCGTGTGGGCGTTGGAGACCGCAACCGAGCGGCTATCACACGACGTGGGTGCTGGCGACACCGCACCAATAAGCCCAGCGGGTGCACCGGCACCGCAAACTCCACCTGAACTGGTGGCGCGGCGCAGCAAGTCGCGCAGAACCGAATCGGTTGCCGTTGTGATCGGCATCGAGAACTACCGTCGCGATCTGCCAGCGGCGAGCGGGGCGGCAGACGACGCCCGGCTGTTTGCGGACCACGCGGAGACGTCCCTCGGGATCCCGCGGAGCAACATCCATCTGCTCGTGGATTCAGACGCAACTAAGTCGTCCATCGATGCGGAGGTCGGAGAGTGGCTTCGCCGTAACGCGACCGCGAAGGGAGACGTCTTTTTCTATTTCGCTGGGCATGGCGCTCCAGACACACGAAGCGGAGCCAGCTATCTCGTGCCATGGGACGCGGATCCAAAATTCATAGCTACCCAAGGCGTTTCCGTGACGGCGCTCCAAAAGCAACTGCAGGCTCTCTCGACTAGGCACGTCTACGCGTTCGTCGATGCCTGTTTCAGCGGAGCCGGAGGACGGAGTGTGTTACCGCAGGGCACTAGACCGCTCGTTCGGGTCAAGGTCGCCCAGCCGAAGGGCAACAAACTCCAGATGTTCACAGCGTCTGGCGCAGACGAGGTGACAGGCGCGTCCGAGACAGGCAACGGCCTGTTCTCCTACTATCTGCTTCGAGGATTGAATGGCGATGCCGACGCTTCGCGAGACGGCTCCGTGACCATGTCAGAACTCGTCCGCTACACAACCAAACACGTCGCCAACGATGCAAGACGTCAGAACCGGGACCAGACGCCGGCGCTTCTTGGGGGACAAGGCGCGGACGACTTGCCCTTGGTGCGGCGATGAGACGCGCTCTGTGGGTACTCGCCATGTGCGTCAGCGGGTGCGGTGCAGGTGCAGGCCCCGCAGGTGATGCGTCTGGTGAGGTGAACTCCACCCAACAGGGTCATTTGCTTCTGTTCCCAGTCTCAGACTATGCCGCACTACTTGGCAGGCCCGTACACGCGACCGCTGATGGCGTCTGGACTGTCGCGGATAGCCGGCTCCCCGGATGCGAAGTGCTGGCGCGCCCTCATCAGAGTCGCTTCAAGACGCGTCGGCAGGTGGAGCTACGTTCGCTTGCTAGTCTCAGTGGTGGATTTGCGCAGTTAGTCTCCCTCGAGGCAGAGCACGGCCAGGCTGTCCGGTCTGACGTCGAGGTCGAGAACACGCAGGTCGTGGATGCGGACGTCAGAGGAGACTGCGGACAGCAGTTCGTGAACCGAGTGTTCGTGGGACACGGACAAAGAGCGCTAAGACGCACGACGACCGATTCCGCGGGAGCCTCTGTCCCGGTGGCCTCATCTACTCTCGGCGGCAGCGTCTCCTCCGCGAGTGACGTCCTCGACTTGACCGAATGGTCCGAGGAGCAAGCCTATGCATTTGGTGTCGGCGGCGAAGACGAGGGCCCGTTGCTGGAGGTTTCGATTGAGTCCCCCAGAACGTTCGTCGAGGGTGAGCTGGTTCAAGTCGGTTTCAAGGTCAGCCAGCCATCGTACCTGATCGTCTTCTCGCTCGAAGAGTCCGGCGCCGGGACCGTTCTCTGGCCTTCTGATGACGAACGTGCTCCCAAAGCCGCCCCCGGGGCCATCGCGATGTTGCCTTCGGCGAAAGAGGAGGCCGCTGGGGTACAAATCCGCGCGGCATTACGAACGAAAGGGCGCGCCGCGCGAGAGACGCTGGTTGTGTACGCACTCTCCGAAAAGGAGGACTTCGACCGCTTGCGACCGCCGCCCAACGAGAGCGACGCGGACGGTGCCGCACTGGCCGCCACCCTAACCGAGAAGCTACAGCTCGTGCCCCTGCGTCGATGGTCGCGGGCCATTCACAGCTATTCGATCATCCCGCAATAGACGGGTACCGGAGGACGATCGTGAACCCACTCAGATTGTGTTTCGTTGCACCAGTACTTGCAGCGTGTGCGGCTCCCGCACCCTCGACGGAAGACACCGATGCTCGGTCGAAGGTTGAAGCCCGCTTGAAGCAGCTCGAAGAGAACGTGGCTTCAAACGGCAAGCGAATAGCGGGTCTCGAACGGGAACTCAGTTCTGTGAAGGAGCGGTTCAAACACACTCCCACGGTGGTCGCGTTCGACAGGACAACGCCACTCAAGTCGCAGGAGACGGGGCCGGAGAGCCTTTCGCTCCTGGACGTATGTGGGGAGCGTATCTGCTTTGGGGGACGTGGCGGCAACCTGACTGCGCGCGGGGACGCGACCGAGGAACTCGGACTTGCACAGGCGTCCTGCGCTAGTTCGATGGTGGCAGTCCAAGAGGCCGAATGTCCCAGCGGGCGGAAGTGGGTCGGACTGCTGGGTCAGAACGGCAAAGACGCCAAGCCATGTGTCGCAAATGACAACCGCAAGTACTACGCACTGTGCGGTCCGGAATAGCTGTTTTCGTCACTGATTTCGCCAGTGCCCTCGCTGCGCCGTTGACGAGGCTAGCACCGATCCCCGTCCCCGGTTCTGGAGGCTCCGCCCTTTGCCCTCGCAGAGGCGCACCCCAGCAGACTTGATCGACGGGACACGACTGATCCCGCGACACGGCGCGGTGGTCGCCTCGCTCCTTCTTTGGACGCGAGCCAGCATTGAGCGCCACTTCCCTTGCCACGAGCAGCGATGAACGCGTCCAGACGCTGCTGAAGGCAGC
>JBFXBK010000602.1:0-3690 GCA_050183255.1 Polyangiaceae bacterium | reverse complement strand
CTGCAGCGTCTCGGAGATGTGCCCGAGCGCCTGCATGACCTGGTTCTGGTCCCAGGCGATCTCGGTGTCTGGACTCAGGGTGGCCTTGCGCGGTGCAGTGTTCGCAGGTGGCGCAGCGCTCGGCGTAGTCGGTGCTCTTGCGATGCTGACGGACTTTGGCGCAGGTGCTCGTTCCTGAGTCGCGTCGTGGTGTGGTCCAGACTGCTCGAGGTTGCTCGGCGAGCAGGCCACGCAGCACAGGATGGCGATGGTCGCCAAGCCGAAGATACATCCACGCGGATATGTGCGTCGCATGCGGCCGCGCCACTGGATGCGGCAAAATCCGGACTCCACCCCCAGAGTGTAGTGCTTCACCGCCACAAGACACGCGCCAAACCGCGATTCTTGGCTGCTACCTTTTGAGTGCTGCTGTCGTAGTTGATCTTGGACGAGTCAGCGGATTTCGTGGTCGCGCTGGGCCCGCTTGAGCTGTTCCCGCAACGGGGAGAGCCGCGGATCTCCCGGCAAAACAGCGGCGGCGCGACCCAGCGACGTTTCAGCCGTGCGCAAGTCGCCGAGCTCGAGCTCCACAGATGCTAGTCCGAGGTTCACGCGGAACGAGCCTGGGCTGATGTCCCGCGCTGAAAGCAACACCCGGTGAGCGTCGGCGACGCGGCCGAGCCGACTCAACGCCTTGGCGATCAGGAGCTCTGCACCCAGCGACTTGCTGAGCGCCCCGCTTCGCTCCGCGTGGGACAGGCAGCGCTCAGGCTCACCAGAGTCCAGCAGGGCGACTGCCAAGTCGAAGTGAGCTTGCGCCGAGTAAGGATCCAGCTTCACCGCGCGCTCGAGCAACGGGAGACGCGCTTCAGGTCTTGCCTTCGCTTCACTTCCAGCGCGCTCCGCGAGCCAGTGTCCTGCGGAGAGGCGAGTCCCCAGCGCCAGCAGAGTCAAGGCAAGCCACCAGATGGGAAGGCGCCGCACCCTGGCTATGCCTCCAAACGCATCGCGCCCGAGCGCGGCAGTGACGAGCAACGCCAGGACCAGCACCACGGGTTGCTGGAGCGGTGCGTCTGCGATGGCGCACACCCCAAGCGCAATCAGGCTCATTTCCCCGCGGAGCCAATCGTGGGGCTGGCGCCCGGTCCTCAACGCAAGCCAGAGCCAGGCAACCATCAAGAGCCAGCCCGCGAGTCCGTGCTCGAGGAACGTCTGAATCCAGTCTGAGTGGGCGCTCTGCAAGGCCTGAAACGCCCGGGACGCGGAGCGCTCGCTGAGTCCTCCAAGGAGGGCACCTTGACCTGAGAGGAAGGCATCAGGGAAGCGACCACTGCCAAAACCGATGAACGCGCGCAGGGGCTCGTGCGCCGTCGCTTCGAGCGCCGAGCGCCAGATGAAGCGGCGCCCTGCGAGGGCCTCCTGCCAGCCGCCGGAAGCGCTTGGTCGTGCTCCCCACGCTGCCAGGGGCGCGGCGAGCGCGCACAGCCAAGCCAGATGGGGGACGAATCGCTGGAATGTTACCGTGCGGAGACGCGCGAGCGCGAAGAGCAAGGCAACGACCAGCGCCATCCAGGCGACGCGACTCTGGGCGAGATAGAGCGCGACGAGCTGCGGCGTGAGGCTGAGCACGACCGTGAGCCTCCCACGCACGCTCTGGAGCGCGCGGCGCTCTGGCAGGCTGAGCAGGAACGTCAGCGCCAGTGTGAGCCCGAGCCAGTTCGGGTTGCCGAGGCCGCCGTGCACGTAGCTACCCCGAGCGCCGGTCGCGAATTGGTAGAGCGCCCAGCCGGAGGTGCTCACCCCCAAGAAGACGGACAGCTTGTGCAGCTGCTGACGCAGCGCTGAGGCGGACCAGGTCGCGCGTGCGACGAGCGCGACCACGAACGCTGCCAGGTTGAAGCTCAGCACGGACAGCGCGCTTGGGCTGCCCCACAGCAGAGTCAGGCAGCTCCAGGCGATCCAGGCGCCAGCAGCCGCCAGGGGAGGCGGCAGCACGAGTGGCGCTTTGCGGAAGGCGCACCAGGCCGTGGCGCACAGCCCGAGTACGCTCACCGCTAGAGCTTTGGGCGCCTGGGCCGTGGCCTGAGGATCCCAAACCAGCAGGCAAACGCCGAGCGCCAGCCACAGCCAGTTCCGTGGGGAACGGCGCGAGCTGGCGCTGCTCGAGGCAGGTTCAGCTGCGGTCGTCGAGGATGACCCGGAGCTGGTCACGGGTGAAGGGGCGCTGCTCACGGCTCAGCGCGCGCCGCATGACGAAGGTGAGCTTCTTGGAGTCGTCGTTGGCGAGGTAATAGTAGGCGAGCTCCCGCTCTTCGGTGCTCTTGGAGGACAGGCCGTCGAGCATGCGAAAGAAGCCTTGCTCCGGATCCCAGCTGAGCAGGATGGCAGCAGATGCCATGGCCGGCTCGAGGTCGGGTGCCTTTGAGCGCTTCTCCAGCTCCGGCTGCAGCAGTTTCCGCGCGGCAGCCTCCTTGACGGTGCTGAACACGAAGATCGCGCTGTCTAGCCAGTCCACCGGTAGATTATCGAAGTCGCGCATCAGCTCCGGCACGGCGACGCTCTCCCCGAGGCGCAGGCGCGCGATGCCGGTGTAGAGGCGGATCCAGGTCTGCTTGTGACCCTTCACCGTGTCGAGGCGCTGCTTGCTGCTCTGATCTCCCAAGTCGGCGATCAAGAGCGAGCTCCGCTGGGCGTTGCCATACGCTTGATGCGCCATGGCCTCGTCGAAGGCGGAGTTGGCGACCGCGACGGCGCCTGCGGGCTTCAGATCACCGAGTAGCCCGGTGAGCACGCTGCGCCCGCGCGCCCAGCTCAGGAGCAAGCGCCCAGCGGTCCGCGGGTCCTGATCTTGCGCGGCGAAATCGCGGATGTCCCTGAGGTCACACTGGTAGCGCTCGAAGCAACCGAGCAAGTAGTTACGCACGCGGGTGTCGCCGAGCTTGCCCAGAGTGACTGCGGCGCGCTCACGCATTGGGGGGCGGCGCTCGGCGTCCTTGGAGGCGTAGAGCTGCTTGTAGATCAGCTCTTTGCGCTTGTCCCCCGACAGCTTGTTGATCGCGTAAATTGCTTCCTCGCGGATCGTCGGATTGGCGTCGTCCGTGAACTTCTCGAGGCTCGCGATGGCCTTGGGCTCAGCCAGCTTGCCGAGCGCCACGATGGCGCTGGTGCGCACGAAATCGCTCGGATCGCCGAGGGACTTTTCCAGCATCGGCAGCCCTTCCGGGCGCTTGACGTCACCCAGCACGAAGGCGGCATTCAGGCGGATGACCGCTTGCTTGTGCGCTGCCAGCTTCTCGATGGCTGGGAAGAAGGCCTTCGGGTCGAGGCGCTCCAGGGCAAACGCGATGTTGTTCAGCATGCGCGCCTCACGCACCTTTGGCAGGTGCCCGATCAACGCGCGGGTCGCGGTGGGGTCGCCGATCTTTCCCAAGGCGTAGACGGCCTTGTTGCGCACCTCTTCGTTGCGGTGGCCCATCAGCGGAGTCAGCTTGTTCACCAGCTGCTTGGCCTGAAGCTCTGCGGCGGATTCCGTGCCCTGGAGCACCAGCCAGTCGTTGTCCTTCAGGCCGAGCACGTAGGCGACGTCGCCGATCAGCGTCTGCCGTGCCAACAAGTGACGGCTGCGCCACAGCGCCGAGAAGACGCGACCGCGGTTGTCGCTCTCGTCCTTCTTGGGCGCCTTGCGCAGCTCCGAGCGCAGCACGCGCACTG
>JBFXBK010000601.1:0-3708 GCA_050183255.1 Polyangiaceae bacterium | reverse complement strand
CAGCAGCTCCATGGCGAGGTAGGGGTTGCCCTCGAAGATCCCGAAGTCGAAGACCTTGACCACGTGGGTGCTCGGAATCCGAGCCGCCGCTTGAGCCTCACGCAGGAACCGCGCTTCCGCGTCTGCGTTGGTGTGATCCGCACGGATCACCTTCACGGCGCACGGTGAGCGCAGGAGCTGGTGCTCCGCAACCCACACCTCCCCCATCGCGCCTGCTCCAAGGCGACGCTCGAGTCGATAGCGGCCGTCGATGACCAGCCCCTTCTCGAGCCAATCGCTCACCAGCGCGCTCCCCAGAGTAATCGCGCCTGGTACGGGGAGACCTCAACCGCGGCTTGCTGCGCCGCATCTGGAGCAGTGAGATACAGCACGCCACCGCCAACGGCGAGCACGCCCGCCGCGATGAAGAACCCGGTTGAGAGGTCGCCCTTGGCGAAGCGATCGTCATTCAGTTCGTCGCGCCTGGACTGATCTGTCGCGTCCTTCGCGTCCTGGTTGAGCTGAATCGCTCGCAGCCCAAAGTAGCCGCCAATCAGCGCTGACACCACGCCGACTCCGAACACTCCCGCGCCGATCACGCGCTGGGTCCCCCAAGTGCTCCCTTGGTCATGGGGACCTGCCGGCGCAGAGGTGACTTCGGCTTCACGCTCCGCGTCAGCGTCCTTCGAGGCAACCGGTGTCGCTGGCTGCGACCCCGCGGGGAGCGCTTCGAGTTCCGGGATGACGACCTCGGCCTTGGGGTTGTCACCGCCAACGTTAATTTCCGCAGAGAATTCTCGATAACCAGGCGCGCTCGCGGTCACTTTGACCCGACCCGGGTCAACAGGAACAGCCGTACCGAACTCAGCTGCAGACACGAGCGCGTCCCCACGCATCACCCGCAGCTCTGGCACCAGCGTCTTGACGCGAATCGTGAGGCGAACGAGCTTCGGTTCGAGACGCTCAGCCTGTTTCTTCGAGTACCTCGCGCGTTCCTTCTGCCCTGCAACCCAGCTCTCGTCCGCCAGCAACAGAAAGTGGGACCAGGCACTCGCGGTGCGTCCCAGTTGCTCGAAGCAGTTTGCGATTTCGTAGTGAGCCTTGAGCGTTGGGTTGAGGCGCTGGCTCGCCTGAAACTTCTCGAGCGCCTCAGCCCACTTCTCTTGCTGGGCGAGCACTCTGCCTTCCTTGTAGAGAGACATCGCCGCGACGACGTCCTGGGACGGCGCGGCGCTAGCCACGACCGGCGTGGCGCACAGGAGACACGAGAGGAGTAAGACGGACGAAGTTCGCATGGGGGAGACTCTGCGCAAGTAGGAAGTCTTACTTCCTACCTGGCGCTCATAGGCTGAAAGCGTTGAGTTGGCCAATCGCGACACGAGTTTCTTTCACTTTTCGCTCAAGATCGGGCGATCGCGGGGGTAGCGCGAAGCGCTGCGCGAGCAAGGAGAACTCTAGCTTGCGCTTGGTGCGATGTCCCTAGATACGAGCCGCCGCGAGGGCGCCTTCCATTGAGACGCCCCACGAGGCCTTGACGTAGGTTCGCGTTTTGCCACAGGGCAACCCAGCGCAACCGCTGAAAGCCTCGAACCCTCGTCCGACACGCGTCGTTTCAGCAACGCTCGATGGCGGAATTTGTTCGCTGCGCCCCGTACGCGCGCCGCGAGCTACTTGGGGATTTGGTCTACACAAACGTTGTTCACGCACTCGCGCTCGTCGCAGCAGTCTGCAGACGTCGAGCACGTTTCGTTCAGCTTGCGACACTTCTCAGGCGGTGGCGGCGCGCAGACCAAGTTGCCGCTCATATCCGGGCGACAGTCCCCACCACAGCACTCCCCGTTGACCGTGCAGGTGTCGCCGTCTTCGCGACACGCCCGAGGGGCGTAGAAGGCAGCGATGTTTTTGTGCTGCGGATCCTGGCCCGGCAGCCAGTACGGAACCTGACTCGGGTCAGTTGTGCCGTCTTTCTTGATCGCGGCGACCCACAACTGCTGGCGCTGGGTGCCACGCGTACCGGCGGTAGCGTTGCCGTAGTCGCGCCGCGAGAGGAACACGACCCAGTAGTAGCCTCCCTCATCAAACGGCGAGAAGTTGGGCTGGAAGTTGTCGAGACTCGCCCCACACGCCTTGTCGAGCCTGAGCACGTTGCTGCCGTCAGCGTTCATGATGTAGAGCGCAGAAACCTTGCCATCTGGCGAGTCGCTGCGAGATCCGGTTCCGTGCGCAAACACGACTCTCGCCGAGTCCGGCGTCCACGTGGGATAGCTGTCGGCTACACCTCCTTCGGGTTGCCCTGACAGCGACGAGCCCACGTGGATCTGGGTCACGCCACCGAAGGTGTCCGGCCCCGTGACGTCTAGGAGGGAGATGTTGCCGGAAGTGAGCTGCCCACCCCAGTTGTCCGGCTCGGAGACGAACGCGATCTTGCTCCCGCTAGGCGACCAGCTGGGTTGCAATCCGTGCGGCAACGTGCCTGTGACGCTCACCTCGGTCCCGCTGAAGGGGTCGTAGATCTTGATGTCCCGTGTCGAGTCCGCCTGGAAGCTCACCACGAGCCGCGTGTCATCTGGGCTCCAGGAGCTGTCCCACCACTTCAGCGAGCCATCGTTGATGGGCCACAGCGAAGGCGGAGGATTGCCGGTGAGATCTGCAGTGAGGTCGAATACGCCGCCAATGTTGTTACCAGGTCCCAAGCGCCCAGCCATGTACCGCCCGCTGTTCGAGACGGAGTGGCAGCCAATGCAGTTCTGGCCTCCTCCGGCGCTCGCCGGTGGCGTAGGCATGAACGACACCGCGGTGCCGGTGCCGTCATCGATACGCTTGATGCGCGTGTCCTGGATGTCCCAGTAGTACACGCTGCCGGTGAGCGCGCCCTTTGCGAACGTCACGTTGACCGGCGCCTCTGCTTGAATCGCTTCGTTCGCCGCGGAGTCCCAGCGATCGATGGTGAAAGACGCTGGGTCGTCTGGGTCCGTCTGGGCAATGCTTCGCCACGCAGCGACGTCGACGAGGTAGTCGTTGTTGAACCCGCCGCCGGTGTGCAACACGTAGGCGGTCACCGTCGCGTGCGGCTTCGAAAGCCTGACCCTGAAGATGTCGTTCTGCGCCCCGTTCAGCCATTGAATATCCGCAGGGTAAACGTTCTGGGGCATGACCGCCTGATCGAGCGGGTACACTAAGCCCGCAGCGCGGGACGCATCCTGCACCAGCGTGCCGAAGTGAGTAGCGGAGTCCATTGGTGCGCCGCCAGCGTAGAGCGTGCGTTCGAGCGTCACCGTGATGTTCGCCGTCGCACTCACGGACGAATTGTCCGCGAGGGTTGCGGTCAACACGGCAGCTCCACCCACGATGCCGTTCGCCGTGAACACGCCGCTCGCTGGATCGATCACGCCGAGGGAGAGGGGGGAGAGGGAGAGGTCGGCGTCGGTGATGTCCTTCGTTCCGCCCCCTTGCAGCGTCGCGACGATGCGAAACGTCTGCGTGGGCTGCGACCCGTCCGCCGAAATGAGCGTTGCGGACGGGGGATCGATAGTCAGTGCCGTGATGACATCGCTTCCCCCATCGAGGAATCCACCGCTGCCGCCGTTGACACCGCCCGCGGTCCCACCCGAGCTGGAGCCAGCCATTCCACCGCTGCCCCCAAACACCCCGTCGCCACCACCGACGGTGCTGCCGCTATCAGATCCGCAGGCGCCAAGTAGAAAGCTGGGCAAACACAGCGCTGCCAGC
>JBFXBK010000600.1:0-3738 GCA_050183255.1 Polyangiaceae bacterium | reverse complement strand
CCGGGTCGCGCCGTCGCGCGCCATCGCGCGCTCGATTTGTAGGTCCTCGGGGACGCTCACGACGACCACCGGGCGCATCATCTCCGCCATGTTCGACTCGAAGAGCAGCGGCACTTCGTAGCAGGCGAGGGGTTCGCCAGTTTGACCCAGCTCGCTGAAGCGCTGCACGCTTAGCTCGCGCACTCGGGGATGCGTGATGCCGTTGAGCCTTTGCCGTGCGGATTCGTCGCCGAATACCTTGGCCGCGAGTCCTTTGCGGTCGAGGTTGCCGTCGCCATCCAGGATGTCCGCACCGAAGGCGTCGACCAGCTCTGCGAGTGCCGGGCTACCCTTCGCGACGGCTTCCCGCGCCATCACATCCGCGTCGACAACCGGCAGCCCCAGGCTCTTGAAGTAGCGCCCGATGCTGCTCTTGCCCGAGCCGATGCCGCCGGTGAGTCCGAAGATGTGCATGGGTGAGTAGCCTCTCAACAGAGTTCGCAACTGGGCAAGTGGGCGGACCGACAGGAGCTAGTTCCGCCGGCACTAGAATTCGGCCATTGGATTAACCCGAGTGCATGAAGCACCTCTACACCCAATTCGCCCTTCCGACGGACCCGGATCTGGACGGCTTCCTGAGCGGAGTGGACGAAGTCGATCACTACTTTCGTTCCCGCGCCTGGTTCGACTCCAAGAAGGAAATCGCCTCACCTCCAACGTACCAGTTCCGGACGGAAGAGGACGGCTACGTGGTGGGCTACGCGTCCGTCGGGTTCAGGAACCTCCCGCACCCGAGCGACGAGGCGGCGGAGCGAGCTAGATACCTGGTCATCTACGTGGTTGGAGTGCATCTGCGATTCCGTGGTGTGAGGAACCCTTCGCGACCGAGCGACACGTATGCGGCGTCCATCTTCGACGAGCTCGAGGAGCTTGCCAGGCAGCGCTCCGATTGCGTCGGGCTGAGCCTCTGGGTACGCACCGACAACCTTCGCGCCATCGCGTTCTACCGCAAGCTAGGTTTCGCTGCCGACCCCGCGGGTCCGGTGCACCGGGACGGCGGGTCACCACACCTCACGATGCGAAAGGTGTGGTGACGGCGTCTAGAGCAAGGGAGGATCGCCATAGTCTTCGTCCGGTGGCGTGAGGTCTCCCGTCCGGTTGCGCTCGCGCAGTTCGTCGATGCGCTGCTTGGCTGCTTCAACATCTCCGCGCGGAAACCGCCAGTGTCCCCCGGCAGTCTGAAATGCGTTGGGGAAGAACCCGGACTCCAGCCAGTTCTTGACGGTGTTCGTGGATGCCACCCCGAGCAGCGCCGCAGCTTGGCCGCTGCTGAGGAGGGCCCGCGTCTCATTCCGTGCTCGCAATCGAGCCACCAGGTCGGGCCGCCCGGCGTCGGTCAGAGCCGAGGCGATCTCGAGGTAGAGGGTGTCGGTGAGTGGAGCCATCCACGGAGCCTGATCCAAACCATCAAATCCGTCAAGTAAAACCGTCAAAACCGTTATAGGCGTTTGTGGTGGTAGCTCGCGTCCCGTGAGAGATACACTTGTTCAGTGAACCTCAAGGGCAAGCTCCAGCGCCTCTCAGCCGAGCAAATGGCGGGCAATTTGGCGCCGATGCCCGCGGGGCGATCGATGCCGTCCCGAGAGGTGCTGATGGAGCCGCTGCCTGGAGAGCAGCGGACGCTCGCATCCGAGATCGGGGGGGAGGGGAGCGGCGCCTCCGACGAAGGTACTCCCGAAGCCGCCGGCAGCCCACAGCTCGCGGAGCTGCGAGCGCGCATGGAGGCGATCTTGGGCAAGCGGGTGCCCAAGGCGGAGAAGCGCGGCGTACCGGAGCTCACCCTGCTGCCGTTTCAAGTGCATGAGCGCCCGGAGGGTCCGCTGTGCCGGCGGCGAGAACGGCTGCCAGCGTCCTACCACGTGGGGCGGATCCCCGTGGATTCAGCCAAGGCGGCGTCGAGTGAGCTGCTCGGCTTGCTCGGGTTGGAACCGGAGCTGAGCCAGCTGGATCCGAGCCGAGCGCTGTTTTTTGATACGGAAACGACTGGGCTAGGCGTCGGCACCGGCACTTGCGCGTTCTTGATCGGTCTTGGTTACTTCGAGGTGCTGGACGGCTCGGCTCCCGAAGCGGGCGCGCTGGTGCTCGAGCAGCTCCTCTTGCGCAGCCCAGGAGACGAAGCGGCCGCGCTCGCGGTGTTCCGCGAGCGCGTCGAAGCCTGCTCGCTGCTCGTGTCGTTCAATGGTCGCGGCTTTGACTGGCCGCTGTTGTGCGATCGTTTCGTGATGAATCGCATGCCGCCGCCTCCTGCGCGTCCACACCTCGACTTGCTGCATGTCGCGCGGCGCCTCCACAAGGCGCGCATCGGTGCTTGCCGCCTGAAGTCGGTGGAGAGCGAAGTGCTCGGCTTCGAGCGCGACGGGGACATCGACGGCGCTGACGTCGCGCCGCGCTACGCCCACTTCTTGCGCACCGGAGATGAAGAGGCGCTGCGCGCCGTCGTCGATCACAATTTGTGGGACGTCGCGAGTATGGCGGCCCTGGTTGGCCTTTACGGCGAGCCGTTCGATGTGCTGCATCCGACGGATCTGCTGAGCGTCGCGCGCACCATGCAGCGCGGCAAGCAGCTCGACCGCGCCGCCCAGGTCACAGAGCGCGCACTCCAGCGCGGCGCCGGGAACGAAGCCTTGGAGTTTCGTGCGCGGCTCCACAAGGCGCGCGGCGATCGCGCCCGCGCCCTGGAAGATTTCGAGGCGCTGACGCGTGAAGTGGACGATCCGTCGGTGCGCCTCGAGCTAGCCAAGCTGTACGAACACTTCGTGAAGGATCCGGCGCGGGCGCTGGCGGTCGTGGAGTCTGGAGTCGACGAGGCAGAGGCGCAGACCGCCAAGCGCCGCGCGCGCCTCGCAAAGAAGCTCGAGAAGAGCTTGCTGGTTGCGGACAGTGCCAGAGCGAAGCCCGCGCGGCGCCGCGCCGCGCGTTGACTTTGCGGCGCGTGTTGCCTGCAGGCGCGTGTTGCCTGCAGGCGCGTGTTGCGGCAGAGCACGAGCAGACCCAGCGAACAGCAAACGCTTCGCGGCGAGCTGCTCTGCCCCTCCCCCCCAAACCCCGAGCCAGCGCTTGAGGCTGACGGGGCTGAAGTGCCCAGGAAAACGCTGCGTTTTAGCGCCAGAGAGCGCATCCAGAGATTGCCGAACGGCGCCCCCAGCAGTACACCGAGCGGCCATGGCTTACGACCATAAGAGCATCGAGGCGCGCTGGCAGAAGTACTGGGAAGAGAACCAGACGTTTCGCTCCGAACGACACGCGGGGCGGCCGAAGGCGTACGTGCTCGATATGTTTCCGTACCCATCAGGGCACGGGCTCCACGTGGGGCATCCCGAGGGCTATACGGCGTCGGATATCTTCGCGCGGCGAAAGCGCATGCAAGGCTATGACGTCTTGCATCCGATGGGCTGGGACGCGTTCGGTCTCCCTGCGGAACAACACGCGATCAACACGGGGACCCACCCCGCGGTCACCACCAGGAAGAACATCGATCACTTCCGGCGCCAGCTGAAGAGCCTCGGCTTTGCCTACGACTGGTCGCGGGAGATCAACACCACCGACGCAAACTACGTCAAGTGGACGCAGTGGATCTTTCTCAAGCTGTTTCACCGTGGTCTGGCTTTCCAAGGGGAAATACCGGTCAACTGGTGTCCGGCGCTCGGCACGGTGCTCGCCAACGAAGAGGTGATCGACGGGCGTAGTGAGCGCGGCAAC
>JBFXBK010000599.1:0-3778 GCA_050183255.1 Polyangiaceae bacterium | reverse complement strand
GACGCGGTGAACAAGGCCCTCGGCAAAGGCACCGCCGAGCCGCTGGATGGCGGAGCCGTCAGCGTCAAACCGCCAAGAAAGCTACGCGGCAAACCCGTCAAGCTGTTGGCGCAAATCGGCGATATCGAGGTCACACCAGCGAGCGTGGCGCGCGTCGTGATCAACGAGCGCACGGGAACCATCGTCGCTGGTGGCGACGTGAGGCTCAGTCCCGTCGCGATCAGTCAAGGCGGTATCACCATCAACATCAAGGAGAAGCCCCGCGTTTCTCAGCCAGAACCTCTCGCGAAGGGCGAGACGAAGGTGGTCACCGAGAGCGATATCGAGACGAGCGAGCAGACGCCTCCAGCCCTCACCTACCTTGAAGGCGCGGCCTCTTTGGCGGACGTAGCTCAAGCGCTGTCGGTGTTCGGTGTGTCCCCGCGCGAGCTGGCAAGCATCCTGCAAGCACTCCGATCAGCTGGCGCACTTCGCGCCGAGGTGATCGTGCAATGAGTATCGCGGCAACAGCTCCAGTGCTTGCACAGGCCCCAGCGACTTCAGTCGCGAAGGCTTCCAGCAAGGCTCCAGCCAAGCCATCCCCCGAGATCCTCGACGCGGCTCGAAAGTTCGAAGCCATCTTCGTGCGTCAGCTGCTGTCGTCCCTCGAAAAGACCACCCAGATGGGCGGAGAGAAAGGCACCCAGGGCAACGTCTACGGCTCGATGGTCGTCTCCAGCATGGCAGACTCCATCAGCGCCGCTGGCGGCCTGGGTCTCGGAGAACTGATCGCCCAGGCGATGATGCAAGCGGAGAAACACAAGTGAATTCGACGGCTTATAACCAATCTGGTGCATTGCGTGTGTTTTTCGCTCCAGGCTTGCTCGCGGGATCCGTTCACCTCGCCGGAGCGACACCAACTTTCGTCGCTCGAGTCAATCGGAGGACCCAATGAAGGGAATCAGCAATAACCCCGCCCTCTCCGCCTACCAGCGCATGGCCGTCAAGCCAGTCAGCGCGACGCAGGCAGCCGGGAAGACGGAGCAGGTTACCCAGAGTTCCACGCCGCGTCCTCAAGACGCGGCAAAGGTCAGCATCTCGAGCGAGGCTCGTGAGTTGGCAGGATCTCCTGGAGGAGTCCGCACGGAAAAGGTAGCCGCGCTCAAAGCGGCCATCGCCGACGGATCCTTCCAGGTAGACTCCAGCGCCATCGCCACACGCCTCGTCGACGAAGTGGGCTGACCCCAGCGCACGCGGGAACGCGTGTGAGGTCTGAGTCAGGTCTCGACCTGACGTAGGCCGGGCTGCGAGCTGCATCGCTCAAAGCTCGAGGGGGTTGGTCCATCCGCAAACTGGAGGCAATGGACCATGTCGCACAATCCCCCTAACCTCGACTCCACGCTAAGCGAAATGGAGGCGCTTCTGCTCGACGAGCATGAGGCGCTACGTGTGTTGGATCACGCCGCGCTCGACCGTTGCCGCGAGGCAAAGCTTGAGCTGGACCAGCGACTGCGCGACTTCCCCAAGGAACAGTTCGTGGCTGCCCAGCGCGAGCAACTGGAGCGCATCAAGCGCCAGGCAATCGCCAATCAGCTGCTCCTGATCCACGCCCGGGCCTGCGTGAAGTCGATGTTGGATCTGGCAACTGGCAACCACTTCGATGGGTATAGCGGCAAAAATGGCCAAGGCTTGAATCGTTCCGGCGCGACCACCAGCAGTCCCGTGCGACTGAGCTTCAGGAGCTGAAAATGTCCCTGAACTCCCTGATGTACACGGCGCGGGACGCGATGAGCGCCCAGTCGTATGGTCTGAATGTCACCGGCCAGAACATCTCCAACGCCAACACCGCTGGCTATGTCCGTAGGGATCCGATCCTCGTCACGCGAGCGCTCGGAACGATGGACTACGGTGGCGTCCAGGTGGAGGGGCTGCGTCGCGCGGCCGACCAGTTCACGGAGCGGCGCTACCTCGAAGCAGTGGGTCTGTCCGCTGCCGCCAGCGAACACGACACCCAGCTTTCACGGCTCGAGAGCCTGTTCAACGATGGAGTAGGCGCTGGGCTCGGGAGCGCGTTCGACCAGCTGTTCGGCGCCTTTTCGGATCTGACGAGCAACCCCAGCGACCCCGCGTCGCGCATGGCCGTGCTCAGCCGCGCCGAAGAGCTAGCAGGTCGTTTTCGTACTACTGGCGACGCCATCGCGACCCAGCGCTCAGAGCTCCTGACGTCCGCGAAGGACGCGACCGCTCAGATCAACCAACTCGCCGGCAAGCTAGCCGAGCTCAACCGCAAGATCAGCGTGGCGAAAGGCGCGGGCTCCGACGCCGCCGACTTGGAAGACGAGCAAGCCCAGGCGCTGAACAAGCTGTCCGAGCTGATCGACGTGCACACCTTTCCGGACTCCAAGGGCGGCTTGGTGGTGCAAGTTGCGGGCACCACACTCGTCGAAGGCGCCGAAGTCCAGAAGCTGAGCATCGACGTCGATCCGTCGGGAAACATACAGCTGCTGGCTGCGCGAGGCTCGGGCCCCGGCAGCGACATCACCAAGCACCTGAGCGCGGGCAAGCTCGCGGGGATCCGTGACGCTCGAGACGTCGACCTTCTGGCGGCACAGGACAAGCTTGACCAGCTCGCCTTCGATTTCGCGACGGCCGTGAACTCCCAGCATTCGGCAGGTTTCGGCAAAGACGGCGTGAGCGGACGCAACCTGTTCAGCGTATCGGCGACCGTTGCCGGTGCCGCGCGCTCCCTGAGCCTCGACCCTGCCGTCGCGGGCAACCCCGACGCCGTCGCGGCCGCCGATAGCGCTGCCACGCTGCCTGGAGGCTCTGGCAACAGTCTGCTGCTTCAGGGTCTGGGCACCAGCCTGATCGCCAGCGGCGGCACCCGCAGCCCCTCGGAGGCCTACTCCGATCTGGTAGGCGACGTGGGCACGCGGCGTGCAGCGACTCAGAGCGACGTCGGTGTTCGGGCTGCCATGCAGGATCAAGTCTACGCGATGAAAGAGTCCGCGAGCGGCGTGAGCCTCGACGAAGAGATGGTCAACCTGACGCGCTACCAACGCGCGTACGAAGCTGCCACCAAGGTGATCTCGACCGTAGACCAGATGCTCGAGGAGCTGATTGGCCGCTTGGGCCGATAGCTCCAAACCGAGTCCAGCGCTAGCAATCAAGGACATTCCCCATGCGAGTCACTGACAACCTCAGGTTCTTCAACGTACAAAAGAACCTCTCATCGCTTTCCTCACGGCAAGCGACGGTCGCCCAGCAGGCTGCCACGGGGATGCGCATCAACGCCCCCTCCGATGACGCCGCGGGGGCGAGCGAGCTCGTGCGCATCGATTCGGGGTTGCAGCGCATGGACTCCTACAAGCGTTCCATCGGCAGCGCGCGCGACGACGCTTCCCTCGCCGAGGCGACCTTGGGCGCTGCGAGCGGGCTCTTCGATCGAGCCCGTGAACTCGCGCTGCAGGGCGCAAACGGCAGCCTCAGCGCAAACGAGCGCAGCATGCTGGCAAGCGAAGTCAAACAACTGCGGGAGCAGCTCACAGACTTCGCAAACGCCAAGGGCTCCCGTGGTTACTTGTTTGCTGGGAGCCGCACGGATACTGCGCCGTTCGACAACGTGGGCACCTTCAACGGAGACCAGAACGCACAGCGAATTGAAGCCGGACCCGGCCTAACCATCCAGGTGAGCTCCGATGGCGCGACGGCATTCACCGCGGCTGGGGGTGAGGACACCTTTACGGCACTGAGCAACCTCGAAGCGGCCCTGGTCGCCAACGATCCTGCCGCCACCGCG
>JBFXBK010000598.1:0-3850 GCA_050183255.1 Polyangiaceae bacterium | reverse complement strand
GGTCGCGGTGGGCTTCGGAGTTCAAGTGTGGCTCTCGCGAGCCAAGCGCCGCGAGAACGGCGTCCGTGTGGGCAAGATGATGCTGGTGGGCAGCCACGCGCTGCTCATCCTCACGCTTGGCGGCTGGGCGGTCGGGCGATGGTTCCTCGAGGATACAGCGGTCCGGATTGCTGGCAGCGCAGCGTTCGTCGGCTCGGTGTTGATGGTGGCTTATGGTCTGATCCCGATGGTGGTGATGGTGGGGCTGCTCTCGGCGGGCTCGCGGAGCGAGGACTGCGAAGCGCTCAGCGAGTCAAGCCGTTGCCCGGTGGTGCGATCTGCGGATCGCTTTTGAGAGCCGGCCGGGTTGCGCTGACGGAGCGTGCGTCACGGCTCAGCAATTCGTGTGTTCACAGCGCGGCCGCGATTTCACTCAGCACGCGCTCGGGCTGGCTCCTCACGCGGTAGTCATCGGTCTGATCGATCCAACAAATCGCGCCCTGTTCATCGATGAGCAGGGTCGTCGGGATCGCCATGCTGCGAAACTCAGGTTGCGTACCCACTTCCATGCCGAACAGGGTCACGCGGCGTCCTTCGGCCATCTGCAACGCCTGCTTGTGCTCGAGGCCGAACTGACGGATCACCCTGAGTTCGGGATCGCACAGTAGCGTGAACGTCAGGCCATCGCGAGCCCGGTGCCGCGCGGCGGCCTCCGGTGTGTCTTTGCTTAGCGCGAACAAAGTCACGCCCAAGCGCTCGAGGTCCGGCAACAAGGCTTGAAACGCTTTGAGTTCAGCAGAGCAAAAAGGGCACCACTCACCGCGAAAGAACTTGAGGAGCACGCGCTGCCCAGCCAAGTTTTCCGTACGGAATATATCTCCGGAGTCAGTTTGTGCTTCGAAGTCGGGGAGCCTCTCCCCCACCCGAACTTGCAGCTCACCAAGGGGGATGTGACGCTGGCCCAAGAGCCAGAAGAGGGCGGGGGTGAGGAGAACTGGCAATGCGGCAAGCCCGACGGGGAGCACCAGGCTCGCTTCCCCACCCCAAGCCACTGCGACTCCCGTCAGGGCGATCAGCCCGCCGCCATACACCAGCAGCTGGAGCTCCGTAGGTCGCTTCGCCACCGCCACCAAGGCGATGCTCCGCGCATAACGAGCGAAACCCAAAAGCGCCAGGACCACTCCAACCGTACCTAAGAACACGCTCAACACCTGCATCGTGCAGTTGACTTGGGGACCCCAGGGCTCCACGTCACCTCGCATCCATGCGCGGCATCCGGACTCAGCACAGGGCGTTCAAACCCCGGAGATCACCGGCGCAATCGCGCTCGCGGGAGACCGTCGAGTGCATCGTGGAAGCCGCGGCTCAGGTTTTCGAAGCCGATGGGTACGAAGCGACGACGGATCGCATCGCGGAGCGGGCGGGAGTGTCGGTCGGAACGCTGTATCAGTATTTTCCAAACAAGGACGCGCTCTTGGTGGCTTTGGCTGATCGGCACCTCAGCGCAATCGAGGTGCGACTCGCGCGGGTACGGCAGTTCCTGGAGTCGCAGCCCGCCGTCGAAGAAGCGGCGCGGGAGCTCGTTCGAGCTGCATTCGAGCTGCATCAAGACACTCCGCGCCTCCACCAGCTGCTGACCGAGGAGGCGCCCATCCCCGACCCGCTTCGCCAACGCTGGCTCGCCATCGAAGTGGACCTGAGTACTGCGCTGAAGCAATTCCTCGTGGATTCAACTGAGGCGCAACACGTGGACTGCGCGCTGGCGGCGCACCTGTCGACGACGTTCATCGAGGCCATGGCTCACAAAGAGGTGCTGTATCCCCCGCAGAGCCATAGCCTGAGCGACGTGGAAAGCGCTTGTGTCCAGATGCTCGCTTGCTATCTACGGGGCACCGCGCCCGCTTGTTGACGGCGCCGCAGCGCCGATGAGACCTCGCGGATCTATACTGCTCGGTAGCCTTCGTGGAGTGCCCATCTATGCGCACTTCTCACTGCCGTTGATTGCGTTGTTGGCCGGCGGCTTCGAGTTTCGTCCCTACCTGTGGCTCGGCACGCTGCTCGTGGTGCTGATTCACGAACTAGGGCACGTGGTGCTGCTCAGGCGCTATCGATTGCCGGTGCTCGCCTTGAATCTGCACGGCGTCGGCGGGGACGTGCACACGAACGAGTGGATCACACCTTGGCAGCGCTGCGTCGTGGCCTGGGGTGGCGTGCTGGCTCAGCTCAGCATTTTCGTTGTGCTTGGAGGGCTTGCGCGCCTCAAGCTGGTGTCCCACGAGGTCAAGGCGCACGATCTGTACGAGGCACTCGTTGGTGCGAACCTACTGATCGCGTTGGTCAACCTGTTGCCTCTACCCCCGCTCGATGGCGCTGAGGCCTGGAAGCTCCCGCGCTTCCTGTATCTGCGCGGAAAAGGCGCGTACTATGAAGGTCGCTTGCAGGAGCTCGACCAGGCCAAGAAACGCGCCGAGGCGGAGGACGACGATGCGCCTCCGCCTCGAGATCAACTGCACTGAAGCTTGCGAGCCTAGAAGCCGTCCATGAAGGAGACGGCGCGGTCCCGCTCGAAGCCGAGGGAGTTGTAGAAATTCAGGACGTTGGTGTCCGCCTTCACGAGCGGCGTGATCTTCACCTTCGCGGCCAGGGTGAAGCTGTCGCGCAGCCAGGCGATGAGCTTCTTGCCTGTCCCTGCGTTGCGCACTTCTGGGTCGACGAACAGCTCCTGAATGAAGAGCACCAGGCCCGTCTCGCGCTCGTACGAGTACGCCATGATCGCGCCGGCGATCTTGCCTTCGTGTAGCGCCACGAAGCAGCTCTCCGGCTCGATGCCGTGAAACTTACCCAAGTACTTCTGCGCGCCGGCTTCGTTCCAGTCCACCTCGTAGGCCTTCAAGTACAGCCGGGCAACCTCGGGGATGTCAGCCTCCCCCATCCTGCGAATGTCCATGTGCCGATCTACCCACAGGCTCGCCTCGAAGTGAAGGGCGTGAAGCCCGCGGCTAAAAGTCGCTGGGGATCTGCCGTGGGAGGTGGCGGCCTACCCGTCGAACTCGATCAGCGAGCCCACGCTGATCACGCCTTGCGATACGTACACCTGTTTGCGCACCGCCGGGTCGGCGGCCTTGAGCAGCGCCTCCAAGGCAGCCTTAGATGCCTTCGCGTAAGCCGGTGGGCCCTCGCCAATCGCGTAGCTCACGTCTTCACACACACCCATCACGCGGCCCAGGTACACGTCGAAGCCCGCCGCGAACACTCCCAAGATCCCGTCGTCGTCGTAGGCAAAGCAGAGCACCGGGAGCTCACCCTGGTTGTCCGCGTGCGCGCCATACAGGAACACGGCGCTCATCTCCGGACACATCTGCGGGACCCAGAGCCGGTAGCACTCCGCCGTCAACAACGACTCACCGAGCATCGCGAACATCTCGCCGACGTCGGGTACCACCTCGGTGACGAGCTCCGCGAACGACGTCCCGTGAACGACACCGTCTGCGATCTCCAGCGGCAACCAGCGCGCGTCGTACTCAAGCCACGCGGCAAGGCTCGGCGGAAGCTCCATTCCGTTGCTCAGCCGCAGCTCGCTGATCGCCGAAGCCGGTAGCCCTTTGGCGGCCTTCGGCTTCGGGGCGTCGAGCATGCGCTCTGACGGCAACTCCCCCTCCGCTTCAATGGCCTCGATGACTTCTTGGATGAGTGACTTGCCCCGATTCGCCATGCCCGAATCTAGAGCGACTCCCGATCGGTGAGCCAGTCAGAACAGCCGCTTGCTATCGAGCAGCAACGTCACCGGGCCGTCATTCTCGATGTGGACACGCATGTGAGTGCGGAAACGCCCGGTCTCCACTCGGCACCCCTGACTGCGAGCCCGCGAACA
>JBFXBK010000597.1:0-3852 GCA_050183255.1 Polyangiaceae bacterium | reverse complement strand
GACGAGCTACAAGATCTCGGGCGGAGTCGCCCCACGCTGTTGCTCAAGTTGCTCGGCGCTGAGCCTCGCCCCGCGACCCCGGTCGCCGATATTGGCGCCGCAGAGCGTTACGCCGATCGCAGCCAAGTCTTGGTGCAGGAGCTTTGAGAGCCGTGCCGCTATTCAGTCTTCGTATCGTCACGGCGGATCCCGAGCTCGCGAGTCTCGAGCTCTTCGAGCTCGGCGCTCAAGGTATTGAAGAGCGTGACCACCCGGAGGGCGCTGAGCTGGTGCTGTACTCCGAGGACGAAGCGGAGCTACGAGACTTCGCGTCCGGTCTCACCCCGGAGCGCGTACAGCGTTTCCGCGTGGTACCCGAGAACGACGGCTGGGAGACGGCCTGGGCCCAACATCTCGAGCCGATCGAGCTCTGCAGGGGCTACTGGGTCAAACCCACCACGACGCACGCGCACGGCCCCGCCAGCGTTCAGCTCATCCACATCGAACCTGATTTGGCGTTCGGCATCGGGAGCCATCCAACCACTCAGCTCGCGGCGCGCTCGCTGCTTGCGACCTACAAGGACGCCAAGCGCGTGCTGGATGTGGGCACCGGCACTGGCGTCCTGTGCTTCATGGCGCGCCTACTCGGCGCTGAACGCGTCGTGGGTCTTGAAATCGACCCTCGCGCCTTGCGCTCCGCTCAACGGAACCTGGGCCTCAACAAGCGCTGCGCTCCCATCGAGTTTCTCGACACCCCACTCAGTGACTTTCAAGAGTCCGACTGGGACATCGTGATCGCGAACATCGAGACCACGGTGCTCCTCAAGCTAGCGGACGACTTGGTGCGCCTCGCGAACAAGCACCTGATCTTGACGGGGATCCTCGCGGAACAACTCTCCGATGTGCTGCGCGCGTTCGAGAGTCGCGGCATGCGCCCGACCACCATTCGAGACCTTGAAGACTGGCGTCTGGTCGCCCTGACCAGGGCCTGAACACGAGCTGCTAGAAGCTGCCAACGAACCCGAGGCTGCCGCCTTGAGGGTTGAAACCGAAGCTCGGTGCAATGCTCAAGCTGGGGGGGGCCTCGCGCCGGACCACGGCACGGGAACGCTGCGCCTCCCCCGATCCCCCGGGGGCCAGCGTTCGAGGGAGCGGCTTGTAGCGAACGTCGGTATGTTCGGGCACGAAGGCTAGCTGCGCTTGGAGAACCCCGAGCAGCGACACCCCGACTAAACTCCATGCGGAAACGTCAGTCAGCGTAGACAGCGTCTGGAGATCGCTGTTCAAGCTGACGTTGTCCAAGGTCTCTCCGCGTGCTTGGCTGTCCAGTGCCTGCCGGTGCAGGCGGATTTCCAAGACCATCGCGGTGATCGCGGTTGCAGCGAGGACGCCCTCGGTAGCAAGCAACGTGTACCCGAGCACGTGATCACGGTTCTGAAATTGTCCGACGCCAAACGGTACCAATGCCAACCAGCGGCTGTTCACCGTGGTGTAGCTCTGGACCTGCGCGTATTGCTCGAGCGCCTTCACGCGCTGAGCCTCTTTCTTCGCCTTGGCTTCGCGGGCTGCTTTGGCCGCCGCCTCCGCTTGCTTGCGCTTCTCGTCTTGCTTCTCGAGCTCGTCCAGCATCGAGAGGCGGATCTGAATGTAGCGCCGCACTAATTCCGGAGGGAAAATACGCTGATCCGGAGGGTCCAGGGTCGGCCCTTCACGCACCGCGTTCTTCAGTTCTTCGTCCGCGGCGGCGTCTTGCCCGCTCCCGATCAGACACGCCGCTCGGTAGAGCCGCGCTTCGCGCAGCATGTCCACGTCGCGTATGCGGTGTTCATTCTTGGAGTCCAACGCCTCACCCAGGACCCGCGCGCACTCGGACCAACGCCCCGACTGGTACTCGAGCTTGCCGCGTTCCAGTGCCACGGCATCGGCCGTCTCCGAGTCAGCTTCATCCTCCACCTCGTCGGGCACCTGGGCCGCCGCCGGAGCAGACAGGCAGCTCAACCCCAAGCCAAAGCACACCACCAAGCGGCGGGCCCTCGAAGAGCGAGATCTGTGTTTCGAGCGAGTCACGTGGCGCTGCGGGCGGAAAAGCTACCGCAAACAGCACTGTTAAAGGGGTCAAAGTTTACTGTGAGGCCGGACGCGAGGGGTTCCAACCCGCCTCGCTGGCTCGCTTCGCGCCGTCAGAAGCGCACCGCGGTGACTTGTCCGCCCACCAGCCGCACGCTCCGGGTGCGCGCGCTTTCCCCGGATTCCTTGGGTGGCGTGAGGGTACATGCGCCATCCAGACTGAGCTTGCTGCCCATCGGTACGGCCTTCTCGGCCGGCGAGCTGAGCGTGTCCCCGAAGAGTGTGGCGCAGCGGACGGTGGAGCCCGCGGGCCCACCGCTGATGCTGAGCGTCGCGTCACGCACCTTGATGTGGCCGAACACGGTTTGGACGTCGCTCTTGTCGTCAGGCTTCGCGGGCGGGCGGATGGCTACCGTCACGCTCGGCTTCTCCGCGAAACAGCACTTGTCGTCGGCGGGCGCGAACTCGAAGGTGTGAGTGCCGACGCTCAGCTCCAGCTTCTGGCCAAAGCGGATCGGCTTGCCGTCCACGCTGGCTGTGCCCGCCACGCCCTTGAAAGCGACCTGGACCATGCGCGTGCCGCTCTCCTTCGGCTCCATGGATGGGGGTGGCTTGAGCCGACGGAAGGCGCTCGGGCTCAGCCGCGGGCGGCTGAGCCCAGAGGCTGCCAGCGGCGGCTGCGATCGCGGTTCCGCGGAGATACGGGGCTGGAAGCGCGTGTCTGGCGAAGTGCCCATCGCCGCTGGCGTCCCGCTCGCCGCGTCACTCGGGGCGTCCGAACGCGTCGCCCCCGTGACCAGGAATGCCAGGCCACCGAGCAGCAGGCTGCCCGCGGCGATCACGCCGGCCCGGGTGGCCACGCGACGCATGCTCGCGCTGCGAGCTATCCCGCTCACCTGCTTCAGGAGCTCGGGATCTCCGGGCTTGAACGCCAGAGCGCGATTGAAGAGCTGCGTCGCAAGCACCACCTGACCGTCGGCGCGGGCGACCTTTGCGAGCTGACTCAGCCGCTCGACTAGGCGCTCTTTGTAGGTCTCTCGATAGCCATCGGGATCCGCGAAGTAGAGCCCGAGTTCCCTTCGGCTGTCGTCGAGCTGCAAATCCGCGAGGATTTCATGAGCTGCCTCCATCAGCTCGCTGATACTCGCAAAGCGCTCGTCTGGGTTCTTCGCGAGGGCGCGATCGAGGAACGCGCTCCAGCGCGCGCCCACCTCCGGGCGCTCCTTCACCGCTGGTTCGTAGAGGCCATCGAGCACACGGCGCAGCACCTGGGCGGGGTTTCGACCATGAAACGGGAGTTGCCCGACCATGGTCTCGTACAACAGCACACCCAGTCCGAACACGTCCGCGCGCTCGTCAACGTCGCCACCCTCGATTTGCTCAGGCGCCATGTGCGCGGGTGAGCCGAGCACCTGCCCGGTGCTGGTCACGCCCTGAGCGTCGAGCAGCTTCGCGATGCCGAAGTCGGTGAGTTTGACCCGCGGCGGCTCCGGTCCCTCCAGCGCTCCCGTCTCTCGCACGCCGGACTTCTTCGCGTCGGGCTTGGACGCCTCGGGGGAGGAAGAGCGCTTGGCGTCTGGCGCGGTCGAGCGCTTGTCCGGCACGACGGAACGCTTTCCGCGAGGATCGCTGCGTGGCGCCTCGGGGTTTGCGACCAAGACGTTTTCGGGCTTGATGTCCCGATGAACGACGCCGTGGGAGTGAGCGAGCTCGAGCGCCTTGGCCACCTCGAGGCCGAGGAGCACCGCAACCTCAGACGGCAACGCCTGGTGCTCGGCCAACAACTTGCGCAGGGTGGTGCCGCGC
>JBFXBK010000596.1:0-3869 GCA_050183255.1 Polyangiaceae bacterium | reverse complement strand
ACGCTCTTCCGATCTATCGGTGAGGACGACCAGGAACGAGCCAAGAAGAAGGTCGAGGAGGTCGTGGCGGGTGGCGTGACGAGCGTCGACCAGCTCGTCGCGGCTCGCGAAAAAGACATCATGGAGGTCTAGGTGGTGCCGGGTGGGCCAGCTCACCTGGCAGGGTGTCTGATGCGGCAGGGTGTCTGATGCGGCCCGCTGCTCGCGCCCCGTCTTGCGCCCGTCCCCCCCGCTTCTTACTGCGCACTCTTCTTACTGCATGTCCGCGGAGCTTGGCGCGAGCTGGTGTATGCTTGACACTCGAGGTGACCACGTGAAATCGTGTGATGTGATTCCGTGCCGGTCGTTCATCCCTCCGTCTCGTGTCAAACGTGACGGCCGCCGGGTGGCGGGCGCGCTAGGCCGCGGAGCAGCGCGAATCCCGTTCAGGGAGTGGTCGTTTGGGATGGTGAGGGCGTAGCGTGGGTCGGTTGAGGGCAAAGGCTGCAGGCATCAGCGACGTCGGGCTCCAGCGTGAGCACAACGAGGACAGTTTCGCGGTGTTGGATGACCACGAGCTGTTCATCGTTGCTGACGGCATGGGTGGTCATCGAGCGGGGGACGTGGCTAGCCGCATCGCTACCGACTCCATCGCGGAGTTCTTCCGTGCGACCGCCAACGAGGACGTGACGTGGCCGTTCCACTTCGACTCGAGGTTGAGTGAAGAAGAGAATCGGCTGCTGACGGGCATCCGCCTGGCCAACCGCCAGATCTTCGAGCGCAGTCTCCAGTCTCGGGAGTGTCAGGGGATGGGCACCACGGTGGTCGGTGCGCTCTTCAGCCCGAAGAAGAAGAAGATGTTCATCGGCCACGTGGGTGATAGCCGGGCGTACAGGATTCGGGACGGCGAGATCACGCAGATGACCCGCGACCACTCGCTGGTGAATGACTACCTACTCGCGATGCCGGAGCTCACTGAAGAGCAGCGCAGCGAGCTGCCGAAGAACGTGATCACGCGTGCGCTTGGAATGCAGGACCAAGTCACCGTCGACCTGCAGAGCGATGACGCGAAGAGCGGCGATCTGTACGTGCTTTGCTCCGACGGCTTGAGCGGAATGATCGACGACGACGAGATCCGAGAGGTGGTGACTTCCACCGAGGATTTGACGCTGGCTTGCCGTCGCCTGATCACGCTGGCCAACGAGCATGGCGGCGAAGACAACATCACGGCCGTGCTGGTGCAGGTCTTCGCGCTGGACAGCGACGAAGCACCGATCTCACTCGGCGACACGATGCCAATTCCTGGACAGGGTGCCGATGAAGAGTCAGCGCACTCCGACGACGTGCCCAGCGTGGAGGAGACCGCGCCAACACCACCCGCCGGTGTTGCCGCCGTTGAGATGGCGCCCCCGAGTTCGCGCGGCGGCACCTGAGCGCGGTCCCGCACGACGCACAAACGCCGGAGGCCGGACCTGACTGGTCCGGCCTCTTTCGATTCGAGTCGGAGCCGCACTCCCCGAGTTAGTGAATCCCCGCGGAAGAGGGCCGGGGCGTGGGTGTTACTCCTCGCAGTTCTCGAGGACGAAGGTGGCACTTGCGGTGCAGTAGCTCTGTTCGCTGGGGGCAACCAACATGGGACAGCTCACTTTGCCCCAGATTGCGCCGGAACGAATCTGGTCGCTGATCACCTCGAGGGTGCAGAGCGGCGGATCCGTGACGTCCGGGCAGTTCAGCTTGGTGCACGTCTCATAGCCAATCGAGGCGCCTGAGCTCGCGACCACGACGGCACTACCGACACCGGAGGTCACGTCCACGTCGTTGCTCGAAACGTAGAAGTTGTCCGCGCCCTTCTTGACGTTCCCTTCGACGATGTAGGCATCGCCCTTCTTGCGCACCTTGCAGCTGACACTGACGCCGCTGTCTCCGTCTGCAGTGCGCTTGCCCGGATCAGCGGTGGACGGCTCACCGAACCCGAAGACCTTGTTGGGAAGCTGGCAGCGAGCCGGCGCACCGGTTGCGTTGGTGCCGAGCTGGAAGCTGAAGTTTCCCTGCGCCGCAACGGGCACGGGGTCGCTGCAGCTAACCGCGCCAGCGCCTAGCAGGCTCAGCGGAAGCAGCGCCACGGCGCGCACCATCAGACGACGGGGAGCAAGAGAGAGCCCAAGAGTCATGTCGAGACATTAAGCTCCCACGGCCCAAATTCCTACTCAGTTTTATCCGCGCTCCCCTGTGTTCGCCGTCCCGACGTGGACTTGCGACCGAAGACCGCGCGCGTGAGCTTTTGAGACTCAGAGTCCAGCGGCGGAGAATGCGCCTTCTAGATCCGCCCACAGATCTTCGACGTCTTCCAAACCGACGCTCAGCCGCACCAGGCCATCTCCGATGCCGATGGCGTCACGAGTCTCTTTCGGAATCGATGCATGCGTCATGATCGCCGGGTGCTCCGCGAGGGACTCCACGCCGCCGAGGCTCTCAGCCAGAGTGAAGATCCGCAGTGCGGACAGAAAGCGCTTCGCCTGCTCCACCGTGGCGTCGAGATCCACGCTCACCATCGCGCCGGGAAGTCGCATTTGTCGCTGCGCGAGCGCGTGATCCGGGTGGCTCTCGAGACCCGGATAGTGGACCGTCTTGACCCCCTTGCGTCCTTCCAGCCGGCGCGCGATGAGCCCGGCGCCTCGGCACTGATGGCGCATACGAACCGGCAAGGTCTTGATTCCGCGCAGAACCATGTAGCAGTCGAAGGGGGAGGGGACTCCGCCGATCGCGTTCTGGTAGAAACCGACGCGCTCAGCGATGGCGTCGTCCGAGGTGATCAATGCTCCGCCGACGACGTCCGAGTGACCGTTGATGTACTTGGTGGTGGAGTGCACCACGATGCTCGCACCCAGCTTGAGCGGCTGCTGGAGGACGGGCGATGCGAAGGTGTTGTCGACGGCGAGCGGGATCCCGTGAGCCTTGCAGCGGGCCGCGATGGCCTCGATGTCGAAGAGCTTGAGCATCGGATTCGTCGGCGTCTCCATCCACACGAGGCGAGTCTGAGGTGTGATCGCGGCCTCGAGGCGTGCGGGATCCCTCAGATCCACGAACGTCGTGTTCAAGCCCATCGGCTTCATCACCTTGTCAAAGAGCCGGAACGTGCCTCCGTACACGTCGTCACCGCTGACTACGTGGTCGCCCGGCTTCAGCGTGTGGAGCAGCGTCAGGGTCGCCGCGCTCCCGCTGGCGAACGCGAATCCGTGGGTTCCGCCTTCCAGTGCCGCGAGGCAAGACTCCAGCGCTTGGCGCGTGGGATTGCCGCTACGTGAGTACTCGAACAGCTTGGGCTTCCCAGGCTCCTCTTGAGCGAAGGTGCTCGCCAACACGATCGGCTGCATGACGGCCGCGTGATTGGGGTCGGGATCTTGCCCAGCGTGGATTGCCAAGGTGTCGAGGCCCAGCTTGTCCGAGTGCATGAGGCTGCCTCTACCACAGAGCGTAGCCCAGGGCAGCGCCACTGGCTCACAGGCGACGGCGCGGTCTTCTCAGCCGCGATCGGACGAGGCAAGCCAGGCGGAGACGCTGCCTGGCGTCGTGCTGATTCGCAGACTCGCGTAGCTAAACGCAGCGCGGCGTCACCTTTTGGGGCGACGCCGCTTCACCGACGTTCGGGGTGGATGATGGGAATTGAACCCACGACAACTGGAGCCACAATCCAGCGCTCTACCACTGAGCTACACCCACCGTAGGCCTGGTTCGTCGCGGGGACGACCCGGGTGTGTTCGCCGCGGGGGACCCGCGAGAGCGCGGAGTCTTAGCTCAGGGGGTGGGGGACGCGCAACACGCTGCGCTGCTTTTTCTCCCACCACAGGGGATCCTTAGACTTTCCAGAAGCGTTTCGCTTCGCTTCGTGC
>JBFXBK010000595.1:0-3869 GCA_050183255.1 Polyangiaceae bacterium | reverse complement strand
GCCGATCAAGTCGAGGTAGGTCTGCACGCGTTCGCGCTTGATCGCGTCGAGCTGCTGGTAGGCGCCGTCCTTTTCGAGCGCGTCGAACACGCGCTTCAGGTCCCAGACGAGAGCGCGCAGCGCGGCGTCGAGGCGTTTGCCTGCGCTGGTCGTCGGGTCGTAGAGCTTGAGCGCTCGAGCGAGGCCGAGGGTCTCCGCGCTGTGTCCGAAGAACTTCAGCTCTTGCACCAGCAAGAGTCGCGCGGCGGGGGTGCCTCGAGTCTGTGCGTCGAGGGCGTTGTAGGTTGCGCGTTCGAGCGCGATGCGCTTGAGCAACCGATCGAGCTCAGGGAGGATGGTCGCGGGCTCCGCTTTGGCGCCGCTCTCGAGAGTCAACGCGGCCTGCATGAAGTGCAAACCACCGCAGTGGTGACCGTAGATTTGCGTCTTGTTGCGCTTGGCCTGGTAGAGCGGTGTGCCGGTTGCAAATGCTTGATCTGGTGCCCCACGGTAATCCGCGATGAGCTGGGTTTCCTCCGAGAGCTTCCGCAAGGTGATGGGCGCGAGGCGCGCTGCTCGCTGTTTGCCCTTGGGGTCGCGGGTCAACAGATCGAGCAGCCACGGCGAGTCGATCCACTCGACCTCGTGGCTGGGATCTTGCGCCCCCCGCAGGGCCTGATCGATCAAGGTCTGGACGCTGATCTTGCTGCCGTCCTGCGTTGCCAGCTCACGCTTTGGGCTGACTCCGACCTGCAGCAGCACGTCGACGATCAAGTGCGGGTGCGGCTCGCTCGGTGCGGCAGGGCTGCCGGGAGGAAACAGCCATTGGGTCTTTCCGTCAGGGCCCTTGGACTTGACCAGCCGCCTGGCAATGGTGTCGACGGCGTCTTGCCCGTCGGAAGCCTTGAAGTCCTTGCCAAAGGCGATCAACCCATGAGCGAGCGCCCAGGGACTGCCAGCGTCACTCGCGCCCGCCTGAACGCGCTTGCCGAGAGCGTCGTGCAGCGCCTTCACGTCGCCTGCTTTCAGCTCGCCGGTTTGGGGGGGAGGTGCGCTGGAGGCCACCGCGCCGCCACTGGCTGCACTGCTCAGCGCAGCGCTGGGAGTTGGGCTCGCGGTCGCCGAGCTCGCAGGACCGGACAACGTGCCTTCGCGCTCGTGGCGCTTCACCTCCAGGTAGACCCCGGCGGCCGCGGCCCCGATCAAGACGTAGAGCACTCCCTTGTTGCGTTGGTTCACGGTGAGATCGCTTCAGGCGGCGCCACGCAACCCGCGCGGCCTGTGGCATATATCACAGCCTGTATGGCTCGAACCCTGCGCGTCTGTGTGCGCCCGCTGGCTCCCGGTGAGCACTTGCTCGATGCCGAGGCGGCGAACTACGTCGCTCGCGTGCACCGACTGGCTGCTGGCGACAACCTGGTGCTGTTCGACCCCAGCTCAGGCACCGAGGCCGACGCGAGTCTGCTGGAGGTGACCAAGAAGCGCGTACGGGTACGGGTGGAGGCGCCCCGCGAAGTACCCGACGTCGGCTGCGTGCCCGTGCGCTTGGTCCAGGCGATGGGCAAGGGAGATAAGCCCGAGCGTGTCGTCAAAGAGGCGACGGCGCTGGGGGTGAGCCAAGTGGTGTTGCTCGAGAGTCAGCGCGGCACGCCGAGGGTCGCCCACACGGACGCCCGCGCGACGGCGCGACGGCGGCGCCTCGAGGCCTCTGCAGTCGATGCCGCACGGCAGAGCGGTCGACCGCGAATTCCGCAAATCCTAGGCCCATTGACCCTGGAAGACTACCTGAGCGAAGTGAACGAGCGCAGCCTCGTGCTGGATCCTTGCGGCAATACTGGGCTGCTGGGCGCGCTTGATGACCTCTCGCCAGACACCACCGAACCGGTGGAGATCTGGATCGGTCCCGAGGGCGGCTTTGCGCCTGCTGAACTCGAGCTCTTGGAGGCGCGCGGCGCCCGCAGCGTGCGCTTTGGCCCCCTCGTACTACGCACGGAAACGGCGGCTTGCGCGGTGCTTGGCGCCGTCGTGGCGTGGGTCCACCGCTAGCTCAAGCCACGCGACCGTAGTTCGGCGGGGGCGGCGTGCGGTCGCCGAGCTGGGCGGCCTCACGCATCCGCGCTTCCGCCTTGGGGCTCCGCATGCTGCAGGTCGCGTGGAAGATGTAGACCGCGATCAGGGCAGGGACGAGAGCGAGCAGCAGGGTCATCGGGAGCTCCAGGTTCGGGAAGTCGAACGCTGTTAGAGCAACCCGCATGCCCGCAGCGAAGCGGTGGCGTTCAGACTCCTCCGGCGCTCGAAGAGCGAGGGCGAAGGTTAGGGTTTCCTTGGCAAATTGGGCCAACCTTCTGCTGTCTTGGGAAGCTCTGCTGCGGGCGTCACGCCGCGTTCGGCTGCCACCCGGCGGACACGCCTGCGTGGGTGGGCGAACACGTCCAGGTGGCGTCACGTGGCCAGGATCCGGTGCCCCCTTCCCACCGCTTCCCACCCCCCAAGCCGCCGCGATTGGCAAGATTTACTACTGCTCGCCTGTTCATGTGAGGGAGATCGCCCAGGTTTTGTGCTGGATCACCCGTTGTCCGAGTTGTTGACACCCGGGCCGGAGGTCCGTAGCTTCGGCCATCCAGTGGGAGAAAGTGGGGCTTGGTGGCGTCACTTCCCATGGAATGGAAAGCCAAGATGTTCCGCGGGCAGTTCGTTCAGAAGATCGACGCGAAAGGACGCGTCAGCATGCCCGCGCGATTTCGCGAGGCGCTGGCGAGTTCTGGTGACGCGCGCTTCATCCTGACGCCTGCGCCCTTCGACCCCTGTCTGCACGTCTTTGGACTACGCGCGTGGGAAGAGATCGAACGCCGCATCAGCGAGCTGCCGAGTCACGACCGCAACGTCGTGCGTTTCCGTAGGCAATACGTTTCCGCTGCCGTCGAGTGCGAGACCGATCGCGCTGGTCGCGTCCTCATACCACCCCACCTCCGCGACCAAGCGAGTCTGGACAAGGACCTCTTGTGGGCCGGCATGGGGAAGAACATCGAGCTCTGGTCCAAGGAGAACTGGGACCAGGCCTTGGAGATCAGCCCGGAGGACGAGGCGTCCTACCGCAACGCCGTGGAGCAGTTTCCGTTATGAACCTGGCAGAACTCCTTCTACCGGAAGAGCAACCGCTGATGCATCTCACCGTAATGCGCTCGGAGGTCGTGCGCGCTTTGGCGCCACAGGCCGGAGGCTTGTATTTGGACTGCACCGCAGGCGGCGGAGGGCACGCCGCCGCGCTGCTCGAAGCGGGGCCCTTGAGTCGGGTGGTCGCTTGCGATCGCGATCTCGACGCCGTGGGGCGCGCGAAGGAGCGGCTCGCGGAGTTCGGTGAGCGAGCGACGGTCGTACACACCGACTTCGAGGGCATCGAAGCGTGGCTCGCAGAAGCTGGGCTGGGCCAGGTGGATGGCTTGGTCGCCGACTTGGGGATCAGCTCCTTCCAACTCGATGACGGCGAGCGCGGGATGAGCTTCCGCTTCACCGGTCCCCTCGACATGCGCATGGACCAGAGTCGTGGCCCGACGGCGCTCGAGTTGATTGAGAGCCTGAGCCAGGACGAGCTAGCGGACGTGATCTACCAGCTGGGGGAGGAGCGACGCTCGCGGCGCGTGGCTCGTTGCATCAAGCAGGCGGAGGAAGCCGGTGAGCTGGTGACGACGGCCGACCTGCGACGCGCGGTGGTGCGCGCGGTCGGGCCCCGGCGCGTGGGCGGCGTGGACCCGGCCACGAAGACTTTTCAGGCCTTGCGCATCGCGGTCAACGACGAGCTCGGTCAGCTGAAGAGCCTGATGGCTCTTGCAAGCCGCGTGGTCAAGCCCGGTGGTCTGGCGGCGTTCATCTCGTTTCACTCTCTCGAGGAT
>JBFXBK010000594.1:0-3886 GCA_050183255.1 Polyangiaceae bacterium | reverse complement strand
AAGAAGGTGTTAGGTGGCGGTGGCCGCGCGCTGAACACCGAAATCCCGCTGATTCCGTTCATCGACTTCTTGCTCTGCATCGTGTTGTTCCTCCTCGCGAGCTTCTCCGCCACGGGTGAGCTCCCGTTGGACAAGAACGTGAAGCTGCCGAAGGCCGAGAACGTTCAGGAGATGCTGGATGCCCCCATGGTGGCCATCACGGGCACCCAGATTCTGGTGGACGGAAACGCCGCCGGTAACACCCGCGCGATCGAAGAAGCGAACCGCCTCCAGCGCATCGATGAGCTGTTCCAAATCCTCAAGGCCAAGCGCGACCTTTGGAAGCAGCTGAACCCCGGGAAGGAGTTCCCGGGCGTCGCCATCCTCCAGGTCGACCGCAAGGTACCCGCACTGGTGGTCAAGAGCGTATTCCAGACCGCGGCCTACGCTGGCTATCCCAACATCAGCTTCATGGTTGGTCGCTTGGGTGGTGGGGGCGGCGGCAAGGAATAGTACTCGCCCCGATTGCTCTAGACGCCCGCCACTTCGGCGGGCGTCGGCGTTTTGTACATCCAGGCTTCCGAGACGAGTCAGAGCTCGCTGGAACTTGCGCCACCTGCGGCGGTCTGCTGCTTGTTGGCCGGTTTGGTTCCGCACTGATTGACCAACGGCGCGAGAGCTGCGAGACCCCAGGAGAAGCGTGGCAAAGGAACCCCGAGAACGAGGACTGCCGACCCTGAACGAGGCGCGCGCAGTGCGCAAGCGCCAGATGGCGACGGGGCGTGCACGCCTGCCGGCTAGTCCGCCGCAGTTCTGGCTCTGGACGCTGGTGATCTTCGCGGCGTTCGCCGGGATCTATTGGTGGGTGAGCGAGAGCACGCTCTCCAGCGCGAAGAGTCGAACGCTCGCGCGCCAACGCGCGATGTCCCAGACCCTGGGCGCAAAGCTCATCCCCTTCCGCGACAGCGTGGAAGGCTGGACGCTCGAGCTGGCGAAGCAGCCGTGGCTCGGCAACGAAGTGGCCGATCAAGCGGAGCTAGAGCGCATCCAGCACGAGCCTGCAGTCTATCTGCGTTTGCGCATGGAAAATGCCAAGGATGGCAAGAGTCTGCGCAGGGCTGCTCAAAACTCGTTGCGAGACGGGTTCACCACCTGCTTCTTCCGTCAGAAGGACGGGGTGGACCCGCGCAAGGGACCGCCGTGCAAGGTTCAGGCGGACTGCGAGAGCGGCTTGTTGTGCAACGAGTGGGACGTGTGTACGCGCCCCGTTCAGCCGTACAACTTACGGCTCGCGTTCCGGGCTTTGCGCGTGCTGTCCAACGAGTGGAGTGACGAGGTGAACCAGGCGGGTTCTGAGCTCGCACTCCGGGTGTATAACCGCGACCTCGACCGCACCACGAAGGAAGACGTGCCGATCGCCGCCGAAGTCCTCGAGCGCGCACGCTTCCTTACCGTAGTGCTGGATGAGGACCCTCCCGAAGGGCTACCGAAGCCGGCCTACGACGCGGGCCCCGACGAACCTGACGAGACGGATGAGGAGCGCATCCGGCGATCGATGCACTTCGCCCGCGTCGGGATTTGGGACCTGAAGAGCAAGCAGCGTGTCTTTGCGTACCGTGCGGAAGCGACTGGCCGCTTGCTACCCGTCGGGGGCGGGAAGGCGAGCGACGTACGGACTCAGGCGGCGCAAGAGCGGCAGTCGAACAGCTGTGCGCTCGCGCTCGGTGTGAAGAGCCAGTTCAATGCGGCTCAACGGCCGTCGCCCGAAGCCGGAGCGGCAGACGCTGGAGCGGTGGACGCTGGAGCGGTGGACGCGGGCAAGGCGCCGTAGCCACCCCCCCCTGGTGTTTCGATTTGCAAGCGGTCTCCCGCGTGGACCCGCAGCTGAACTTTTGCGGGGAGCGGCTCTCCGTTGAGCAGGTTCTGCCCGGTCGCGCCCGGCTCGCCGCCGTTGAGGCCGAAGGGTGCTACTTCGCGTCTCTCGCTGAGGAGCGACACGTCGAGCTCACTCAGGAACTCGAACTCCCGCACGACACCGTCTCCTCCGGGCTGCTCGCCGCGGCCGCCAGAGCCCTTGCGCAGTCCGAAACGAAGTAAGCGCACGGGGAAACGCTGCTCCAAGACCTCTGGGTCCGTGATACGCGTGTTGGTCATGTGTGTGTGCACACCGCTTGCCCCAGGGAAACCGGGACCAGCGCCCGCGCCTCCGGCGATCGTCTCGTAGTAGCCGAAGGTTGAGTTGCCAAACGTCAGGTTGTTCATGGTGCCCTGGCTCGCTGCCGCAACGCCAAAGGCGCCCAGCAAGACATCCACGACGCGCTGTGAGGTCTCCACGTTGCCGCCCGCCACGGCAGCGTCAGCTGGGGGGTCCAATAAGCTGCGCTCGGGGATCGCGATACGTACGCCGCGTAAGCAGCCAGCGTTGAGTGGGATGGGATGACCCACGAGCGCGCGGAGCACGTAGATGATAGCCGCCACGGTTACGGCTCTGGGAGCGTTCAAGTTGCCATCAACGGCCGGCGCGGTGCCGCTGAAGTCGACATCCAGCTCGCCCTGGCACACCCGCAGCGTGACTTCGATGCGCGCCCCGGCATCGAGCTGATCCGCGAAGTGGTACTCGCCGTCGCCGAACGCCAAGAGACGGGCACGCACCAGTTCCGCTGCGTTGTCCAGGATGTGTTGCATGTAGGCACGCACCACGCCCACGCTTTGTTTTTCACACAGCTCTCTCAGCAGCGTGGTGCCCTGATTGTTTGCAGCGACCTGGGCCAACAGGTCAGCCAGGTTGTCCTTGGGAGCGCGCGCCGGGTGCGGGCCGCTCTCGAGGACCTCGAGCAGCTGCGTCTCCAGCAGCTTGCCATCGCGCACCAGCTGGAGGCATCTGAGCACTACGCCTTCTTCCGCGAGGCAACGGGAAAAGGGCGGCATTGAACCCGGCGTGATGCCGCCGATGTCTGCGTGGTGACCGCGGCTGGCGACGAAGAACTCCAGAACGCCAGCGATGAACACCGGTGTCACGACGGTAACGTCCGGTAAGTGGGAGCCGCCGCCAGCAGGGTCGTTGGTGACGTACACGCTGCCGGGCTCCATGGTGGGGTGCGCCGCGAGAGTGGCTCTCACCGACTCTCCCATGGCCCCCAGGTGGACCGGGATGTGTGGTGCATTGGCGACCAGGTTTCCTTGAGGATCGAACACCGCACAGGAGAAATCCAGCCGCTCTCGGATGTTCGTGGAAAGTGCGGTCCGCTCGAGCACATGCCCCATTTGCTCCGCGATGGACATGAACTGGTTCCCAAAGATCTCCAGGCGCACCGGGTCGCACACCTCGGCATGCACGACTTCGCGTGTCGCTATCTCGCGGTCGGCACGTCGAATGTCCAGCGTTCCGTCAGCTGAGACTCGCAGCTCGAAGCCTGGATCCAACACAATCGAACCCGTCGCGTCGAGGATCAGCGCGGGACCGCTGAGGTCGCCTGCGAGCTCTTCTCTCCAGAGGACGGGCACGTCGTTCAGCCAGCCATCGGCGGTGTTCGCGGCCTCGCCAAACCAGATGCGAGTGACGCCCAGATCGGCCGGCGTGCCGCTCGGGGCGGCGAGACGCAGCGAGACTTCATCTGACGCGATGCTCCCGTGGACGCGCACCTGGGAGATCAGCACTTCACGCTGTTCCCTGCGGTAGCCAAACAGGCGCTCGTGGTCCAGCTCGAAGCGCTCGACCAAGTTTGCAATGGTGTCCGACGTAGGACCGTCGTGCTGTGTATGGTGCTCTGGGAGCTCCAACGAGAGAAACGTCTCTGAGCATTGATAGCCGAGATCGACCGAACGCCGGAGTTCGATGACCGCGGACGCATGGCTTGGGGTGCGAGCGAGCTCGGCTTTGACATCCAGCTCTAGCTCGCGAAACACC
>JBFXBK010000593.1:0-3897 GCA_050183255.1 Polyangiaceae bacterium | reverse complement strand
TGGAAGAAGGCGGCCAGTTCGAGCTCTCGGACTACGGCCAAGCAGCTCCCATTGCCATGCGGCAAATGTATCGCAAACGCGGGATGACGCCGATCCTGGGCGGTGTACCCATCGGCTACGTCGAAGGCTGCTGCGTTGGCGGTAGCACCGAGATCAACAGCGGGTTCTGGCACCGGACGCCGCCGGAGGTGCTCCTGCGCTGGCGCAGTCAGCTGGGGCTCGACGTGGGCGATCACGAACTCGACGAGCACTTCGACTGGGCGGAGCGCGAACTTCGTGTGGGGGTGAGCGAGACCGAGTGGCCCCCCAGCACGGCCGCGTTTGCCCGAGGCGCGGAAGCGATGGGCTGGAGCGCCTGGGAGGTGCCGCGCGCAGCTCCGGGGTGCAAGCACACCAACGCGTGCGCATCGGGGTGTCCTACCGGCGCCAAGCAAGGCATGAGCCGCTCGCTCCTCCCCAAAGCCAAGGCGCTTGGAGCTCGCGTGATAGGCGGTGCGCGGGTCTTGCGACTCTTGCAACGCAAGGGCCGCGTGGAGGGTGCGCTGGTGCGCGTACATACGGCCGACGGGGTAGCCCGCCTGCTTCGTATTCAGGCAGAGCAAGTATTCGTTTGCTGTGGCCCCACGGAGACCCCTTCCCTGCTGCTCAGGAGCGGCGTCCGCTACCACGTCGGCAACAGCCTGCGCGTGCATCCCTACCTCAAGGTGGTTGCGCGTTTCCCTGAGGCAATGTCTTCAATCGGCAGCGTGTTGCCTCTGCTCCAGGTAAAGGAATTTTGGCCCGATTTGTCGTTCGGCGGGGCGTTCTTCGGCAGCGGTCAGCTGGCGATGACCCTCAGCGACAACTGGCCGGCGAACCAGGCGCAGATGGTGAACCTCGGTCAACTCGCGCAGTACTACGTCGGTGTCCGCGGCACCGGCCGCGGCTGGGTGCGGCCAACGGCGCTTGGAGAAGACGCGACACTCGTTCGCTACGATCTCTCAAGGGACGACCTGCGCCACCTCAGCGTTGGGTTGGCGAGACTGTCCGAGCTCTTGCTGCGCGCCGGCGCCGACGAGCTCTTCCCCAGCGTCTGGGGTGTGGGACCCTTCAAGCGGCCGGGAGACGCCGCGCGTTGGCTCGAGGAGCTACTACCGAAGCGCGCGCTCAGCCTGGTCACGGTGCACGCGTTCTCCTCGTGTCCCATGGGCGAGCGCCAAGATCTGAGCGCGGCTGACTCTCAGGGGCGTGTGTGGGGACTCGAGAATCTCTACCTAGCGGACGCCAGCGTGCTGCCTGACTCCCCCGGCGTGAATCCCCAGGGCACGGTGATGGCGCTCGCCCGGCGCAACGCGGTCGCTTTCGCGGATACGCACTGAGCCTGCAAGCAAGCCTGAAACGGTGCTAAGGGCCAAGAGCGTGACGACCCTGGTAACCGGCGGTTCAGGCTACTTCGGCGAAATCCTGGTGCAGCACTTCAGCGCCAAAGGGCAGCGGGTGCGCGTCTTCGATCGCGTCGACAACCCCGAGCGCGCCGCCACGGTGGAGCTGGTGCAAGGCGACATCTGCGACTACTCCGCGGTCGAGCGCGCCATGCGTGACGTCGAGGAAGTGCACCACAACGTCGCCCAGGTGCCGCTGGCGAAGGACCGCGAGCTGTTCTGGGCTGTGAACGTCGAAGGCACCCGCAATGTCCTCGAGGCGGCGCTGCGCCATCGCGTGCGCAAGGTCGTCCTGACCTCGAGCAGCGCGGTGCACGGGATCCCACCGCAGAATCCCGTCACCGAAGCAACGCTACCCGCTCCCCGTGAGGCGTACGGGCGTGCGAAGCTCGAGGCCGAGCGCGTCGCGCAACAGTACGTCGAACGAGGCCTAGACGTGAGCATCGTGCGCCCGCGCACCGTGCTCGGTCACGGTCGCCTCGGGATCTTCAGCATCCTGTTCGACTGGGTGCACCGCGACAAACCGCTCTACTTGCTCGGCTCCGGCAACAACCGCTACCAGTTCGTTCACGCCGACGATCTGGCGGCGGTGTGCGTCGCGGCCGGCGCGTTGCCTGGCCCGAGCCTTTTCCTTGCGGGAACTGACCGCTTCGGCACCATGCGCGAACTGCTCGATGGGCTCGTGAAGCACGCGGGCAGCAGGAGTAAGATTCGTAGCTTGCCTTTCACCGCCGCCACCCTCGGTATGCGCGTCACGAGCAAGCTCGGCTTGTCACCCCTCGGCGACTACCACTCGCTGATGTACGGCCGAGAGATGTGGTTTGACATCAGCACGACCCGCAAAAAGCTCGCGTGGCAGCCGCGCTACTCGAACCACGAGATGATCTCGGACTCTTACGACTGGTACATCGCCCACCGTGACGAGATCCGCGCCCGCCAGGGAGCCTCACACCACCGCTCCCCCGTTCGCTTGGGGGCCCTCGCCTTGCTGGAGCGGCTGCCGTGACGGGCGCTCGGATCGCGCTGTTGCTGCTCGCTCCGGCGTTGCTCCTGGGCTGCCCCAACCAGACGTGTGACACGCCGACGCCGTGTGAAGACGCGCTGAGCATCGGCCTACCGGGCGCCGGCGCCGGGGACTACGAACTCACTCTGGAGCTCGACGGAGAGAGCGAGAGCTGCGACATCACGCTGGACGGCGCGGGCGGCGGCAGCAAGACCTGCACGTCTCCATCCCTGGATGTCGGCACGCTCGACGGCGCGATCTGGGCCTATGTTTCGGGCACGCCCAGCGCCGTGAATATCCGCCTGGCATTTGGCGGTCAGGTCACGTTCGAGCGCAGCGTGACGCCGGACTACCAGGATCTGAGCAGAGACAGCCAAAACTGCGTGAGCTGCCTCCAGGCCGAGCTCGACTACACCGCGGAGTGACGGGCGCGCTGCCGACCAGCAAATGCGAACAGCAACGCACCCACGACGACGGCGATGTCCGCGACGTTGAACACCGGCCAGTAGCGGACGTGCAGGAAGTCAACCACGTGCCCGCGCACCAGCCGCTCGCCCAGGTTACCGACGGCGCCAGCGAGCAAGAGAGCGACGGCTACCCGCTCTCCGAGACCGAACAGCTTCCAACGCGCCAGCGCGAACGCGAACAGGCCCAGCGTCACCAACGCTCCGAGCAGCGACAACAGCATCACTCTTGGCTCGGTGCCCAGATGACCGCCGAGCAGACTGAACGCGGTGTCCGTGTTCTCGGCGTAGCGCAGATCCAGCACCCCAGGCACCACGGAGACGGGTCCTTGGCCGCTCAGGTGGCTCACCGCGAGCTGCTTGGTCGTGTGGTCGCAACCCACGACGGACAGGCACAAGAACACCGTTGCCCAGGTCGACCAGCGTCTCACCCCGCGGTCAACCCGCTGCCAGCGCGTTCATTCCGCAAGCACCGATCATTCTCCGCTCGGACTGCGCGGTGTCGGCCGTAGCCCAGCGGACGCGCGGCGCAGCACGATCACTTGGGCCCGGCCTGTGAGCACAGCCCACCGACACACGCGGCACTGGTGTCGCAGCAGTCTGCGGCGGTGGCGCACGTCTCGCCGATGCGCGCGCAGTCATTCGTGGGCGGCGGGACGCAAGCCAAGCTGCCATCGGCCTGCTCGCGGCAGAATCCCGAGCAGCACTCATAGCCCTCGCTACACGAGTTGCCCTGCTGCTTGCACGGCTCGAGGGCCCAGTAGGCGTCCATGTTGATGGCGCCGAGCTCCTGCCCGGGGAGGCGGAACGCCGGGTGGCTCGGATCGCTGCCGGGCGTCGGATTCGCGTCTATCGCTGCCACCCACAGCTGCTTGCGGTTCTCGTTGGTCGAGTCGCTGCCACTCGCCATCGTGTTGCCGTAGGCTCGCGGGCTGACGAAGACTACCAAGTAGTAGCCACCAACGCTCACGGGGTTCACCCGTGGCTGGTTGTTCCGCGAGGCATCCTT
>JBFXBK010000592.1:0-3908 GCA_050183255.1 Polyangiaceae bacterium | reverse complement strand
TTTTGCCAGCGTGACCGCCATGGCGATGGACCTCTCCACGGTGTTCTACTACGTGTCTGGTCTGAAGGACTGGGACGGTTCCTCGAGGATACCCATGGAGGGCTACGGCGAGAGCCTGTCTCCGATTACGTTTGGAGCGGGGATGCTCACACTGGTTTGGCTCGTGGTCGCGGTGGGCGTGCGGCGCAGCCAGCGTGAAGTGACGCCGGTTCCTGCCGAGTAGCTTCGGGTGCGCTCTCCCCCCCCAAAAAAAAGAACGCGCGAGGTACTCCCAAGGTACCTCGCGCGTCGTCGTTGTGGGTTGACGCTCAGACGCTGGCGCGACGCAGCCGCAGCGCGTTCGTGATCACGCTGACCGAGCTGAGGCTCATCGCGGCGCCTGCCAGCATGGGCGATAGCAACAGACCGAAGAATGGGAACAGGATGCCCGCTGCGAGCGGAACCCCGATGCTGTTGTAGCCAAAGGCGAACCACAGGTTCTGGCGAATGTTGCGGCGTGTGGCCTTGGAGAGCGCGATGGCCCGCTGGATTGCAGACAGGTCGCTCTTTACCAGGGTGACTTCGGCGCTCTCGATGGCGACGCCGGTTCCGGTCCCCATCGCGATCCCGACGTTGGCTTGCGCCAGGGCGGGCGCATCGTTGACACCATCACCTGCCATCGCGACCACGCGACCGTCGCGCTGGAGCTCAGAGACCACCCGCTGCTTGTCTTCGGGTCGTGCCTCCGCGTGAACCTCCGTGATGCCTAGCCGTGCGGCAACGGCTGCTGCGGTGAGCTGGCTGTCTCCTGTCAGCATCACCACGCGGACGCCGCGCTGTTGGAGTCCTCGCACGGCGTCGGCCGAGCTCTGCTTGATCGGATCCTCCACCAGCAGCACCCCGGCGGCCTGACCATCGACCGCCACGAACAGCGCGCCGCGGCCGTCTGCCTGCTTTTCCTCGGCGGCTCTGAGCAAGCTGCTTGGGTCGACGTCGCGCTCCCGTAAAAACTCAGCGCTTCCGACGAGCACGCTGCGCCCATCGACGCGGCCGGACACCCCGCGGCCGAGCGTCGCGTCGAAATCCTCGGCGCTCGAGAGTTTGAGCTGGCGTTCCTCGGCACCAGCGAGCACCGCGCGCGACAGCGGGTGTTCGCTCTCTCGTTCGAGGCTCGCGGCCCAGCGCAAGACGTCGGTTTCAGTGAAGCCTTGGGCAACGTACAGATCCGTAAGCCGCGGCTTGCCCTCAGTCAGGGTGCCCGTTTTGTCGACCACCAACGTGTCGACCTGGGCGAGCGTCTCTAGCGACTCCGCGCTCTTGAACAGCACACCCAGGTGCGCGCCGCGGCCCATCGCAACCGTGATCGAGGTCGGGGTGGCCAACCCGAGGGCGCACGGGCAGGCGATGATTAGCACTGCGACCGCGTTAACGATGGCGTGGGTGAAGTGCGGGTCTGGACCAAAGAAAAACCAGAGCACGAAGGTCGCGATGCTGACCGCCACGACGCCCGGAACAAACCACGCGGCAACGGAGTCGGCGAGCTTCTGACTTGGCGCGCGGCTGCGCTGCGCGTCGCCGACCAGCTGCACGATGCGGCTCAGCAACGTCTCGGAGCCGACCGCTGTGGCTTCGATGATCAGGGCACCTTGGCCGTTGAGCGTTCCGGCGACGACGCTGTCACCAGCCGATTTGAGCACGGGCATAGGCTCGCCCGTGAGCATCGATTCGTCGATCTGGCTCTTGCCGCTCTCGACCGTGCCGTCCACCGGGAGCTTCTCTCCCGGGCGCACTCTCAGGCGGTCGCCGTGGGTGACCTCGCTGATCTCCACTTCTTGGTCATCGCCGTTTGGATCGATGCGGATCGCGGTGCTGGGAGCGAGCTCCACGAGCTCACGGATAGCGGCGCCGGTGCGCTGACGAGCGCGTAGCTCGAGCACTTGACCGAGCAGCACCAGACTGATGATCACGGCCGCGGACTCGAAGTAGACGGGCAACATGCCATGCTCGTCGCGGATCGAGTCGGGGAACAGACCAGGAGCGACCGTACTCAGCGCGCTGAAAGCGAACGCCGCGCCCGTCCCGAGCGCGATCAGGGTGAACATGTTGAGGTGTCGCGAGCGCACGCTCTGCCAGCCACGCTGAAAGAACGGCGCACCCGCCCACACCACCACGGGCGTAGCCAGCCCGAGCTGGATCCATGGGGAAAAGATGCCCGGCGCGCTGTGGGTTAGACTCGGCACCAGCATGGGCGCCATCGCGAGCACCAGGAGCGGGACCGAAAACACCAAGCTCAGCCAGAAGCGCCGGCGCATGTCCACGAGCTCCGGATCCTCTTCGTCGCTCAGGCTGAAGGCGACCGGCTCGAGCGCCATCCCGCACTTGGGGCAGGTCCCTGGACCGATCTGTCGCACCTCGGGGTGCATGGGGCAGATGTGTTCGACGTCAGCTAGACGCGCGCGTTCTGCGGCGGACCTTGGTTTCTCCGGGGCGTCACCGTGGCAGCAGTGCCCCGCGGAAGCGTCCGGGGCTGGTTCAGCCGTCGCGTGGCAGCCCGGCTCTTGATGAGCGTGATGCGCTCCGTCGCTGGGAGCTTTCGCCTCAGTAGCGCCATGCTCGCCGGAGTGGTGCTGCTTGTGTGCGCCGCCCTTGCAGCAGGGCTTGGGATCCGCCTCAGGAGCCTTGGGCTCGGGACCGGCGGACGGGTGGCAACACGAGTGCTTGGCGTTCATTTCCACGGATCCACCTGCGAGAAGTGCGCCGAAATGGCCGGCGCGATTTCGCGCCCAATGTGCCAGCAAAGCGGGTCGTTTCGGGCGCTGGGCAGCGACGCGTGAGCGGTTTCGCGCACGGCGTGCGGTGCGCCGTTCAGCATGCATCAGCGATGCGCGCAGACAATGCCTGCAAGAGCCCGTATGAAACAACAGGGTTAACAATTTCCGGGCTAAGCCTGGGGTCTACTCCGGAGTTCGTCTGCTGGGCGGATTGCCTCGAATGGTCGCTCAAGGCGGCGGGGCGGTGTCACGGCGTGGCAACCGCGCCAGTTGACGAATGAAGTAATTCCCGCGAGGAAGCTGGCGATGGTGAGTCGACGGAAACTCCTGGTGAGTGGCGCCGCGGCGCTTGGTGGCGCTGCGCTGGTAAGCCGTGCGGCAAAGGCTTCACAGCTCGACGCGCGCGGCGGAGGTTGGGAGCGATCGTACAGCGGTGGTCCCGAGCTGGCGCAAGCTCCAGCGCAACCAGGTAAGGACTACAAGCCGGTGGTTACCCCGAACGGGGCCGCGTTGCCTTGGACGGTGGTCGACGGCGTGAAGGTCTTCCACCTGATCGCCGAAGAGGTAGAGCACGAGTTTGCGCCTGGCCTGAAGGCGAAGTGCTGGGGCTACAACGGCAGCGTGCACGGGCCAACGATCGAGGCCGTCGAGGGTGATCGTGTGCGTATCTACGTGACGAACAAGCTCTCGGCGCCGACCACGGCGCACTGGCACGGCGTCTACTTGCCGAACGGCATGGATGGCGTGGGTGGTTTGAATCAGGCAGCGATCAAGCCTGGAGAGACGTTTCGCTATGAGTGGACGTTCCGGCAGCACGGCACGTTCATGTATCACTCTCATCACGACGAGATGACGCAGATGGCGATGGGCATGGTCGGCATGATCGTTGTGCATCCGCGCAAGCCCAGCGCTGGTTACCGCGTGGATAGAGATTTCGCCATCATGCTCTCAGAGTGGGCGATCAAGCCGGGGCGCAAGCGACCGGACCCAAACGCGATGAGCGACTTCAACGTGCTCACGATGAATGCGCGATGCTATCCCGGCACTCAGCCACTGATCGTCAAGACGGGGGACCGCGTGCGGATCCGGTTCGGCAACCTGAGCGCGATGGATCACCATCCGATCCACCTGCATGGCTTCCATTTCAAGGTCGTAGCA
>JBFXBK010000591.1:0-3941 GCA_050183255.1 Polyangiaceae bacterium | reverse complement strand
CTGTGCAACCCGAGACATGGGTGACACTTCGTACCGGAGACATGGGTGACACTTTTTGATTTTGGCCTCGGAAGCTTGAGGCACGGATTTCAGTCGAGTGCCTCCAGGATGGGCTGCTGATCGCTCCTGAGGTGCTCGAAGTGATTGGCGAGCGGGTGGAAGATGCCGAGGTGCAAATGGGCGAAGCTCACGAGCCAACGCCCGTCATCGAGTTCGCGCAAGCCCACAGGTTGGCCGGCAAGGACCTCCCCGAGAAAGAAACGTTGCCTCTTCCGCAGCAAGAGCGAGCCGTCATCGCGCACGACCTTAGTCAGATCGTGGAGCGGGTACTCGAGCGTGGGGCGGCAGACGTACGGACGAGTCGAGAGCACGAAGACGTCCCCCGGAGGGCGGTCATCTAGTGCCTCGTGTGGTCGCTGAAAGTTGAACTCCTCGACGAATTCATCGAAGCGCTCCTGTTGCTGCAGGATGTTCGCTTTCGCAGGCCGAGCCGTCTCCTTCTTCAGCGTCCTGTGCATTCTCTCATGACGCCCGTTCTGCTCAGGGTGTCCCGGCTCGATGCGCTCGGGCTGAATGCCCAGCGTCAGCCACCACACGGAAAGCCGACTCAACCCCGCGATGCCGCGCGAGCTGAAGGGCGTACCGTTGTCGCTGCGAATCACTTCGGGGAGGCCGTATTCACTGAAAATCCGCTCCATCGCGACTCGAGCGCCGAACGTCTTGGTGTCTTCAAGGCCCTCAACGCCGAGCAGAAAGCGGCTGTACTGGTCGCTGACGGTGAGCGGGTAGCAAAGCCTCGAATCACCCATGCGAAACTGTCCCTTGAAGTCGATGCACCAAACGTCGTTGGGTTTCGTGGGCGTGCGCAGTTGGCTCGAGTAGCGAGGCGTCCGTTGCTTAGAGCGGCGCGGCTCGATGAGGCCGTTCCGTCGCAGAATGTCGCCGAAAGTGCTGCGGGTCGGTAGCTTCAGCGCGGGCTCGTGGCGCTCCAGCCAAGCCCGCAGCTTTCTCGCACCCCAGGTCGGATGTTGTTTCCTCAGGGCAACAATGGTCGCTACGATCTCAGGCGGGGTCCGCCTGGAGATGCGAAGGGGGCGCCGCGACTGGTCGAAGAGCCCCTCCGGGCCCTGCTCCTTGAAGCGCGCCATCAGCTTGTACCCAGTCTTGCGAGAGATCCCGTACTCGCGACAGAGCTCCGCCATCCGCTCACCGGCCTCGAGCCGGGTCACAAAATGCATCCGTTGATTCACGACACCTTGGTCCTTCCAGGGCATGCCGGCCTCCTTCGGCTGCCCTCAGGGTGTCACCTATGTCTCCGGTCCATTCTGTTACCTATCTAGCCGGTCTGTACCCCCCAGTCTCAGCCCCGGCCCCAGCCCCAGCCCCGGCCCCAGCCCCAGTCTCAGTTCCTGATACTCGGCTCCGCCCCTTCGAGCCCCGGCTCTTCCTCTCCCATCCCCGGTCCCTCGCTCGCTGCTGGCGCCTTCGGGACAGGATCTGGTAGTGCTACCGCCGCGGTGGCCGGATCCAGGCCCATCTGCTTGAGGAAATTCCGCGCAGGAAGCGTGAAGGGGCTGGCGGGATACTGCTGCAAGACTCGACGGAAGGATGCCTCCGCCAGCTTGCGTTTCTTCATCTTCAGGTACGTCTCGCCAAGCAGGACCATCGCCTCGGCTTCCAGGCCAGAGCCCTCGAAGTTTCGCAGGGCGTACTGAGCGCGAGCGACTGCCGCCTCGAAGCGGTCTTCGCGCAGGTAGAAGCGGGCGACGTAGAGCTCGTGGCGGGCGAGTAGGCCGGTGACCACCTCCAGCATGTAGTCGAGCTCTTGGCGGTCCTCATGGCCGGGGAAGTCGGCGAGGAACTTGTTCAGCTCCACGTACGCATCGCTGACGTTGGCGAGATCGCGTTCTTCCAATGGAGGCAGAAGGAACGTGTCCGATGTCTGTGCGAACAGGCCCTTCACGATGCGCAGGCGGGCGTATGGCACCTCGGGGTCATTGGGGTAGTCGCTAACGAAGGCTTTGTAGCCGGCGATCGCCTCGGCGTACTTGTCCTGGTGATACGCCGCGTCCGCGATGCGCAGCTCGGCCAGGCGCGCGTAGCGCGTGTAGCCGTAGTTTCGCCTGATTTCCTCGAACAACAGGACCGCTTGCTCCCAGTCTTTGTCGAAATAGGCCTCGAGTGCCTCTTCGTACGCGCGGCGGGCGTTTTCTGTGTATTCGAGAGGATTTTCCGCAGGGCGCGCCGGCGTACACGCTGGCGTCGAGAACAGCGCCGACCCAACCAGGAAAGCCAGCCCAATGCCGCGTGTGAGCGACCGTTGGCCAGGTTGCCTCGTCTTGGGGGCGGAGCTGGCCGGTGGGCGAACGTCTGGAAGGCTACGCATCTGCGCGGGGGATTAGCGTTTCGGGGCAGGGAGAGCAAGTAGGAGCACAGCAGCCGGCGCGTAAGCGATAGCGGTTTGCCCAACTGGAGGACTGCGGGTAGAAGTGGCGGGGTTATGGCTGAATCGTTTCCAATGACGCCCCAAGGTGCAAAGAAGCTCAAGGAAGAGCTCCAGCGCCTCAAGGAAGAGCGCCCCAAGATTTCCCGCGACATCGAGACCGCTCGCGAGCACGGAGATCTCAAGGAGAACGCCGAATATCACGCGGCAAAAGAACGCCAGGGCATGGTCGAAGCCCAGATCAAGGACATCGAGGCCAAGCTGGCGCTGTCCGAGATCATCGACCCCACGAAGCTGAGCGGTGACCGTATCAAATTCGGTGCGACCGTCACCCTATCCAACGTCGACACGGGAGAGGAACTCAAATATCAAATCGTAGGCGCCGATGAGGCCAACATTGACCAGGGCACGATCAGCATCTCGGCGCCTTTGGCGCGCGCGTTGATCGGGAAAGAGCCCGGGGACGAGGTTCGGGTCACGATGCCTGCGGGACAACGCGTCTTCGAGGTCGTTGAAGTCGAGTTCGTTTGACGCGCCTCGGATAGGCGGTCGGCTAGGCGCCCATGGCGAGCAAGGTAGCAGCGAGCGGCGCGCCACAGACGTCGCGTCAAAAACGGCGCGCGCGCGCTCAGCGTTTCCTCGCGGTTCTAAACGTGGGAGCGTCTGGGATCGCTGCGAGCTGGCTCGTGTTGGCGCTCGAGCTGTTCGCGGTAAGCTTCCTCGGCGAGCGGCGCTTCGCGAGCGTCTGGGAGATCCAGTTCGGTACCCTCTGGCTCGCGCCGACCGCGCTTGGGCTGGCCGGTATCTGCGGCCTCACCGGTGCCGCGCTGGGCCGCCTGCTACGTCGTGGCACGGCTCGCTCCCGCCAGCTGCTGGCGTGCCTCGTGGGCGCCGGGAGTGGCGTTGCCGCCTGGTCCGTTGGGGGAGGCAGGCACCTGGCGGATCCCCTGCGGCGGTTGGGTTTCGCCGTGGTGGTAGCGTGCGTCGCGGGAGCATTCCTGCTGTGGCTCGCGCCTCGGGCGTCGCGCCTCGCTGCCGAGCGACCCTGGACGCTGCGCTCGCTGGGCGCGGGGCTGATCGTGTTGCTCGAGGTGGCAAACGCTTGGGTGCTGGTGCGACTTTACCCTGGGTTTCACGCCAGTCTCGCCGTCGCCGCACTGTGCGTCGCGGGGGTGATTTCCGGCTCCAACGTCGCGCCGTCGCCCAGTCGCTTGCGTGTGCCTGGCTATTTCGGTGTTTGGGTGCTGAGCCTCGGCCTCGCGTCCCTAGCCGCGCAGCGTCTGGCGACGTTCGACAACTACCGCATGGTGCTCCTGGAGCGCGCCCCGTCGCTCGGTCAAGCGGTGCTGGTCGCCAGCCGGCTGGCACCGCCTCCTCCGATCAGCGCGGACTGCGACGGCGCGGATTGCTGGCGTCAGCTGAAGAGCGAGGGGATGAGTCGCGAGGCTCGCGGCGCCACGAGCCACGACAGGCGCGGTCAAGATGTGCTCCTGATCAG
>JBFXBK010000590.1:0-3950 GCA_050183255.1 Polyangiaceae bacterium | reverse complement strand
GCTGTTGATCCAGCTGATCCGCATGAAGGACGAGGCCCTCGCGGAGTTCTTGGGGCGCTACATGTCCACCTCTCTCGAGCTCTACCTCAAGGGCCGCCAGAGCGCCGAGGCCATGAGCGGCGTCTTTCCTTTCGCGACCTGGCCATACACGGCCTCCGACGCCTTCATGCGCCTGTTCCGCAAGGAAACACCATGGGCCGCTGGAGGGGAGCCCGAGTATCAGCCACGGGAGCGCTTCCCCTCCCCCCCCGAGCCCGAACCTGAACCGGAACCAGAGTCTGACCCGGAGCCTGAAGAGGCGAGCTCCGGCGATGTGCGCAAGCTGCGTCAGGACATCGAAGACTTGAAGGCCGCGCTACAGGCCGTGGCCGGCCAGCTCGCGAACGACGCCGCGCCGCGAGCGCCTCGGAGTGCGCCTGCGTCCGCCACCCGTGGCTCCCCGAAGCCCCGGGCCAAGCGCACCAAGCGCTCCAGCTGAGACGCGCTACCAGCGGATGGCGGTCGCGCTCCAGGTGTACCCGGTTCCGGCTCCCAGCAACACGACGAGGTCGCCCGACGTGAGCAGCCCGCGCTCCGCCGCGAGCTCCAGTGCCAGCACCTGGTCGACCGACTGAACGTGGCCGTAATCCTCGAGGTATATCGCACGGTCTTCAGGCAACCCCAGGCGATCGAGCAACGCCTTGTGAAATGAGCGTTTCATGTGCACTGCACCGAGGAACGCGATCTCGTGAGGTTGCTTGCCGGTGCCTTCCAATGCGCGACGCACCACCGCTTCGAAGTTGGGCATGCTCACCTCAGCCAGGCGCGCCCCCATCTCCTCCAGGCGCCACGTCGTCAACCGGTGCTCTTCCGCCGTCGTTTCCGCGGAGCAAGGCTTTCGACTACCACCTGCGGGCATGACGACGTTATCGCTCAAGGAGCCGTCGCTGATCACCGCGGAACCGAGCAGGTGATGCTCAGGCAGATCCCGCGAAAGCAAGAGCGCGCCACCGCCCGCGCCGAAGGTGTACATGAAACGCGCTCCCGCGTCCTGATAGCTCACCAGGTCTGACTCTCGACTCGCTGTCACCAGCAACACTCGGCGCAGCGATGCGTCGTCACGCATCAGGCCCCTGGCGATCTTCAACGCGACCGGGGTCCCAGCGCACAAAGCATACGCCTCGAACGCGGCGGCCCGCCTGCAACCGAGCAGCGCCTGAACCTTGGTCGCAGCGGACCACACCACGTGATCCTTGAATTCGCTGCCATGATAGAGCACCAGATCCAAGTCATTGGCGTCCACACCGGCGCGGCGCAGAGCGACCTCCCCAGCCTTCGCCGCCATCACGGAGCAGTGGTCTTCAGGACCTGCGACCCGCTTCTGACGTACGCCGATCTTCTCCTCCAGGACCTGGACCGGCAGCCCGCTCAGCTCGGCGATTTCCCGTGCGGTCTGTACTTGCTCGGGCCAGTAGGTTCCCCAGCCCGCGATCCCAACACCAAACGCTCCTGACATCGAATCCGCTCCTCACGCGCGACGCATTGCGCGCAGCAACTCAGCGTGGGGCGCCCGACCGATGCGCGGTTGGGCCACTGATGCAAGTCAGGCGCCCCACGGCAGCTTTGCTAGCAGACCCCGATGTTGCGCCGCAACACAAAGACACCCAGCGGGTTTGCTGCGACGCGGCACACCGGAGCTCGCCGGCGCCTGCCGTGCGGCACGCGGTGCCGCACTCAACGCGTAAAACAACGGGCCTTTTGTGGAGTCGAAGCGTTTCTGAGGCTTTCATTGTGCGTTGCGGAAATGTTTCCTTTTCTCTTGACGACGAAAATGTTGCTCTGCACAATCTGCCGCGGTGTTGAGGTGTGCCTCCGCACCGCGCCGACGACCGTTGGCGCCACGGGTGACGCTTCGAAACGGGGAACGTCGCCGACCCACTCCGAGCAAGGCGGGGGGTCGCAAACGGTGTGTGTGAGGACCTGCCGCCAACGCGCGGCTCACCAAACGATGACGCATTGGGGCTCGTCCCCAGGGGAGAACGACATGAATCAAATCAGGCTTATCATCGGTACCGCAGCAATCTTGGGCATGGTCGCTTGCGGGTCGGACCCCGACGCTGGCAAGTCCGCGAACGGCGGCGCCGGCGGAACCAGCAACGGTGGAACGGCCGGGACGACCAACGGCGGGACCGGCGGAACTGCGGGCGGAACCAACGGCGGGACCGGGGGCACGACTGGGGGCTCCGGCGGTAGCGCAGGCGCGGGCCTGGAGTTCCAGACTCCCAGCCAGATCGACGCCTACCTCGACGGCAAGCTGCTCACCATGACCGGCGATGATATCCCTGCGGCACCGAATGGGATCCCGGAAGCTGTCAACGCGGGTCAGGCCACGCAGTGCTACAGCAAGACCGAGATGCGCCCGCTGGGTGGCACCATTAGCGTGAAGAGCACCCTCGGCACGCTCAACGACGCGCCGAACCAGGGCGACGTGGGCACCTGTGATCGCAACACACCCGGTGCAGTCCTCGAGTTCGCCAGCACGAGCTACGTGATCGAGAACGTCTCTGGTGGTGGCGACTGCTTCGACTTCACGGTCAGCTACAGCGGCTTCGCCCAGGAGGGCCGTGGCTCGATCACCGCAGACGTGCTGAAGCTCGAGCTCTACTTCGCGGACACCGCGACCGGCATCCGCTGCGCGGACGGCGCCGTTGGCTCGGATAGCGTGATGCTCAACGGCGCTGCGTTCACTGGCGACGCCGTCCAGGTCTACCGCATCACCGAGGATATGTGAGCGCGCCGCGGGGTTGCGCCAGCGGCCCCGCGCGGGAAGAACTCACGAACACGCACGAGACCGAAGAGATGAGCATGACGGGTGGGGCGTACAGGAGTTACCTGGCGAGCGAGCGGCGGGCGCGGCGACCGAGTCACGCCCGCGGCCGCGGCGTTGCGCTGGGTGTTGGGGTTACCCTGGGGCTCAGCATCCTCGGTGCTACTGGGGTCGCAGCGGCCGCCCCCACCGGTCCGGCGCCGCCTGGGCTCGGCGCAGAGGCCTGGGAACAGGACAGCGACCGCTCGGCGGAGCCAGAACATCAAGAGCTCTCGCTCTTGAACTACTTCTTCGTGCGGGGATCGTTCACGAACCAGCTCGGCGATCCTTCGGGCTTGCGCGGCGTCTCCCTGGGGCCGCTGGGGCCCGGAGAGGGCGTTGGCAGTTCGACGTCGGTTGGCAGCAGCACGACCAATGCCTACGTGGAGCAGCGCTGGATCCCAGTGCTCAGCTACTCTCCAGCGTTCGCCGATGGGCTCGCGACGTTCCGCGCGCAGTTCGAAGTCGACTACACCTGGGGGTTGGCGGCGAACACCGTCCAGAACAACCAGGGCGGTGGCTTCAACGCGGATCAGGTCAACATCCAGACCAAGAACGTCAACGTCGCGTTCTACCCAACCCGGAACCCGCTGGAGATGTCGATCCTGATCGGCACGCACAGCGTGTACGACAGCATCTTCGACCCGACGATCACGTCGCTGTTCGACATCATCCAGACCGGCTACAAGCTCTCGTACCTCGGCAGTGATGCCACGGGGATCAGCCTGTTCGCCAACGCGGGGCCCTACGGGCGAGGCAAGCTCTCGTTCATTCCGATTGGTGCGGCGCAGCCAGACAAAGCCTCGGAAGGCGACGCGCGCTTCTCCTACGTGTACCTCGCGACCGCCGACTACATGTATGAGGTCGCCCCTGGGACCCGTATCGGCGCCTCGCTGTGGCACCTCGAGGATCAGTCCAAGGGTGAGGCGTACGCCTATCAAGGTCTGGTCAAGAGCGGCCCGTCATCGAACGCACTGAGCGCTTACACGGGGACTGCGCCATTCAACATCGACTCGCCAAGCGGCGACGTGAACTACCTCGGCCTGAACTTCCTCCACAACATCAACTTCAAGACCAGCCCCTTCGGGGCCTCGGGCTTCGTGAT